>NZ_JBSFBX010000013.1:0-255574 GCF_053593175.1 Streptomyces sp. NPDC002386
AATCAATCTCTTCCCCAACCCGACGCTTATCCTATCTGGAATTGTCGCGTCGTTCGCCCGCAGGGCGGGCGTTGCGGCGTCCGGTGCGTGCCGGGCGCCGCGACGCAGGCGTGACTTTGCGGACACGACCTAGTTCCCGGGGGTGGAACCGGTGACGGCGGGAGAGGCCGGGCCGCCGTCGTCCGAGGAGGCCGGATCGGCCAGGACCAGCCCGGCCACCACCGCGTTCGCGACCTCCGAGGCCTGCGTGGCGGCGAGACCGCGCTGCTCGGCGGTCTCCAGCACCAGCCGCCGTACCTCGGCCAGCTGTGCACGGGTGAGCGGGGGCACCACGACCGGCGGCCGGCTTCTGTTCAGGAGCCGTCTCAGCACACCGGCCGACTCCCTCGACGCACGTTGCATGGCGATGTCGCCGATGCGCCGGGCCGCCTGGTCCAGGGCCAGCCAGACCACCGGAGTGACCAGCACGGCGATCTCTCCCATGCCGAAGCCCAGCGGTTCCCGGCGCTGCCCTCGACCCTCGAGACGCCGGACGGCTGCGGCGTCATCGAGCGCCAAGATCCCTTCCAGCAGCGGAAGTTCGTCCGGTGCCAGCTCGATGACCACCTCGCGGACGAGATCACGCACCGGGCGCCCCTGGGACGGGATTGCCTCCGAAGCCATGTGATCCCCCTCCTGAGAGCCGCTTCCGCCCGCGACGGCCAAGTCGCCTGCTGAACACTGTGGCACGGAAGCCGGATGCCGGATGCCGGACGGGGGAAATCAGCCGCACGCGGGCGTACCGGCGCTTGACCCTCACGTGGCGTCATGCCGCATCGTCGGTGGCGTGGAGGAACACCTGACTGTGGGACGTGTGGCCGAGCTGGCCCGCGTGAGCGTCCGCACGCTGCATCACTACGACGAGATCGGCCTGGTGCGGCCGTCCGCGCGGACCTCGGTGGGATACCGGGCCTACTCGGCGGGCGACGTCGAGCGGCTGCGGGAGGTGCTCGTCTACCGGCGGCTGGGCTTCGGACTGCGCGAGATCGCGGAGTTGGTCGACGACCCGGACACCGACGCGGTCGCGCACCTGCACCGGCTGCGCGGCCTGCTGCTGGAACAGCGTGACCGCGCTGCCGCCATGGTGACGGCCATCGACCGGGAACTGGAGGCACGGGCAATGGGGATCAGGACCACATCGGAGGACCAACTCAGATTGTTCGGGGCGCAGTTGTACGACACCATCGGGTCCGCGTACCCAGCGACGCGACGCACCGAGCCGCGGATCGCCGAGCGGGTCTGGGCTGCGCTCGGGGACGCCCGAACGGTGCTGAACGTCGGCGCCGGCACCGGCTCCTACGAACCCCCGGACCGCGACGTGACCGCGGTGGAACCGTCGGCGGTCATGCGGGCGCAGCGTCCCGCAGGCGCGGCGCCCTGCGTGGCCGCCGCCGCGGAGAGCCTCCCGTTCGAGGACCGGTCCTTCGACGCCGCGATGGCCTTCAGTACCGTTCACCACTGGCAGGACCCGATCGCCGGGCTGCGCGAGATGCGGCGAGTGGCCCGCCGCGTGGTGGTGTTCACGCACGACGCGAGTGACGCCGGATGGCGTCACCGGTTCTGGCTCACCCGCGACTACCTGCCCGAGGTCGGCGAACTCGTCGCGGGCCGGCCCTCGGTGGATCAGCTGGCCCGCGCGATCGGGGCCCGCCTGGAGCCGGTGCTCATCCCATGGGACTGCGCCGACGGCTTCTTCGAGGCCCACTGGCGCCGGCCCGAGGCCTACCTGGTCGAGCACGTGCGCCGAGCGGTGTCCGTGTGGACCAGAGTCGGGCCGCAGGCCGAGCAGCGGGCGGTGACCAGGCTCCGCGCCGACCTCTCCTCGGGCCGGTGGGCCGAGCGCAACCGCGACCTGGTCGACCTCGACGCGGCGGAACTCGGCCTCCGCCTGCTCGTGGCCTGAACCCCCCGATCAGCCGGTTCGCCGGCGGAGCCGGGGCGCGAGGACCGTGCGCACGGCCTTGGCCACCTTGCCCGCGGCGGACCCGTCCTCCTCCTCGGGTTCCGGTTCGAGCATCCGCTGGATCTGCGACAGCAGTTGGCTGGTCGACCGCCAGAGCGGGACGAACATGCCGGCGACCGGCCCGACGCCCGCGACCGGTCCGTCGGCCAGCTCCGTGACCCGCTTGGCGATCGCGACCGTCGCCGGGTCCCGGAGGATCAGGTGCACCTCGTCGTCGACCAGCCGGATCTCCATCCTGCGCGCGGCCGCTTCCTCCGGGTTCGCGTCGGCCGTCGTCTCCGGATCCAGTTCGTCGATCTTGGCTGCGACCGTGTCGGGGTCGACGCCGAGATCGCGCAGCACCCTGGCCGCCATGCTGTTCTCCGTCCGCAGCATCGCCTCCAGCAGGTGATGGCTGCCGACCGGCGCGCCACCGGCCAGCGCGCTGGCGGTGGAGACGGTGTCCTCGGTGGCGGGTGTGCCGGCCGGCCACGGCCCGGTCCCGAGATCCTGCGACCCCTCCAGTGCCGCCAGCACCGCGGCGCGGATCCTGCTGATCGGATCGATCCGTGCGGCGAGCACCTGCGCGCCGACGCCCTCCCCCTCCCGGACGAGGGCGAGCAGGATGTGTTCCGTACCGATGTTCTTGTGGTGCAGCTGCTGCGCCTCGCGCAGGGCGAGTTCCAGCGTCTTCTTCGCGCGCGGCGCGAACGGGATGTGGCCGCTCAGCTCCTCCGTGCCGGGCTCGACCACCGCGGCGATGTCGGCGCGCGCCGTCTCCTTGTCGTACCCGAGCTGGTGCAGGACCTTCACCGCGACGCTGTCCGGTACCTCGAGCAGCGCCAGCAGGAGGTGCTCCGTGCCGATGTGGGCGTGCTTGAGCTGCCTCGCCTCCTCCTGAGCCGTGACGACCACCTTGCGGGCTTTCACCGTGAACCTCTCGAATGACATGCCTTTAGGGTCTCAGCCCTGTCAATACACTGTTATTGATAGGGTCACCGTGTGGAAGGGAGGGTGTGATGGAGACACCGTCGGACTGGGAGGACCGGCTCGCGCGCTGGCAGAGCGAGCTGGAGCTGTTCGAGCAGCTGGACGAGACACCCTGGGTCACGCTGGCCAGGGCGGAAGCCGAGACCGGCGTGTCCCGCTCGGCCCTGCGGTCCTGGTACCGCAACGGCGAGATCCGGTCCCGGCTGGTGGACGGCCCGAACGGGCCCCAGCGCCTGGTCCAGCTGGAGGCGGTGATCGAGCGGGCCGCCTCGTCACCGCGCATTCAACGCAGAGCGGAACGGGAGGTCAGCCTGGAAGCCCAGGTCACCCTGCTACGTCACCGGGTCGACCAGCTCGAACTGCGGCTGGCCGCGCTGGAGCGCAAGTGACCGGCGCGGGCGGCACCACCCCTCCGCACCCCGTAGGACCCCCAGGAGCCCGCTTGAACGTCACCGCCTTCACCGTGTCCCTCACCGTGGCCGACGTGGACGCGTCCAGCGACTTCCTGTGCACCCACCTCGGATACCGGCGGGCCATGGCCGCCGACGGCTTCGCGTCCCTGACCCGTGACGACGCGGCCGCCGACATCGTGCTGCTGCGCCAGGGCATCGAGGCGCTGCCGGCCGAGCAGCGCGACCGTCACGCCACCGGCCTGATCCTCGCTCTCACGGTCACCGACATCGAGGCCCAGGAACGGCGGCTGCGCACTGCCGGCGCGCCCGTCACCATGCCGCTGCGCGAGGAGCCCTGGGGTGAGCGGCTGTTCCAGCTGACCGACCCCAACGGCATCGTCATCCAGCTCGTCGAGTGGGCCACTCCCCCCGCCGGAGATCCCGCCGCGTAGCCGGACGCCCGCCGTCACCCCTGCCGGAGCCGGCACGTGTGACGAAGAAGACCGGCGGAGGCAATCCCCCGGCGCGCCGCTCCCGTACCTACTTCGCCGGAGGCAGTCCCCCAGGGAGTGACTCCGATCAGAGCCCGACCGGAGGGCTCATGGCCGGAGCGCACCGTACCCACCCCTGTGCGTGTGCGGAACGGCCCTTCCCATCCCGCCTGTACGAATGCGTTGGGGCCGGTCCGCGTGTTCCGTCAAGCGTCCTCGGCCCCCTGCACCCGGGGAGGTTGAGGCCGCGCCTGGCCCACGTCCGACGGTGCCCATCCGGAGTCGTCATGAACTCCATCTCCGTCACCGACATCGCTCTGCGCGGACTGGGAGCGTGCTGTGCGGTCGGCAACGCCGTGTTGCACGCGCTCCTCGTCCCGGACCACCTGGAGGAGAAGTTCTACATGGGGGTGCTCTTCGCCGTGGGCGGTGGCGTCATGCTCGTCGTGGCCGCCACGCTCGTGACCGGGAAACGCTCCATGACAGCGTGGCTG
Organism: Streptomyces sp. NPDC002386; assembly: GCF_053593175.1. NCBI lineage: Bacteria > Bacillati > Actinomycetota > Actinomycetes > Kitasatosporales > Streptomycetaceae > Streptomyces > Streptomyces sp. NPDC002386. The sequence goes on from NZ_JBSFBX010000013.1 coordinate 4,349, forward strand.
ACGGGAGCGGCCGTCAGCCTCGGCATGATCGTCGGATTCGGGCTGTCGCGTACCGTCGGTCTGCCGGACGGCTACTACGAGCCCGGCTGGGAGCCGCCGTACGGCCCGCTTTCCCTGATCGTCGAGGGCCTGTTCGTCCTCGCGTTCCTCACCTGGCTGGGAGCCAGGCGGGCGGCCGCCCAGGCGCCACCCTCGGGCGGGGCGCACACCGAACGGACCGCGCCGGCGCGGGTGACGGGAGGGAAGTGAGCGTCCCCCGGCCGAGGACGGCGGGCCTCGACGGCGGCGTCGGCGCGGCCCTCCCCGACCGGGTGGCCGCCGTCGAGCCCCGCCGTCAGGCGCCCGGTTCGGCGCGGGGCACCCAGCCGTTGTCGGCACCGGTGCGGATCAGGTCCTGTGCGTAACGCCAGAGATCCGCGGAGGCATCCTGGATCACCGACTTCCGGGCGAGCACGTCCGCCTCGGTGACTCCCGGTGTGCGCCAGGTCCCGCCGCGGTTGCCGTAGTTGAGGAGCAGCGGCTGGAGCCGGTCCATGGCCTTCGCGAATCGCGCCTCGGGCGTGACGCGTTCCTCGAACTCGTCCCACAGGGACCGGAAGTGGTCGCGCTGGTCGGGCGGCAGGAGCGCGAAGAGCTTGTCCGCCGCCTGTTGTTCGCGGACGTCCTGGTCGGCGGCGGCCGCCGAGTCGTACAGGAAGGTGTCTCCGGCGTAGATCTCCACCAGGTCGTGCAGGACGACGAGGGCGAGGACCTTGCTCGTGTCGATGGGCTCGTCCGCGTACTCCGCGAGCACCAGGGTCATCAGGGCGAGGTGCCACGAGTGCTCGGCGTCGTTCTCCTTGCGCTGCGCGGCCAGCAGCGGGCTCTGCCGGAAGACGTCCTTGAGCCGGTCAACCTCGATGATGAACTCGATCTGGCGGCGCAGCCTTTCGGGGGTGCCGTCGGGCTGCTTCACCGACTCGGCGAGCAGCGGGAGGTCGTCGTGGGGCATGGGAACTCCTTGAAGGGGGTCGCGTGCGCTGGTCAGAGGCTGAGGTACTGCAGGAGGACGCTGGCGATGAGGACCAGTGTCGTCACCCAGAGGGCGGGATGCGGTCGACGGCCACGCAGGACGCTCGCTCCGGTGCTGACGACGGTTGACGACCACGATGTAGGAGAGCGCCAGGAACGGCCACGACTCCGTCGACGACGACCAGTCGGTCCGCCCGCGAGGGCAGCCACTCGTCGAGGCCCACGAGCAGGCCGCCGGCCACCGGCATCCGCTTGGCCTGGGGCTTTTCCGGGCAGGACGCCGAGGCTCTCGGCCAGGATGCGCCCCTCCCGTTCGGGAGCGATCACGGTGGTCTCGGGTAAGGACGCACGGTCCCGCGCCTGGACGGGAAGCATGCCGTAGATGTCGAGGAGCGCCCGCAGACAGCGGCCGCGGTCGGCGTCGCGCTGTTCGGGAAGGTTGGCGACCGCCGTGACCTCGGCCATCCGCTCGATCACCGCGGGATCGCCGGAGGACGCGACACGTACGGTGTCCGGCAGCGCGCCGGGGGCGTGCAGCGATTCCAGTACACCGGCGGCTCCATCGGCCTGGCCCTGCTGGTCCTGCTGCACGGAGAGCAGCGGCTGTTCTCGGTGGGTGGGAGAGTCGGGCTGTCGCCCTGTGCGGTTGAGGAGGATCAGCACCGACGGCGCGGCCGCCGCCGCGATGACGGCGGTGACGCAGAAGGCCAGCACGAAGTCCCCGGCCGTCGGCGCCGTGGTCACCAGGGCACTCCCGGTGGCGTTGCTCGCCTGTGGGAGGTCGCGCGTTCCGGTGATGAACATGGCGGTGAACGCCATGCCCTGGCCGAGTCCGCTCAGCAGCAGCCCCGGCAGGATGCCCGGCACGTACCCGCCCTCGGCGCCGACGGCCAGTGCGAGCACCAGGAGACCGGCCGCACCGGTGAGGAAGGCCATGGACAGCAGCCGCCTCAGCGGCACCCGGCCGGCGAGCCGGCCGGCCACCGTGTTGCCGACGGTGATGGTCCCGGCCAGGGGCAGGAAGGCCATGCCGGCGGCGAGCGCGCTGTAGTCCCGCACCTCCTGGAGGTACAGGGTGACGAGGTAGAACTCGGCGCCGAAACTCGCCATGTACAGCGCCGCGACCAGGCAGGCCGTTCGCAGGGTCCGCACGCCGAGCAGTGCCCGGGGCGCCAGCGGCCTGCGCCTCTTCTGGCTGAACGCGAGGAGCCCGCCCGCCAGGACGGTGACCGCCAGGGCGGTGGCCACGACGGGGAGGGCGGGCCGGGCGCGGGAGAGCTCCGTGAAGGCCAGCACGACGGCCACGACCGCGGTGCAGGCCGAGAGGGTGGCCGCGACCGCGATGGGGGCCCGCTCCCCGGCCGTGGTCGCACGGAGCGCGTTCCCGGCGGCGAGGAGACAGACCGCCACGATGGGAAGGTTGATCCAGTAGATCCACTGCCACGACGCCACCGCGAGGATGCCTCCGCCCGCCGTGACGCCGAGGGCGAGCCCGACCGCTCCGGTGGTGCCCCACACGGCCACGGCCCGGTCGCGCTCCGCGCCCGCCGGGTAGGCGGAGCTGAGCAGGCCCAGTGTCGCCGGGACCAGCAGGGCCGCCGCCACCCCTTGTCCGACCCGTGCGGCGATCAGTTCCGCGGCGCGTCGCGGACCCGCGAAGATCGGGGAGACGCCCCCCAGCGGATTCAGGACGGTCAGGACAGGGCGAGGACGCAGAATTCGTGGCCCTCCGGGTCGGCCAGGCACGTCCACGGAACGTCGCCCTGGCCGACGTCGAGGTCGCGGGCTCCGAGGGCACGCAGCCTGGCCACCTCCGCCTCCTTGTCGTCACCGGGGTACGGCAGCAGGTCGAGATGGACGCGGTCCGGCACGGTCTTCGCGCCGGGTGTGCGGATGAACTCGAGGTACGGGCCGGTGCCCCTGGCGGACCGCAGCACCGCGTTGTCGTCGGTCACGTCGTGCAAGGTCCAGTCCGTCGCCTCACCCCAGAAGCGGGCCATGGCCCGAGGATCGGCGCAGTCGACCACCACAGCGGCGATCGGCCCGGTGTCCCGGTAGACCTCCCGGGGCTCCAGCACGCAGAACTCGTTGCCCTCGGGGTCGGCGAGGACCGTCCACGGCACGTCGCCCTGACCCACGTGGACGGGCGTCGCGCCGAGAGCCTCCAGACGCGCGACCAGTTCCGCCTGGTGCGCCGCGGAGGTGGTGGCGAGATCGAGGTGCGTTCGGTTCTTGGCCCTCGTCCTGGGCTCGGGGACGGGAACGATGTCGATGCAGACGGCGACCGGATCCGGCCAGACGAGGCCGCCGCCGGGTCCGACGTACGTCGTCACGCCGGGGCTGTAGGCAGTCCAGCCGAGCGCCTCCGCCCAGAACCGGCCGACCGCCGAGCCGTCGCGGGCCTTCATGTTCACCTGAACGGGTCGCAGTGCCATGCCGGCGATCCTATGCACCCACCCCGACCCGCTCCGCGACGACGTCCGCGGATCCGGGAGGGGCTGCCGCACCCGACCGGAGCGGGCACAGCCTGTCGGGTGGGGCAGGCTTGGCCCTTCCTAACGTTGGTGGTCAAAGGGAGGGAGGCCGGGGTTGCTGGATCGGCTCAACCAGGCCATGGAGCACATCGAGGGGCACCTCGACCAGCGCATCGAGGTGTCCGCGCTGGCCCGGATCACGCTCACGTCGGAGTACCACTTCCGGCGGCTGTTCTCGTCGCTGGCGGGGATGGCGCTGTCGGAGTACGTCCGGCGCCGGCGGCTCACGGTCGCGGGCGCCGAAGTGCTGGCGGGCAGGCCCACCTTGCTGGAGATCGGGGTCCGCTACGGCTACACCTCGGGCGAGGCCTTCGCCCGGGCGTTCCGTGCCATGCACGGCGTCGGTCCCGGCGAGGCGAGGCGTACCGGCGCGGCGCTGAACTCGCAGCCCCGGCTCTCCTTCCGTCTCACCGTCGAAGGGAACAGCACCATGCGGTACCGCATCGTGGCCAAGGACGCATTCCGGGTCGTCGGCAGGAAGGCCCGGGTGCCGCTGATCCACCAGGGCGTCAACCCGCACATCGCCGAGCACGTCCGGAGCATCTCGCCGGAGACGATGCTGCGGATCGCCGGCCTCTCGGACCAGGACCCCGAGGGCGTGGTGTCAGCGACCGTACGTCTGTCGGAGGGTTTCGAGGAGGGCAGCGAACTCGACTACTACCACGCCGTGGTGACCTCTGCCGCGGAGTTGCCCGAGGGCCTGGACGTGCTGGACTGCCCGGCGGGCACCTGGGCCGTGTTCGACAACACCGGTCCGTTCCCGGAGGCGTTGCAGCGGATGTGGGGCGCCGTCGCCGCCCAGTGGATCCCGTCCAACCCGTACGAGTACCGGCCGGGTCCGGAGATCCTGCGCACGCGCCCGTCCGAGGACGACCCGACGTGGTCGGACGCGCAGCTGTGGATCCCGGTCACCCGCACCATGGCCTGATCCGGTCACCGGGCGCCCGGTGACCGGCCACTCGGCGCACGGCGGGTCAGGCGTGCGCGTGCCGAGGTCCGCTCGCCCTCCCCGAGGCGGCGTGGTGCTTGGGGGCGGCCGCCGTGCTCTCGGCCCGGAAGCGTTGCAGCCACAGGGTGGTCGCGGCCAGGAGGCCGGCGAAGATGGCGAGGAGGAGGGCGGATACCCACATCTGCCGGGTCCCGGGCGAATGCCAGCTCGTCCAGGCGGTCGATGCGGCCCACAGCAGGGCGCCCATCGCGTAGAAGGCGCGAACCCGGCGCAGTTGTCGCACGGCCCGCAGGGACATGAGATCGGTTGTGGATGCCATGCCGGCCCGTGTACCCCGTCGGACGACGTTCAGCGCGCCCACGGGCACCGGGTCGTCCCACGGCCTTATGGACACCCCGTGAAGCGGCGTGCTCTCATGCTGGGTGCGGGATTTACATCGTTGAAAGAGAAGGCGGCTCGTTCCGAAGAGGCCGCATGCCATGGGCACTTCAGCACCGCGCCCTCCGGGAGACGGACCCGCCCTGCCCAGCGTCGCCGGAACCACGACGTGCGCGGGGGCGGATGAGCCACCCGGTCGACAGGAGAACGGAGTTGCGTATGCCAGTCCCAAGGACGAGTACCCGCCCCCGATCGGTACACCGGCTGGTGGGCGGGGCCGTTGCCCTCGTCACGACCCTCGCGACGGCACTGACCAACACGGGTGCGGAGGCGGCCGCAGGCGCGACCCGTGCTCACATACCGACCGTCACGTCAGGGGACGCCCGCTTCCAGATCCTCTCGCCGACCCTGATCCGCACCGAGTACGCGGGAGATCAGCAGTTCACCGACGCACCGACGTTCAACGCGATCGGCCGCGGCGGGTTCACACCGGCGGCCTACACCACCACGGCCTCGGACGGCTGGCTCTCCATCAGGACGAGCGCCATGACACTGCGCTACCGGGTCGGCTCCGGACCGTTCGACGCCCAGAACCTCTCCGTGCACCTGAGGGCCGGCAGCACACCGGTGACGGCCACCCCGTGGCACCGTCTGACCTGTACGCCCGGCGCGTTGTGCGAAGCCGAGAGCCTGCGGCTCAGCGGGGTCTCCGTGGCCTCCGACCACAGTGGCCACACCGGGACCGGTTTCGCGGCGGGCTTCGAAGGCACGGGCGCCTCGGTGTCCGCTGACATCGATGTCAGCACGTCCGGGACCTACCAACTGGGCCTGAGGTACGCCAACTCCCGCGGCGGTGACGGCCGGACCGAGCCCCGCACGCTCACCCTGACCGTGGACGGCGGCGCGCGGCAGACGGTGACTCTGCCGACCACGACCGACTGGGACACATGGGGCCTGGTCCGCGCCGGCCTTCAGCTCGGCACAGGGCACCACACCGTCGCCCTGACCCGGACCGCCTCGGATTCCGGTGACGTGAACCTGGACAGCGTGGCGCTCGTACGGCCCGGCGACCCCTATCCGCCGCCCTCGGCCACCGCGATCCCGGACTGCCGTTTCGGCGTGAGCTGTGAGGCGGAGGCCGGGCGGATCGGGGGTACCGCGGTGAGCGCCACGGACCACGCGGGATACGCGGGTCCCGGCTTCGTCGGCGAACTCGACCGGGGCGCGAGCCTGTCGACGCATCTGGTCGGCGTGCCCGCCGACGGCGTCTACACCCTCCGGGTCCGGTACGCCAACGGCACGGGAGGCGACGGCCGGCACGAGAGCCGCACCGCCACCGTCAGCGCGGGCGGCACCACCGGCACCCTGACGTTCCCGGCGACGAAGGACTGGGACGACTGGCAGACGGCCTCCGTACCCGTGACCCTGGAGGCGGGCGCGGACGACATCACCCTCGGCTGCCCGGACACGGCCGGCTGTCACGTCAACGCGGACACCGTCTCCGTAACCGGCCAGGATGCGCCGGCCCCGCCGCCGCACGTCGCACTCGGCGGGTACCGCCGGGGCCTGGACGGAGTGAGCGGCGGTTCGCCCGTCGTGACCACGCCCGGGCTGCTCAACAAGGACGGGTGGTATCTCCTGGACGACACGCCGTCGGCCCTGTACGACGCCGCGACGCGGAAGGTCACGCGGCGGCCCGATCACGGCGGCGCCCCCTACCAGGACGGCTACGTCTTCGGCTTCGGACACGACTACAAGCAGGCGCTGGCGGACCTGGCCGCCTTGACCGGGCCGCCCGCGCTGCTGCCTCAGTGGGCCTACGGTGTCTGGTACTCCGAGTACATCGACCGCACCGCGGCCGACTACCGGGACGAGATCCTGCCGGCGTTCCGAGCCGAGGGCGTACCGCTGGACGTCCTGGTCACCGACACGGACTTCAAGGCCGTGAACAACTGGAGCGGCTGGGAGATGGATCCCGCCAAGTTCCCCGATCCCGAGGGCTTCTTCGACTGGTCGGCAGCCCAGGGACTGCACAACACGCTCAACGTGCATCCCGGCATCCTCGCCTCCGACCCCCAGTTCGCCCAGGCGCAGGCCACGGCCAAGGGCAAGCTGGCAAAGGGAGGCTGCGCCTCGGGCGCGGGCGTCCAGGACAACTGCCACACCTTCGACTTCGGCGACCCCGACCAGCTCAAGGCGTACATGGACCTGCACCGCACGATGGATCAGCAGGGCAACGACTTCTGGTGGCTGGACTGGTGCTGCGACGCGTCGCGGTCCTCGATGCCGGGCGTGACCCCGGACGCGTGGATCAACCAGCAGTACGCCGCCGCGCGCCCCGACGACCGGGGCTTCGTCCTTTCCCGGGCCTACGGCTCACTGCAGGCCGGCGGCTACAGCGGCCAACAGGCCCTGCCGACCGGGCCCTGGGCGGACAAGCGCACGACCGTCCACTTCACCGGCGACACGTCCTCCACGTGGGGCGTGCTGCGGCAGGAGGTCGGCTACACGCCGGGCGAGTCCGCCGCGACCGGGATGGCCGCCATCACGCACGACATCGGCGGCCACAACGACACGACGGGACTGGGCGGTTCGGAGACGTACGTGGACGGCGGCAAGCTGCGCACCACGTACAAGCTGCCCGACGACCTGTACGCACGATGGGTGCAGTTCGGCGCGTTCCAGCCGATCGACCGCCTGCACAGCAATCACAGCGACCGGCTGCCCTGGCAGTACGGCGCGGCGGCGCGCCGGTCGGCCGACAGGTTCCTCAACCTCCGCGAGAACCTGGTGCCTTACACCTACTCGCTCGCCGAGGAGGCGCACCGCACCGGCGTGCCGATCGTCCGCCCCACCTACCTCGAGTACCCGGACGAGCCGCAGGCGTACGCCGTCGCGAACAGCGAGTACTTCTACGGCTCCGACGTGCTGGTCGCCCCCGCGACCACGCCGGGTGACTCCGCCACCACGTCCGTGTGGTTCCCGCCCGGCCGGTGGACGGACTACTTCACCGGCAAGACCTACTCCGGCGGAGCCACGCACGACATCACCACAGAACTCGACTCGATGCCGGTGTTCGTCAGGGCCGGCGGTGTCCTGCCCACCCGCACGCACGACGTCCCGCACGGCGACCACACCGCCCTGACCGACGTCACCCTGACCGTCTCCACCGGCGCGCCGGGCTCGTACAGCCTCTACGAGGACGACGGCGCCACCGCGCCGAAGAGCGCCACGACGAGGATCCGGTACCGGCAGGCCGGATCGCACCACACCGTGTCGATCAGTCCGGTGAAGGGGTCCTACCCGGGCCAGGTCTCCGAGCGCAGGTGGACACTGACGTTCCTGGGGGGCGAGGCACCCGCCGAGGTGGCCGCCGACGGTGTGAGGCTCTCCCCCGACGCCTACCACTGGGACATCGGCACCGGGAGACTGACCGTCACCCTCCCCCGGCGCAGCGTGCACACGCCCCTCACCGTCACCTACCGGTAGGACCCGGCAGGACGGCACGGACGGCCGCGTGCGCGGCCGCCCGCGGAGCGGCGCGTGCGTGCCGCTCCGCGGGCGACCGCACCACGCCCGCACACCGGCGGGTGCCGTGCGAACGCCCACGGGTCAGGGAGGGCCTTTGTCGCCGATGGCAGGCGGCGGAGGCTCGCCGAAGCGGACGGAGATCTTCGGAATGCTGCAGCCGCGGGTTGCCGTGCAGGGCACCACTGAGGATGGCGACGAGGAGCAGCAGCAGCGGAAACAGGGAGACGAAGCCGTAGTACGTCAGCAGTGCGGCGAGGTACGTGGCCTGGTCGTCGAAGAACTTGTACACGACGGCGAGCGGCACGCCCGCCCACCGGTGCCGCCGCTGATATCGGTCCAGCCGGGCCAGCACGTCCATGTGCCCTCCCACACCTCGGGCGGGTCTCTCTTCACCTCGGGCGAGACACCGCAGCATCCCAGTGCCCCCGCCGGTGCGATCCCACACCGCCCGCACCCAGGCCCTCCGACCGGCGCCGATGCCCGCACTCGCCGCGGCCGGGCGCTCCATCCGGGTCCTGGCGGGGTCGGCTCCGGGCGGCGGAGGGCCGGAGCGGTCTGCCCGGAACACCCCGAGTCCGCTGATCGGGCGTCAAGCACCGTGCTCGACGGCCAAGTCGCGGTTCAGCAGGGCCGCGCACCACTGGAAGTGGCCGTCGCTGCCGTCCGTGCTGAACAGGTCGTAGGTGGTCAGGGCGTAGGCGGCCTGGTACAGCGCCAGCGTCTTCTGGTCATGGCCCAGTGCCGCGGCGAACAGGCTGGTGAGTTCGGCCGTGTGGTGCTCCGCGTCCGGCCCGTACATGTCCCAGACCGCCGCCGTCACCGCTGCCTCGAACGCCGGATCGCCGGCCGTGGTGAAGAAGCCGAAGTCCAGGACCGCCACCGGGAGCCCGGTGTCGTCGACGTGGATGTTGGGCGGGACCAGGTCGCCGTGGACAGCGGTGACGGGCGTGGCCGGCAGGGCCCGCAACGTCCCGGCGATCAGCTCGACGGTCGCGGCCAGCCCGGGCACCGCCGCCGCGAGCACGTCCCCGTGGCGGCGGGCGGCACGCTCGACCAGTGCGGCGAGCGCGTCGGGGAAGCGCGTGTGGCCGTCCCACAGCGGGCGGTCGTCGCCCTGGACGATCAGTCGCCGCATCGCCGGCGAGGCCGGCACGGATGCCAGGCCGCGCAGCACGATGAGCAGGGCCTCGCTCTCCCGCGCGGGCAGGTCCCGTGCCGGCGGCGTGTGCCCGGCGTCGGCGCGCAGCGGCGACCCGGAGAGTTCGCGCTCGTAGGTGACGAACACGCCGTCGCGCTCCTCACCAGCGAGAATCCGCGGGGTGGCGAACGGCAGCGGATGCCGGGCGATGTCCGCGTAGACCTGCCGCATCAGGTCCGGGCCGACCGGCGGGCGCCCGCTCCACACCTTGGCGACCAAGCCCTCACCCAGCCGGTAGACGGCGCCTTCGACACCCGCGGCCAGAGGCCGCGGGGCTGGATGGCCTCGCGCGGCGAAGTACGCGAGCCAGTCGTCGGTGTGCCGTTGGAGGTATTCGGCCATGGGGCGTAGTACATCCTGTCACCCCGGCCCCCTGCACCTCCATCGAGCCGATCCCGGGGCGATCAGCCGGCCCCGTCGGACGGCTCTCCCGATCAGGCCGCATCCGGTTGCCCGAGGGCGTGCGAAGCAGAGGTGACGAAAGCATTGGCGATCAGCAGCGAAGAGGGACGCCCATGACGAGCTGGGTGGTGCGACCGGACGGTGGCCGTCCGGAGGGGCGCGCCTGCGCGCACGCGGCGGAAGCGAGTTCCGCTCCGGCGCCGGTGCCCCGGAGCGGTGTGTGCCTGGAGTGCGAGGCGCGAGGACACGGCGGAGGGCGTCTGCGGCTCTGTCTGACCTGCGGGCACATGGGATGCTGCGACAGCTCGCCGGGTGCCCACGCCACCGCTCATCACGAATCGACCGGGCACCCTCTCGCCCGCTCCACGGAGCCGGGAGAGGTGTGGGCCTGGTGCTACGTCGACGAGGTGTACCTGGAGCCCGCGGGAGCCCCGTGACGCGGCGGGAGGCGATTCGCACAAGCCCCGTGCCGATGATCGCGCCGGCTGAGCGAGGGTGCGGGGAGCGTCGACGGCGGTCGAGACCGGCTGGTCGGGTACCGGCCGCCGTCCCCCGTCAGAAGAGTGTCGCTGCGGCCGCCGGCGGGCCGTCGTCGCAGACGAGGAGTCCGTCGTCCCTGAGGCGCACGCCCTGCGTCGGGGCGTCGGAGCGTAGCGCGCCCCGGCTGTCCGGGCCGGGACGCCGGGGCGGCGGGTACCGACGCGGTCTGCTCCGTGGTCACCCGAGGGAGTCCCAGAACGCGCAGTGGTGGCGGGAGCGCGCCGTGCCGGTGGGGACGATGCGGTCCGGTGCCAGGGAGAGCACCGTCCGCCGGGGCCAGGCCGGCGACGACGGGCTGTTCGGATCGGCGGTGCGGGCGAAGCGCGTCCAGTAGTCGACCATGGTGTCCGCCAGCCGGTGCTGTGCCGGGCTGAGGTCGCGGGGTCGGCCGCCCAGGTCGAACAGGTAGGGCAGTTCGCTCCCGTGCGGCGCGCCGAGCGGGAACGGGGGTGTGCCCGGGGTGAGCGGCGGAGCGTGTTCGTCGGCGAACTCGTAGCTCCAGACGGGGACGTGGGCGGCGAGAAGGTTCTCGGCGCGCACGGTCGGACAGGCGAAGTCAGCGTCGCCGATGACGGCGCCGAACACCGGACCGCCGTCGGTGCGGTGCACCGGATATGCGCGGACGATCGCCTTCGCCTGCGCCGGGCCCGGGAAGAACGCGGCCGCGATGTCGGGCCAGGTGCCGGGAGTCACGGGATGACCGGACTGGATGATTCCGGCGGCCCAGCCGTTGCCCTCGTCATGGTTGTTGCCGATCAGCACGGGGACGTGGTGAAAGCGGTCGGCGGCGATCGCCGCCGCCGGGTCCCGGGGCAGCAGCGGGGTGGTGTCAGCCGGTTGCTGGTCGGTGTCCTGGGCTGCGAGGAGACGCGAGACGTCGCGGCGGCGCAGGCAGGCCATGACGTCACGGTCCGAGCCGCAGCCGGCCCGGACCGCGAAGTCCGCCCCCGTGGCGCGCGCCGCGGACAGGGGGACGGAGGAGGGCGCGAAGGGCCGGTCCGGGCGGCCGGTGCACGGACCGCTGCCGATGATCGCCCGGTCGAAGAGGCCCGCTGCGGCGGGCGAGGCGAGCTGGGCGCAGACGCTGTACCCGCCCGCCGACTCGCCGGCCAGTGTCACGTTGTGCGCGTCGCCGCCGAAGGCGCCGATCTCGGCGCGGACCCAGCGCAGCGCCGCCTGCTGGTCCGCCAGGCCGAAGGTGCCGGAGCCCGGCAGGTCGCCGTGTGCGAGGAAACCGAGGGCTCCGAGGCGGTAGTTGACGGTGACGACCACGACGTCGCCGCGGGTGGCCATGCGGCGGGCGTCGTAGGAGCTGCCCGCTCCGGTGGTGAAGCCGCCGCCGTGCAGCCATACGATCACCGGCCTGGGGCGGGACGGCCGGGCGCCGTCGGGCGTGGTGACGTTCAGGTGGAGACAGTCCTCGTCGGTGCTGCCGCCGGGCACCTCGCCGGCCGGCTGCGGGCAGGCGCTCGCGGGCCGGGTCGCGTCCCTCGCCCCGGGCCAGTGCGCGGCGCGATGGGGCGGTGCCCAGCGCAGCCTGCCGACCGGGGGTGCCGCGTACGGGATGCCTTCGAAGGTGCGGTAGCCGTCGTGCGCGGCACCCCGCACCGGACCGTAGTGGGTGCGGACCGTCGTGTCGGAGTGCCGGGAGCGCTCCGTGGCGGCATCGGGCCGGGCCCGCCGTGTCGTGGCGGCATCGGGCCGGACCGGCCGCGTCGTGGCATCGGGCCGGACCGGCCGCGTCGTGGCGGCGGGCCGCGAGCGCTGCGGCGCCGTGGCGGCGGCCGGTGTGATCGGGGCGGCCGGTGTCGGTGGTGCCGCGGCGGACCAGGCCGTCGCGAGGACGGCGGTGAGGACGCAGCCCAGGGTCAGGACGCGGTGCTTGGTCATCGTCTCCCCCTCCGGGCGGGTCAGCTCCCGCCCATGCCGCCCTGTGCGGCGATCATGGTGGTCGGCAGCGCGCGTACCGCCTTCTCGAGGCCGGGCGCGAGAGCGGCGAGGGTCCCCGTGCAGGCGTCGATGCGGGTTCGGTAGGTCTTGCGGTCCTGCCGGGAGAGGACCGTGCGGACGCCGCCCGCCGCGGCGAGCGCCAGCAGAGCGGCATCGGCGGTGGGGATCGCCCCCACGGGTCCGTCCCCGTGGAGCGCGGCGGACACGCGGGCGCGCAGCGCGGTGGGCACGGCGCGGTCCGTCACGGTCAGCCGTCGGGTGCCGAAGGGGGTGCGGGGCTCCGTCACGCCGAGGACTCCCGCCGCGGCGAGCCGGTCCTCCACTCGCGTCAGGGTCCGCTTGCGGTCGACGCGCATGAGGTGCCGCCAGCCGTGCGGGGCGGCCGCCTCGCGCAGCACGCCGTCCAGGACGGGGTCGCCGGTCGGCTCGGTACCGGACACGGTGACCGTGCCGTCCTCCTCCCCCAGACGGCCGCGCATCGCGAGGTCGACCAAGGCGGCGGCACGGACCAGAAGCTGTGTGCGGGGACGGTCGTAGGGGCCTTCGGCCGCATCGTCGTGGGCGAGCAGATACATCAGAGAGGGCAGGTCGTCGATCACATGTCGACGCTACGGCCGCCGACACGGCCGGCGGATCGGCCGTGGGAGCGGTCCGGCACTGGGACCGCGGGAGGATCGCGGCCCGGTCTCCTACCTGAGGAGGACAGGGGCCTCGTGACGAGGTGAGCGCCATGTGGACAGCTGCATGGCGGGATCGTCCCGAGGAGACGAGCGTCGCGGGGCCCCGGGGCTGCGGGCCGTCAGGGCCGGCGCGGTCGTACGAGGCCGTGGTCGTAGGCGGCGACGACGGCCTGGACCCGGTCGCGCAGGCCCAGTTTGCGCAGCACGGCGGTGACATGGTTCTTGACGGTCGCCTCCGCCAGGCCCAGCCGCGCGGCGATCTCCGCGTTCGACAGCGCCTGCCCGATCAGGGCGAGCACCTCACGCTCGCGGCCGGACAGATCCCGCAGGGAGGGCGGGGGCGCCGGGTCGGGTGTGGTGCGCAGGTACCGGTCCAGGACACGGCTCAGTACGGCCGGGGCCAGCAGGGCGTCCCCGCGCGCGGTGAGGCGGATCGCGTCGACGAGTTCGGCGGGGCGCATGTCCTTCAACAGGAAGCCGCTCGCCCCGGCCCGCAGCGCGGCGACCACGTGCGCGTCCACGTCCCAGGTCGTCAGCACCAGAACCCGGGCCCGGCTGCCGCCCTCCACGATCCGCCGGGTCGCCTCGATGCCGTCGACGACGGGCATGCGTACGTCCATGAGCACGACGTCGGGTGACAGTTCCCGTGTCAGCCGCACCGCCTCCTGACCGTCGGACGCCTCACCGGTCACCTCGAGGTCGTCCCGGGCGTCGATGATCATGCGGAATCCGGTTCGGACCAGGGCCTGGTCGTCGGCCACCACCACACGCAGCGTCATGACACGCCCCCTACCGGCAGCCGCGCCGCCACCTCGAACCCGCCCTCGGGCGACGGACCGGCGCGCAGCGTACCGCCCACGAGCCGCGCCCGCTCCTCCATCCCGACCAGACCACGTCCGGACCCGGCCGAAGCCGAACCCGCCTGCCGCCCACGGCCGTTGTCGACCACCGTGACCTCCAGGCTCTCCTCCACGGCAGTCATCCGCACCCTCACCTCGTCAGCGCCCGCCGCGTGGCGCAGCGTGTTGGTCAGGGCCTCCTGGACGATCCGGTAGGCCGCCAGGTCCACCGCGGCCGGCAGCCCGTCCAGGGTGCCCTCGCGGTACACGCGCACGGTCATCCCCGTGGCACGCACAGTGTCGGCCAACTCTTCCAGGCGTGCGAGCGAGGGCCGCTGTCCCGGCGGCTTCCCGGGTTCGTCCTCCCCCGTCTCGGGCCGGAACGCCCGCAGCAGCAGGCGCAGTTCACCGAGGGCCGAGCGGGCGCCCGTCTCGATGGCCCGCAGCGCCTGACGGGCCTGGTCGGGCCGCTCGGTGAACACGTCGTCGGCGGCGCCCGCCTGAACGACCATCACCGACAGGGTGTGCGCCACGACGTCGTGCACCTCCCGCGCGATCCGGGCGCGCTCCTCGACCACGGCCCGGCGTGCCTCCGCCCTCACGCGAGCCTGCTGCGCCCGGCGCCACTGCCCCGTCATCCACGCCAGGGCCACCGTCAGCAGATAGAGCGCCGCCCCGCCGGCTCCGCCCGCCCCGAACGCCAGCGGCGCGGGCACGCACATCGCCGCCAGGGCCCCCAGCGACACCCGCCGCGGTCTGGTGGCCGACAGCACGCACAGCGTCACCTGCGCCGCCAGCAGCGCCCCCGTCAAGGACACCGCGGGCAGCAGCGCCCAGACCGTGAGGCCCAACGCCGCGTTCACCGCCAGCACGCGGACCGGCGCGCGCACCTGCCACCGCAGGGCGCAGGCCTGTGCCAGGACCAGGGCCAGCGCCGCGGGCAGTCGCCAGCCGCGCCCCGTACCGGCCACGAGCACCGACGTGCCGACGACGGTCAGCACCAGAGCGGCCGGGCCCCACCACAACGCCCGGGCCACCCCTGACGGCAGCTCGCCCCGCGACCCGCCCGCTGACGCCTCGAACGGCTGCCTGATCCCGCTGTCCACATCCCGACGATATCCAGCCGCGCGGGCAGCGCCGCCAATCCGGCGTTCCCCCACGCCGCGCAGATGGGCCGCGGACTCCGGCATGAGCGCGAATCTCTCCCCCCGACAAGCACGCGGTCGAGGTGGAGCCGATCGCGCAACTCCTCACCGAGACGGCCGAGGCCCTGGAGACCGCCGAGGCCCGTGACCTTTCCCCACGACGCCGACCCGGAGACGGCGTGGCCGCGAGGCCTGAAGGCACTGCACCCCGGGATGGCACGTCCGGGAACGTCCCCGGCCTGACAGCGCCCGGCTACGCGCTTCGCGGCCGTCGTGAGGCCGTCCTCTTCGGGGCCGCCTCCTTCGCGGTCGCCTTTTTCGCGGTCGCCTTCTTCGCCGCGGCCTTCTTGGCCGGCTGCTTCCCCGCCGGCTGCTTCTTGGCGGCCGGCGTCTTCTTCGGCTCGGGCAGCCGGTGCACCTCGGCGGGGCCGGCCTCCTCACCGCGGGAGGCCTTCGCCTTCTGCACCGACTCGCTCAGCGCCGCCATCAGGTCGAGCACCTGGGCCGGCGCTTCCGGCTCCGGCACCTCGGGCAGCGGCTTCTCCTCCCGCTTCGCCTCGATGATCCGCGCCATGGCCTCGGTGTAGCGATCCTGGAACTCCTCCCCCTCCAGATCCTCGCGCGTCATGGTCTCCATCAGCGCGAGCGCACCCTCGATCTCCTCGTCCGACACCTCGACGGGCGGCGGAAGCAGTTCCTTCGGGGAGCGGATCTCGTCGGGCCAGCGCATGGCGTGGAGTACCAGGACGTCGCCCTTCACCCGGAGCAGGCCGAGCCGTTCCCGGCCGGACCACGCGTACTTCGCGACCGCCACCTTGGAGGAGCGGCCGAGCGCCTGGGCGAGCAGCTTGTACGGCTTGGCCGCGACCTTCCCGGCCGGCTGAAGGTAGTAGCCCTCGCCGATCCGGATCGGGTCGATCGAGGCGAGCGGTACGAAGGCGTCGATCTCGATCGCCTTCGCCGTCGGCAGCGGGAGATTGCGCAGGTCCTCCTCCGTGATGGGGATGACCTGCGTCTTCGTCAGCTCGTAGCCCTTGCCGATCTCGTCCTGGGAGACCTCCCGGTCCTCGAGCTCGCAGATCTTGCGGTAGCGGACCCGCCCCATGTCCGTGGTGTGGAACTGGTGGAACCGGATCGAGTGGTCCTCGGTCGCGCTGACCACGTTGATCGGCACGGTGACCAGACCGAACGAGATGGCACCGGACCAGATGGTTCGGGGCATGCCCACACCTCCGCTGTAGCCCCGAGCACCATCAGCCTAGGGATGCCGCATCCGGCCCGCACCCCACCGGGGCCGGGCCGGTGATGCTCCCACCGGGTGTATGGGCGGGCGACGACGCCTTGGAGGGGTGAAGCTGAGAGCGTGACCATCAAGAGCGAGCGTCCGGTGAGTGCTGAACAGATCAATGCGGCGCTGAGCGCTCTGGGAGCCGAACCGACGGCGGATCCAGAAGCGCGGCGCGAGGAGCCGCAGGAATCCGATCGCCTGCGGCTGCTGGGCCATCTGCTGGCCAAGGCGGAGTGGGAGATCACGGCCGCGACGCGTCTGTCGGAGGAAGGGGAGATCGAGGACGTCCTCGACACGATGCTCGGCTGGGCGGAGCATCTGGGCCATGATCCGGGCCGTGCCGTCAACATTCTGACGAACAGACTGCAGCGCACCGCCATTCAGGTCTCGGAGTCCGAAGCGGACGAGACGCCGCCGGGGCGGGAGGCGTCCTTCGCGGCCGCGATGACGGCCCTGTACGCCCTCAGCGCCCAGCTCCACGCCGACCGGGGCGACGTCGGAGGGACCAGGCGGGCCCTGAGCGGGGCGGAGGAAGCCCTCATCGACACCATGCAGGGCATGCACGATCTGCGGGTCGCCATCGGGGACACGGCCGGCGAGGACGAGGAGCCGGAGGACTGATCCCGGGACCGGCGGCCCGCCTCCGGCACTCCGCGGCGGACGCCGAGCCACCAAGGTCGTCCCGGCACGTACCAGGAGCCACTACCGGTGATCGCCGCTCGGTTCGGTCAAGGTGATGACGATCTTCCCGGCCTCACGGGTCCTGGCGAACGCCTGCTGTGCGTCATGCAGAGAGGTCAGCGGGAAGCGCGCGGCGATGCGAGGGGCCAGAACCCCGGCTCGTGCCGCTTCGGCCAGGGCGGCGAAGTGCGCCCGTGTGTGCATCGAGGAACCGATCAGCGTGATGTTGTGCAGGTAGAGCCGGCGCAGGTCGAACTCCACGACTCTGCCGGCCACAGCCCCTGCGATCACCCAGCGGCCGTCGTCCCGCAGCGTAGGCATGAGCGTGCCGATGAGTGGGCCACCGACGACATCGGCCACCGCGTCGAGGCCGTCCGGGGCGAGGGCCCTCACCTGCGCGGCCAGATCCTCCGCATCCCGCAGCAGGACGTGCGCGGCTCCGGATTCCCGTACCGCCTCGGCGTTGGCCGCACTCGTGACGGCTACCACCTCGGAGCCTCGTGCGGACGCCAGCTGAACGAGAGCCAGTCCCACGCCGCCGGAGGCGCCCGTGACCAGCAGCCGTTCCCCGGGGAGCACCCCGGCACGGTCGAGCATTGCGGTGGCGGTGCCGTAGGCCACGGGCAGACAGGCCAACTGTTCGTCCGTCAGGGGACTACCGGTCATATCGTGCGCATGGTCTGCGTCAACGACGACGAACTCGCCGAATCCGCCGTCGGCCTCGCTGCCCAAGAACCCGACCGGCGGCTTGTCGGCACTGCTGTCACGGTAGAGGCCGGGGTCGACCAGGACGCGCCGTCCCAGCATGTCCGGCGGGACCCCCGGGCCGAGGGCGCTGACCACGCCCGCGATGTCGCCCCCCTGGATCCGCGGGCAGTCGATCGGCCCCAGCCACCCGGACACGGCGTTCGGATCGTCGGGGCTGCCATAGGCCCCCTCCCTCGTCCAGATGTCCGTGTTGTTCACCGCCGCGGCCGTGACCCGGACCTGCACCTGATGCGGCTCCGGTACGGGCACCGGCCAGTCGCGACGGATCTCCAGCTTGTCGAGGCCTCCGTGGCCGGTGAGCACAGCAGCCGTCATCAGACCGTTCATGCGAGGAATTCTATGTCGGCGTCCCAAAAGTCCCGCTTGCCCGCCACGACGACTCCTGTCCTCGGTCACCGCATAGCGACAAGCCTTTTCCTCACCCCATCCGTCATCTCATTACGCTCGGCTCAGACCGATGTGCCGAAGCGGCCGCTTCGCCACGGTGCGCCGCGCGCTCCACGCTTCCTGCGCACACGCCGGCCGCGAAAGGGCCGCGGTCGGTGCCCCAGCACCGGATCGCGGCACTGCCGGCCTCGGTCAACGGCCCCCAGAAGTGTCACATCTCGATGGTGTTCGAAAGGATGGCTGGTCTCCACGAGCGGTGCCCACGGTGTGCCGCTAAGAGGTCGGCCACAGCGAGTTGCACAGGTCGGCCGAACGGCAGGTCATCGCGGGCGCAGAGTCGAACTGGCGTCACAATGAGGCCCGAGGCAGGCAGACTTCTCGATGCAGCGGCACCCGGCATGGGGTCAGCGGCCCCTGGACGGCCGCAGCAAGGTCACGGAAGTGGACGTGCGTTGCTGAGCGCCGACGCCGAGAGCAGCCCCCTCCAGAGCCACGGAGGAGGTCTGCCCTCTTGACCGGCCTCCACCGAGCTGACGGCCTGTGCGGCTTCGCCGGCAGGCGAGCGCGGGGAGGCGCCCCGGACCGCCGCACCGGTGACCCCAGTTGGTGCGCCGACGACCGTTGTGCGAAGCTGCCGATCACACGGGAGGGGTGTGGCGGTGGGGCGGGAGCGTACGGGGGGCGGGCGACCTAGGCAGGGCACGATCGGTACCGCGCCGGCCGCGTTGGCCGTGCTGGTGGTGGGCGGAGTGGCCCTGGGAGCGCTGTTGCTGCGCCCCGACACGGGCCTGTTGGCCAAGGGCCGCGGTCCGCTCGGCGGCAATTCCGTCATCGTGTTCGGCCTCGCCCTGACGTCACTCGTCGGCGGCTTGGCCCTGCGGGAGAAGTACCGGGAGCAGGTCGCCGCCGCCCGGGAACTCAATGCGGTGGAACAGCGGGTGGTCGACAGCGTGAGTCGTGTCCTGCTGGGCGCGTCGCTGGTGGTCCCGCTGCTCGTCATGGCCCTGCACCAGTTCGGGCCGTCCAGCGGACACGGGGCCGAACACAGGAGCGGCCACGAGCCGTTGCCACTTCCCAGCCCGCGGCGAGACCCGGTACCTACCGCGCCTCCTGCACGGCATGCCGGGCACATCGGCCACAGCATGCACTTCGGGCTGACGCGCGTCCTGCTCGGTCTGGGCATCGCCCTGCTCGTCGTGGTCGTCGTGATCGCCGGGCTGCACCTGTGGCGGCATCTGACCCGACCGCCGTTGCCCGATGGCCCGGCAACGTACGCGACGCTCGACGACGAGCAGGAGCGCTTGGCCAAGGCCGTTGACTCCGGGCGCCGTGCTCTGCTGGACGGGACCGACGCCCGCCCAGCCGTCATCGCCTGCTATGCCGCCATGGAGGAGTCGCTCGCCGACTCCGGCGTGACCCGGCGCGCCTCGGACAGCCCGCAGGATCTTCTGGAGCGGGCCGTCACCGGCGGCCTGTCGACGGGGACAGCCGCCGCCGTGCTCACCGCGCTGTTCCGGGAGGCCCGTTACTCCACGCACCCGATGGGCGACAGCCATCGCGACCGGGCCGCGGCCGCGCTCGCCGAGATCGCCGACGGACTGCGCTCGCAGATGTCCCGACACGAAGCCGTGACGGGCGCCTCGTGAGGACGCGTGCCGGGATCCGGGCCATCGCCGATTCCGTGCTGTCGAAGCCCGGTTCGCCACGTCACTCGCTGGCTGTGCTGGGCACCGCCGCAGTCGCGGCCGAAGTACTGCTTGCCCTGGCCGACGGTGCCGCCGCGGCCGCCAGCGGACTCGCCCTCGTCACCGCAGTCGCGCTCGCCCTGGCTCGCCACGCCGCGGGTGCCGCCGCCCAGGACAGCGGCTACCGCAGGCAGGTGCGCTTGCTGGACAGCCGCGCCCCGGTACTCGGCGGGTGGCGGCGCATCGTGGCCAAGTCCCTGTCGACCGATGGCCAGGCACACCTCGATACCCTCCTGCGGCCCCAGTTGCAGCGGCTGTTCGCTGCCCGGCTGGCCGAACGGCACGGCGTGGCGTTGTACCGGAACCCGCAGCGGGCCCGGGCGCTGATCGGGGCTGAGCTGTGGCCGTGGGTCGATCCCGAGGCGACCACTCCGCGACCCACTCTCCCCGAAGCCGTCCTGCGCTCACTGCTCGACCGCCTGGAAGCCCTGTGACCGATGGCGCTGCGGCCGCCGTCCCCAGCCCGCGCATCCCGACCCCCGCCTTGTGAGGAACCGACGTGACCAGCGCGCAACCCATACCGGACGCAACCACCTTGACTCCCCGGCAGGCGGGCGAAAGGGCCGCGTCCGTGCTCGAAGAGATCGGCACGGCCGTGGTCGGCAAGGCGGAGCCGCTGGCGCTGGTGATGCTCGGCATCCTCGCCGGCGGCCACGTCCTCATCGAAGACCTGCCGGGACTCGGGAAGACGCTGCTGGCACGCTCCTTCGCCACCACGCTCGGCCTGGACTTCCACCGTGTCCAGTTCACCCCGGACCTGCTGCCCTCCGACGTCACCGGAGCTCCGTTCTACGACCAACGGACCGCCGACATGGTCTTCCGGCCCGGACCGGTCTTCACCCACCTGCTGCTCGCTGACGAGATCAACCGCACCCCGCCCAAGACCCAGGCCGCGCTGCTGGAGGCGATGGCCGAGTCCCAGGTGTCCGTCGACGGGAACACCAGGCCGCTGCCGAAGCCCTTCGTGGTCGTCGCCACCGCCAACCCCATCGAGTACGAAGGCACTTACTCGCTGCCCGAAGCCCAGCTCGATCGGTTCCTGCTGCGGGTTCGTATGGGCTATCCGGAGGCGTCGGAGGAGGTGGGCATGCTGCGCGCGCGTGTCGATCGGGCGGCGCCCGAGGCCGTGCTGCGCACGCTCAGCGGTCCCGGCGAGGTGCAGGCCATGCGGGCCGCCGTCGAAAGCGTCGAGGTGGACGACGACCTGCTGGAGTACGCCGTCGCGCTGGTCCGAGCCACCCGGAACCACCCGCATGTCCAGGTAGGGGCATCGCCGCGCGGCGGTCTGGCCCTGGTACAGCTCGCCCGCGCCCGTGCGGTCCTGGACCTGCGGGACTACGTGACCCCGGAGGACGTCAAGTCCGTGGCCGTGCCGGCCCTCGCACACCGCGTCACCCTCAAACCCGAGCTGTGGGTCCGGCAGATCGACGGCGACGACGTGATGCGCGAGATCGTGCAGTCCGTGCACGCCCCGCAGACCTTGCCGCGCACGCCGATCGCATCATGACGGAGCCCGTGCCGACCGACAGAGGGACCGCCGCCGTCCGACGGGCCCTGAACGGGGCCGACGACGTGACCGCGCAACCCTCACCACCGCCGCCACCCGGCTGGCGTGCAAGTGAACGCGCCCTCCGGCTGGGGACGTTGGCCGTCGTCGCGCTGACCGCCGCGCTGATCACCGGGCACGCCTGGGTACTCGCCCTGGCCGCCGCGCCCCTGGTTCTGCTCGCGCTGGCCCTGCCGAGCGGGCAGCGCCCGGCGGCGGTGACGGCCGAGGCCGAGGTGGAGCCGCGCAGATGCTTCGAAGGCGAGCAGGTGAAGGTGCGGATCACGGTGTCGTACGACGGTGAGGCCGGCCGTCTGGACCCCGGCGTCACCCTCGGTCACGGGGTCCGGCTCGACCACCTCGCGGTCGGCGCGCACCGCGTCGATCTCGTCCTGACCGCGCGGCGTTGGGGCCGCTGGACGCTCGGCACGGTGGACGTCGACATCTATGACGGCGGCGGACTGGCCCGGCGCACCGTCCGGGCGGAACTCGGTGAGGTCGCCGTCTTCCCGCTGCCCGAGCACGC
Source organism: Streptomyces sp. NPDC002386 (assembly GCF_053593175.1). NCBI lineage: Bacteria > Bacillati > Actinomycetota > Actinomycetes > Kitasatosporales > Streptomycetaceae > Streptomyces > Streptomyces sp. NPDC002386. Next base: position 26,447 of record NZ_JBSFBX010000013.1, read on the forward strand.
CGGCCTCACGCCCATCCCGGTCCGGCTGCCGCAACGGCTCGGCGAGCACACCGCCAGGCAGCGCGGTGAGGGCGTCGAGGTCACCGGCGTGCACCCGTACGTGCGTGGCGAACGGCAGCGGCGGATCCACTGGCCGGCCACGACCCGCCGCGGCACCTTGCAGGTCCACCAGTTCGCCGCGGAGCGCGCCGCCGACACCGTGGTGCTGCTGGACGTGCTGTCCGACGTGGTCGACCCGGTCACCGGCACGTCCTCGCTCGACGAGACCTTCCGGGCCGCTGCCGGACTGGTCCGCGCCTACCTGCGCACCCACGACCGGGTCGGCGTGGTGTCGGTCGGTGGCGCGACCCGCTGGCTGCAACCGGGCAACGGACAGGGGTACTTCTACCGCGTCGTCGAGAGTGTGCTGGAGGTCCGCAAGGACCGTGGGTACCGCACGGAGGGCCTCAGCCTGCTCCCCCCGCCCGCGTTGCCCGAAGGAGCGCTGGTGTACGTCATCACGCCGCTGACCGACCAGCGGATCTTCGACATCCTGCACCAGGTGGGCGGACGGGCCAACCCGATGGTCGTGGTCGAGATCCCCAGTGGCGAGCCGGTCCTGGAACCTGGCGACACCGAAGGCGAACTCGCGCTGCGGCTGTGGCGGGCCGACCGCGACGCCATGCGCTTCGCCTTGGTGGAGCGCGGCGTCGCGGTCGTCGCACACCGGCCCGGCGAGACCCTCGACCTCGCCCTTGCGCCGCTGCTGCGCACCCGCATTCACGGGGGGACGCGATGACCACCATCCCCACCCGGACCGCGCGGTCGGGCTCGCGCCCGGCCGCGAGCCGAGCCGTCCTGGTCCTCGTACGTCTCACCTCCCGCATCACCGACCGCCTGCTCGGAACGGCCCTGGCCGTCGCCGCCTGCGACCCCCCGGCCGCCCTGCACGCAGCAGTGCCGGTCAAGATGCTGGTCCTGGGGGCTGCGACGGCCGCGTGGTGGGCCGCTCCGATGGTCGACGCGCGCCCGGTCCAGACCTCCACGCACTGGCGGACCCTCGTGGCCCGCCACAGGACCACCGTGCTGCCCGCCGCGGCGATCGCGGTCGCCTCGACCACCGGGCCCGCGCTCTGGCTGGCCGTCTGCATCGCCGCCCTGCTGCTCGCCTACCTGCTCGTCACCGACGCGTGGACGGCCGGCATCACCGCCCCGCCCGGCCGCCCGCAGGCGACACCCGCACTGGCGGCCGCCGCCGCAACCGCAGTGGTACTGCTGGCCGCACAGGCACCCATCGCGGGCACCTCATGGGCACGCCTGCCCGCCTCACTCGCCATCGCCGCGACCACGGTGTGCCTGCTACTGGCGCTGCGCACCCGTCGCAGCAGGACACGCAGCCGTGTCAGCGGCCGATCGCCCATGCGCCGGCGGTCAACTTGACCCGGTGGGCGACGATGCTCGACACCATGGCTCCATGATCGGTCAGGTACCTGACGAACGGGAGCGGGCCGACCGTGTGGGTGCAAGGCGCTGCCCGGCGCGACCTCGTTGCCGGTGGTCGGCGAGTGGAGCACGGACGCACCGCTCACGCGAAGCGTGCTCCCCTACTCCTGGGGGAAGATCCTCGTATATCACTGCAAGGCTTGACCGCTGTGCCCCACGAACTGGGGCCGGTGTAAGGCGTCGAGGTCAGAGCGAAGGAGCGCAAGCCATGAGGGGTCGGGTGTCTCGGCACGAGATCGTGGGCCGTCTGGAGGCTCTCGAGACCCGTCAACGTCAGCCGACTCCGCCTCCGCTGGCCGGGCAGACCGCCATCGACGTCGGCACGATCGGGCATCACGCCTACGAGGGCCCCGGCGCCTGCCGGGCCGACCTGTTCGGCACGCCCTGCGGGGCACACCGGGACGAGCACCAGGTGATACCCGGCGACAGTAAGTGAGCTGCCCGTCCCGGGGAGCCTGGGACGCGGTTCGAGTCGCATTCGACGCGGTTGGTGAGTACTCCCCCGCCGCGGACGTCAGCGAGCTTCGCGTTTCGGCGGCTTCCTGACATCTCGGCCCATCTCGGCATCGCGATGCGGTGAGCACCACTTCTGCGACATCCACGTGAATTACACAGTTCTGCACAAGAGTTGCGAGGTCAGAGGACGCTCGACACCCCCGCCCAGCAGAACCCCGAAGAGTTCTTCGCGAAGGAGTCTTTGCGAAGAACTCTTCGGGGTCTAGAGTGCGCGACATGACGGACACAGGTATGGGGCCGGATGGCCCGGAGATCGAGGCGGACTCGATCGTTCTCGACGCCAAGGGCCTGCGCGCCCTGGCGCACCCGGTGCGGGTACAACTGGTCGGGCTGTTGCGGAAGCACGGCCCGTCGACCGCCACCCGCCTCGCGGAGCGGCTCGGCGTGAACTCCGGCACGGCCAGTTACCACCTGCGCCAGCTCGGCGCGGCCGGTTTCGTCGAGGAAGACACGGAACGCGGCAACGCGCGAGAGCGCTGGTGGCGCTCGTTGCACCAGATGACGGAGCTCAACGACCCGGAACTGGCCGAGCGGGAGCCCGAGGCGGCACTGGCCTACCTGCAATCCGTGGCCGCCACCTACACCTTGCGCGCGCAGCGAGCAGTCAACGAGCTGCAGACGATGCCCCGCGCGTGGCGGGGCACCTTCGAGATGAGCGACTGGGCCCTGCGGCTCACGCCTGAGGAGACCGCTGCCCTGCGCCTGGAGTTGCGGGCCGTCGTCGCCCGCTACCGGAGAGACACCCCGGAGTCCGCGGTCACGGCGCCGGAGGGAGCCGAGCGGGTCACCGTCATCGCGCATCTGCTGCCTGAACCGGACACGTCCGCCGCGTCGGCGGCCCCTGCCGGTCCTCGGAAGGCGACCGGAACGGAGCCGTCATGACGGAGGGCACCCCCGGCGGCGGCATACCCCGTGAACGGTCGTTACGCCCGCTGAGCGGGGTCCTGGCGGCCATGGCCGTGTCCCTGACGGGGACTCGGGTCTCCGCCGTCGCGTTGCCCTGGTTCGTGCTCGTCACGACCGGCAGCGCCACACAAACCGGACTGGTCGCCTTCTGCGAGATGACCCCCTACGTCGCGGTCAAGGCGTTCACCGGGCCGCTGGTGGACCGGATCGGCCCGCGGGCCGTTTCCTGGACCACTGATCTGGCCAGCGCAACCGCCGCCGCGGCAGTCCCCTCGCTCCACGCCTTGGACCTGCTGTCCTTTCCACTGCTGCTGGCCCTGGTCGCGCTGATCGGCGCTGTGCGCGGCCCCGGCGACCTGGCCAAGGAGGTCATGGTCCCGGAGGCGGCCGAGCGCGGCGGCGTCCCGCTGGAGCGGGCCACCGGTCTGTCCGGTGTGATCGAGCGGCTCGCATCCACCATGGGCCCGGCGGCCGGCGGGGCCCTCGTGGCGTTGCTCGGCCCGCTGACAGGACTTGTCGTCAACGCGGTCTGCTTCGCTCTCGGATCAGTGATCATCGGAGTGGCGCTGCCTCATGGGATGGGGCATGCGGTCGACGAATCCGGTTCCCGGGCCGACCAGGACGGGGAGACCGGAGGGGGTTACTGGCGCCGATTCGGCGAGGGCTTCACCTTCCTGCGTGGCGAACCGTTGCTGCTGAGCGTCATCGTGATGGTCGGGATCACCAACCTGCTGGACGCGGGCTTCAGCACGGTGCTCATGCCCGTCTGGGCGAAGGAGTCCGGCAACGGTCCGGCTGCGATCGGCCTGACGGGCAGCGTGATGGGGGCCGCGGCGGTCGCGGGGAGTCTGATCGCCGCGTTGGCCGCGCACCGGCTGCGGCGCCGGGTGGTGTTCTTCACCGGGTTCCTGCTGGCCGGGGCGCCGAGATTCCTGATCCTCGCCTCCGGTGCGCCCATGGGAGCGGTACTGGCGGTGTTCGCCGTCAGTGGTTTCGGGGCCGGATTCCTGAACCCGGTGCTGGGTGCCGTCCTCCTTGAACGGGTGCCGCGCCGGATGCTGGGCCGAGTCAGCGCACTGGGTGACTCTCTGGCCTGGGCCGGTATCCCCCTCGGCGGACTGATCACCGGGACCGCGGTGGCCTCCCTCGGACTCGCGCCCGTGCTGCTGGCCGGCGGGGCCGCGTACTTCCTCACGACGAACCTGACAGGGCTGCGGCCGGAATGGCGCGAGATGGATCGCGCGGGTGGGCGAGACGCCCAGGACCGGCCATCCGAGGAATCCGTTCATCCGGGCAGTGCGAATCTCACGACGTGACGATCACGGGAGAGAGGGCGAGCACCCGGCTGCCCTCCCCCTCCCACCTGTCCGATTCCAGGCCCCTGACATCCACACGACACTGCGTCACCTCGGGCGGGAGCCGGAAGCGGCCGTCGAGTAGGACCGCAGCGCCTGTCTCGGCGCAGGCCGCCGGCGACCCCGGCCGGGACGCCGTGACCACCGGACCCTCCCGCCGCCACAACGCGGCCCGGGAGCGGGTGACTTGACCACGACGCCCGGCCCGGCCTCACGACCCGAGCGTGGTACCGGGCCCGGCGCGTACGTGGCGTCGGGCGTCGGTGCCGGTGAGTTCCAGGACGCGGCGCGGCTGGTCCTGGAGGCCGGACAGTTCCAGTGTTCCGCCTTCCGCCTCGGTGTCCTGGAGCAGGCTCTGCAGCAGGCCCAGGCCGCTGGCGTCCATGAACGACACACCGGCCAGGTCCAGACAGAGGACGCGGTCACGGATGCTCATGGTGTCGGTGACCCGGGTGATCCTCGGGCAGGTGTCGAAGTCCAGTTCGCCCGCCACAGTGATCATGGTGCGGTTGCGTTGATTGCTGACGTGTACGTCGAAGGACGGCATGGTCGATCCACCGTTCGGGATCAAAGCCCATCACGGTCGGCTCCCACTGCCGGAAGTAGGCCGTCAAGCGCGCGGTTCGGACCGCTCACAGCCGAGCGAGACCACCCGCACCATCCATCGGCCACTCGGTTTCGGTCGCCGTACGGCGGCGCGGGGTCTCCCACCAGACCAGGCTGGCTGTCCTGGAAGGGTGTCACATCCACGCCCGCTTCGGGAGACACCCCGTCACGCCTCTGTTCCGGGCAGGCCGGAACCACGACGAGCTCATGCACATCGAGGACGTTTGTTCGGACGCATACGGAACACACGATGAACTAACAAGTTCTTTATGCGACGAAGCGGAGACGTACATGGGCATCATCGCTTGGATCATCATCGGCCTGCTCGCCGGCGCCATCGCCAAGGCACTGATGCCGGGCAAGGACCCCGGGGGCATCATCGTCACCATGCTCATCGGCATCGTCGGCGGTCTGCTGGGCGGCTGGCTCGGCAAGGTCATCTTCGGGGTCGACTCCATCGACGGATTCTTCGACCTCTCGACCTGGATCGCGGCGGTCGTCGGCTCCCTCATCCTGCTCGTGCTGTACCGCCTCGTCACCGGCAACCGGCGCTCGCACCGACACGCGTGACACCGCTCGGCCGGACACAGCGAATCGGCTCCCTCCCAGGACGGGAGGGAGCCGATCGCCGTTCGGTGCCATTGGCGCGGGCGGTGGAGCGTTGCTCTCGACGGCGGACACCGCTTCGCCCGCGGTGCCTCACAGGGTCGCGGTCGTCCCCTCACCGGACGCGCTGCCCGTGAGCCACTGGTCCCAGCCCAGGTTGAAGTCGGCGTAGCCGTTGTCCGCCGGGGCCTTGGCACGGGACGAGCCGGTGATGGTGACCGGGTCGCCCTGCTTGACCTGGCCGTAGAACCACTTGGCGTCCGACATCGACAGGTGGACGCAGCCGTGCGAGCCGCGCGCGCTGCCGCTGCCCGGGTTGGGGTCACCGGTCGAATAGTGCACGTACGTGCCCGACTGGGTGAGGTGGACGTCCCACGGCAGCGTCAGGTCGTAGTAGTTGGCACTTCCCTTGTCACAGCTGATGCCGACGCTGCAGGAGGTCATGTGGACCTTCTCCTGCTTGTCGATGACGGCCATCGTGCCGTTCCACGTCGGGTACTGGGGACTGCCCGCGTTGATCGACAGGGTGCGCACCAGTTTGTCGTTCCTGGTCACCTTCATGGTGTGACCGGTCACCGACACATCCGCGCGTACATCGTCGCCGACCGTGAAGCTGTGCGTGTAGCCGTGCACGCCGTAGCGGCCGTTGCCGTTGCTGACGCCCTGCATGTCGGCATCGATCTTCACCTTCGTGCCGGACGGCCAGTACGTCTTCGGTCGCCAGTCGGCACGCTTGTCGCCGAACCAGTGCCAGGCGCCGGCCACCGGCTGCGAGGCACTCACCTTCATGTGCTTCTCCACCGTGGCCCGCGCCTTCTGAGCCACCGGGTTCGTGAAGACCACCGAGATCGGCATGGCCACGCCGACCGTGGACCCCGTCTGCGGAGTGATCGTCTCCAGCAGCATCGGCGGCCCCTTGGGCTTCGTCGGTGACGGAGAGGCGCTCGCGCTCTGCTTGCCGGGCGCCTTCGCGTCGTCCCCGCCGGCCTTGTCACTGCCGTTTCCGCCACAGGCGCTCACGCCCATCAGCATCGCACCCGTCACGACCGCGATCCCTATGCCGCCCTTGCCCCGTCCCACGACCTGCCCCACTCTCTCGTCATTCGGCCCTGACAGGCCCAACGCCCTGTCAGACAGTGCGGGCGCGGGCCACAGTTGCGTGTATCGCGTAAAGCGTGTTCCAAAACTCGCGGGCCAACGACCGCTGGACACGGGGTGAGTTCAGGGTGTCGTCGACAGGGCGTGCCGGAAGTAGTGCATACGGTGACCCTTCGGGGGCAGACGACCCCCCGAGGGCAAGGAACCGCTTGCCCTCGAACGTGGCGCCGCCGGGTGAGTGTGCGCACACGGCTGGTACGGGCACCGGGTGACGGTCCGTTTTCGAGAGAGGTTGTCGCTGTGCTGTTGCCTGCGGAGAAGGAACTGCGTGCCGTGCTGGCCCGCTTCGCCGACGCGCGCTTCCGCCATGACCTGCAGCCCACCGGCCACTCGAGCCGAGAGCTGGAGGACACTTCCGGCACGCTGTGCGTCCTCACCGGCACCGAGTCGGTGGACGAGGCCCTCGTCGCCGCCGACGCCCTCCTGGAGCAGTTGCGGGCCGACCGCCGCGCGATCAGGAAGAGGGCCCAGTCGCTGGCCGCCTGACCTGCACGTCCGCCGGACGGCACCGCGAGCGCGCATCATGGAGGTCATGCGAACGCGACCGGTGCTGGTGTACGACCGTGACTGCGGCTTCTGCACGGCCTGCGTGAACCTCGCACAGAGGTGGATCGGACCGCGGTGCGACATCGCGGCCCGGCAGCGGGCCGACCTGGACGCACTGGGCGTGACCCAGGAGCGGGCCGCATACGAGGTTCTGTGGATCACCCCCGACGGAACGGTGTACGGCGGCGCACAGGCGGTCGCCGAACTGCTGTCGAGCGCGCGCGGCGGCTGGGCCGTCGTGGGTGCCGTTCTGCGAACGGCACCGGCACGCTGGATCGCCCACGGCGTCTACCGCGCCGTCGCCCGCAACCGCCACCGGCTGCCCGGCAGCACGCCGGCCTGTTCCCTCCCCACCGGCCGGCGGCCGGGTGAGAGCTGAGCGGTAACGAGGCGGCGAGAGATTCCCTGGCCGACTGGTCCGTTTATCCCGATCCGGGCGTCAAGTCCGATTGTCAGTGGCGGGTGAGACGGTAGGGGCATCAAGTCGGAACGAGGGGGAGCCGCCATGTCCGGAAACCAGAACTACATCAACCACGTCGCGCTTGTGCTGGATGCCAGTTCGTCCATGTCGCACCTGAGCCGCAAGGTCGTCGACGTCGCCGATCAGCAGATCGCCTACCTCGCCCGCCGCTCCAGGGAACTGGACCAGGAGACCCGCGTCACGGTGTACGTCTTCGCGGACAAGGTGGAGTGCGTCATCTACGACAAGGACGTGCTCCGGATGCCGTCGCTGAAGCAGCTCTACCGGGTCGGGGGGATGACGGCTCTGCTGGCGGCCGCCCTGAAGTCACAGCGGGAGCTGGCGCAGACGGCCCAACTGTACGGCGACCACAGCTTCCTGACGTTCGTTCTCACCGACGGGCAGGAGAACGCGAGCCATCGCTGCCCGGACGCCTTCTCCAGGGATCCGCGTGAACTGGTCCAGGCCGTGGCCGAGATGATGCGGACGCAGCAGGACAACTGGACGCTCGCCGTCCTCGTGCCCGACCAGATGGGCAAGCGCGAGGCCATGCAGTGCGGTTTCCCGAAGGACAACATAGCCATCTGGGACGCCACGAGCACACAGGGCCTCGAGGAGGCCGGACAGGTCATCCAGCAGGCCACCGAGAACTTCATGGTGGGGCGCTCCCAGGGCATCCGGGGATCGCGGTCGGTGTTCTCCACGGGTGCGCAGACGGTCAACAGGAAGACGATCAAGGCGGCCGGCCTCACCCCGGTGAAGCCGTCTGAGTACCAGCTGATCCCGGTCGCCCGCGAAGCGGGGATCCGGGAGTGGGTCCTCGAGTGCGGGCACGGCTACCGCACCGGTGGCGCCTTCTACCAGCTCAGCAAGTCGGAGAAGATCCAGGCGCAGAAGCAGATCGCCGTACTGGAGAAGAAGACGGACCGGGTGTACACCGGGCCCGAGGCCCGAGCCCTGCTCGGCCTGCCGGACGTCGAGATCCGCGTCAAGCCGGACCACAACGACGACTACACGATCTTCGTGCAGAGCACCAGCGTGAACCGCAAGCTCGTACCGAACACGCGCCTGCTGCTGATGCTCTGAGTCCGTCCGGCTCAGGTGACGGCAGCCCCGGCCCGGCCGCTTTGCGAGCCTCGTCAGACCGCGGGCCGGTCCGTGGAGTCCGGCTTCCAGTCCTGGGCGAGGAGTCCGAGCAGCACCTGGTCCAGGAACTCGCCCATCACCCAGGCCGAGGAACGCAGCACCCCCTCGCGGACGAAGCCGTTGCGTTCGGCGGAGCGCAGCATCGCCGTGTTGTCCGACAACGTCTCGATCTGCAGCTGCTGCAGACCGCGCACGACGATGCCGTAGTGGGACAACACGGCGACCACGTCGGTGCCGTAGCCCTTGCCGCGGCAGGCCGGCAGCAGCCCCAGGCCGATGTGCGCGGACCGGTTGTGATTGTCGATGCCCCACAGTGTCGCGGTGCCGACCAGCGTGCCGCCCTCCAGCTCCACCACGGAGAACTGCACGCTGCCCTGCTGCGTGTCGTCCACCACGAGCCGCGGGTCCTTCGAGCCGGGAGTGATCGGCCGCCAGGGCCCGCCTTCCGCCCTCGATGCGTTCACCACGTCGTCGTAGAGCTCGGCCCGCAGGACCGGGATGTCGTCCTCGTGCCGGGCCCTGAGCCCGACCTTGTCGCCCCTCAGCATGCGATCTTCTTATCCGCCCGGGCCGGTCGGCGGCAAACCCATGGACGATCGTCCCGGTTATGCGGCCGGGACCGCCGCCCACCAGGACCGGGGCAGGGGAGGGGAGGGGACTTGTCGTGGGTCGGCGGGTCTGGTTGGGTACCAGCTCCGCCCACATGCCGGCGGGTGTCGAGTGGAGCGAGCTACGTGCACGGTACGGAACGGCAGGACGGGTCGTGGACCTTGCCCGAGGGACTGCGGCAGGCGATCTTGGGCACCGCCGAGGAGATAGCCGCGCTGGTGCGGAGCGCGGGCGACACCGCGCTCGCCGTGCCCGGGTCGGAGTGGACCGTGGGCGAGGTCGCCGCGCATCTTGCCGTGGCGAACGAGCTGATGGCCGACCTGGCGGCCGGGCGGGAGCGCCCCTACGGTGACGGAACGCCGCAGAGCCTCGCCGCCGCCAACGCGGAGTCCCTCACCGTCTTCGCGGAGCGCCGGGCGGAGCCGCTCGCTGCGATGATCACGGAGCAGTGCGAGAGGTTCCTGGACGCGCTGCCGCGCTCCGCGGCCGACGACCAGGCGCCGGCCACTCCCCTGGGCCCGATGAGCCGGTCCGTTCTCGCGTCCTACCTGCTCACGCACATGCTCGGCCATGGATACGACCTGGCTCGCGCCCTGAAGCGTCCGCACATGGTCGACCCGTCCCGGGTGAGCCTGTGCATGCCGTTCATGCTCTCGGTCATGCCGCGGGTCGCCGATCCCGATGCCACGGCCGGGCTCGAGGCCCGCTACCGGATCCGGCTGCGTGGGGGTGAGACGTTCTGCGTGTCACTGGCCGACGGTGCGGTGCGGGTGACCCCGGGCACGTCGTCGCAGAAGGTGGACTGCACCATCCTGCTCGACCCCGTCGCCTTCCTGCTCATCGCACTCGGCCGGGTCGGTCCGTGGCGGGCCATCGCCCGCGGGCAGGTCCTCGCCTGGGGCCGTCGGCCCTGGCTCGGACCCCGTTTCCCCACGCTGTTCACGGCGCCCTGAGCCGCGTCCCGAGGATCTGGACCCGGACGCCGGTGCGGGGCACGCGGCGCGGCGCCGGATCTCACGGAGTCAGAGGGGCTGGATCCGCTTGCGCAGGAGGCAGAATTCGTTGCCCTCCGGGTCGGCGAGTACGTGCCAGCTCTCGGCGCCGGTCTGACCGACGGCGGCCGGCTCGGCGCCGAGCGCGAGCAAGCGCTCCAGCTCGGCGTCCTGGTCGCGGTCGGTCGCGCTCACGTCGATGTGCAGTGGCAGCTTGCCGGTCCGCGGGTCTTGGCTGGGGCTGAGGACGAGGGTGGGCTGTGGGCCTCCGAAGCCTGCGTCGGGCGGCCCGATCTCGATGCTTCCGTCGTCTTCCCGGCCCAGTTCCACGTAGCCGAGCACCTCGCTCCAGAACGCGGCGAGCCGCTCGGGATCCGCGGCGTCGAGGACCAGCTCACTGATGCGGCATGCCATGCGCGCCAGTGTAGGGGGACCGTCTGGCCGCGGCGCCGGAATCCGTTCCGGCGTCCGCGACGGAAGTCGCGCCCGGCCGGAGGACTCGGCGGCACCGCCGGGCGATGGTCGACTTCACACCCGTTGCCGGGCGACTGGGCCCGTCAGCGGTGCTCAGTACGCGGAGTCGACGTTGTCGATGGAACCGTAGCGGTCAGCGGCGTAGTTGGCGGCAGCCGTGATGTTCGCGACCGGGTCGGTGATGTTATTGGGGGTGCCCTCGACGTGGTAGGCCTTGAAGGTGGGCTCGATCACCTGGAGCAGGCCCTTGGACGGGATGCCGTTCTGCGCGTTGACGTCCCAGTTGTTCTGGGCGTTGGGGTTGCCGCTGGACTCGCGCATGATGTTGCGGTGCAGGCCCTCGTAGCTGCCCGGGATGCCCTTCTCCTTCATGATGGCCAGCGACTTCTTGATCCAGCCGTCGAGGTTCCCGGCGCTGCCCGTGGAGCCCTTGGCGTCGGCGTGGCTGTCGCGCGAGGACGCGGAGACGCTGTGGGCGCTCTTCGGTGCCTCGGCGGCCTGCGCGGAGGCCGGCATCAGCGTGAGGGCCACGGTCGCGGCGCCGGTCGTGGCGATGCCGGTCAGAGCGAGAGTGCGCAGGCGGGCAAGGCGGCGGTTGGCGGTGATCGCGGTCATGTGAAAGGAACTCCTGGGGGACGTCTGGTAGGCGCCGGCCGGGTGCCGGTCACGATGCGGGCTTCGGAACCAGGGCCCGTGCTGCGCTGCGCAGCGGGGCGTGCCCGGTGGTGATCGCCCGGTCGCCCCGTGGCGTCCGGGGCAACGACCAACATGTTTAGCGGCTCGCCGAAACCGCGCAAGAGTGTGACCTACTACCCAAGAGCGTAGACATGTCGCATATCGGACTTCCCGCCGCCCAAGGCACCCGCCCGCCCCGGACCGCTTCTACGAACCCGCTTAGGACGTGACATGGCTCCTATGGGCCGCATCACCCCTTTTCGCGCGAATCGGCGGTTCGAACCGGCCCGGTGCGAGCCATGCCGACGCCCCCTCGCACTCACAGAGGAGCGGGTCCAGGCATCGGGAAAGGGGAGGATTCAGTACCAGAACGCCTTGACGATTGCCTCGCCGGCCGTCGCGGCGCGCTGGTAGAAGGCGCTCAGGGCCGCGTGGTGCCGGGCGTACATCCCCCTCACGTCCGCCTCCGCCCAGCCGGGACCGAACGAGGCGTGCAGCCCGGGGCCGGCCGTGCCCCAGAGCACGTCGAAGGGGACGTCACGGAGGAAGGCCGCCGCCCGGCGCACCGCCTGCGGGGACAGACGGACGAAGGGCGGTTGCCCGTCGGCGGGATCGCTGATCACGTCCCCGCCGAAGACGGGCAGCTCCCATACCCCGTTCCGTCCCTCAGTCAGCTCACGGCCCGCCTCGCACAGGTCGTTCACCGCGCTGAAGTCCTTCTCGATGGACTCCGCGACTCCGGCCCGGTGCTCGGCCTGATGGACGTCCCAGTCCCAGGCGGCGCCCATGAACGCGTGCAGCCAGGCGTACTCGAGCCGGACCTCGGAGTCCGGAACGGCGCGCAGATGCATGTGGAAGCTCACAGCACCCCTCCCCACCTGCGGCCCGGCGTGCCCGGGCCGTCAGCTGCGGAGGGTATCCCGAGGCTCTGACCGCACCCTGTGCGTCGTCGCCGGGTCAACGCGTCACCGCCACCGGGTCACTGGCCGACTCGTCCGTCGACGCACTCGCGCAGCAGGTCGGCGTGTCCGCAGTGACGGGCGTACTCGTCGATCCTGTGCACCAGCAGCTCCCGGACGGCGATCCCGTCCCTGCCTACGCGTTCGCCCAGATCCGCGTACCCGGCGAGCGCCGCGTCGGTCGCGGTCTGTTCGCGTTCCAGGTCGGCGTGGGCCGCGTCGACCAGGCCCTGCTCGGCGACGGCTCCGAGGAAGTCCGCGTCCCTCTCGCCGTACAGTTTCGGCAGCGGTTCGCCGTCGCCGAGCCAGTTGCGCCAGTCCCTTTCCACCTCGGCGAGGTGGCGGAGCAGGCCGAGCAGCGACATCGTCGACGGCGGGACCGACCTGCGGGCCAGTTGTTCCGCGTCCAGCCCCTCGCACTTCATCCGCAGGGTCATACGGTAGTTCGTCAGGAAATCCTGCAGGGTGGCGAGTTCGCCGTCCGGACTGTTGCCGTTGTCCCGGGGGTCGTCGTCCGGGTCGGTCCACATGTCGGGGTAGACGGTTGCCTGGGTCCATCGTGCGGGTTGATCACTCATGCGTTGCATGGTGCTGACCGGCGGCCCCGGTCCGCCACTGAGTTTCGGATGCGTTCCGAGGGCAGTCGCCGACGTTTGCGGACACTTTTCGGTCAGGGGGTGCCGGTGCGGTCGGCCAGGTGGTCCCGCACGAGGGAGGTGAAGTCGGGGTCGGGTTCCAGACCCAGCGCCGCGGCGCGCCGGTTGTCGAACACGGCGGGCCAGGAACCCACCATGGCCTCGACGGCCGGGTCCGGCTCGATCGTCACCAGGTCGGCGACGGCGTCACCGGCCAACTGCCGCAGTGTGGCGAGCATCTGGGCCACCGACACCGTGAGCGCGGGGAGGTTGACCGGCAGCGGGCCGTGGAGCCGGCCGGGCCCCGCGCCGCGTTCGGCCTCGGCGATGCGGAGGAGCCCCGCGACGGCGCGGCGTGGCGAGGACAGGGCCGCCCGCAGTTCGGGGTTCACCGGGCAGGTCGCGGGAAGTCCGGCGAGGGGTTCGCGGATGATGCCGGACAGGAAGCCGGAGGCGGCCGCGTTGGGTCTGCCCGGCCTGATCGCGACGGTCGGCAGACGCGCGACGCGGCCGTCGAGGAAGCCGTGGCGGGTGCAGTCCGCGATCAGGTGCTCGCAGACGAGTTTCTGCGTCCCGTAACTCGACCGCGGCGTGGGCAGGGTCGACTCGCTGACCACCGCGGGCAGGGGCGTCTCCGGATGGGAGCCGTAGACGGCGACACTGCTGGAGAACACCACGCGCACGCTCGGGCCGCCCGCGGCCGACTGGGCACGGGCGGCGTCGAGCAGGGCGCGGGTGGTGTCCACGTTGGCGCGCATGCCCAGATCGACGTCGGCCTCGCACTCGGCGGACACCGCGGCGGCGAGATGGAACAGCACGTCGACCGGCTCGGCGAACACCTCACCGAGCCGGTCGGTCAGCTCGCCGTGCACGACGTCCACGAGCGGGTCGGATCCCAGTAGGGAGTCGGGCGGTGGCACGACGCGGTCGGCGAGCACCAGCCGTGTGATCGGAACGCCCGCGAGCGTCCGGGTCCGAAGCAGCTCGCCGGCCAGCCGGCTTCCCAGGAATCCGTAGGCGCCCGTGACAACGACCCTCATGTGGTCCCTCCCTCGGCGGTGAGCCCGGCCGGTCGAGACTCTTCACAGGGTCTCGCCGGGCCAAACCTCCCACTGGGAAGGATGCGGGGCAGGGGGACGCCCGGGCACGGCCGGTGAGGTCGGGCGTGCTTGCCGGACGTGTCCGCGTCAGGGGCGGATCAGCGGCCCGTCAGGGGGTCCTGCCAGTCTTGTTCACGTGAACGGGCCGGGAGCGCACCGGGCCGGGAACGAGGAGAGGTGCCCGGAGTGGTTGATCGGGGACCGCGAGCACGCTCATGGTCGGGCCCCGCGCGGGTCCACGCAGGTTCGAATCCTGCCCTCTCCGCCACAGGGCCCCACCCCGGCCGACCCGGCAGACGCCCCGGCGAACGGGACGCCGGGCATCAGACCACCGACAGGACGATCTTGCCCGCGGTCCGGCCGCGCTCGCCGGTCTCGTGGGCCTTCGCGGCATCCGCCAGCGGCAGGACCGCCTCCACCACGGGCTTGAGAGCGCCCCGCTCCGCCAGGGCGGCGATCTCGCGCAGACCCAGGTGGTCGGGCTCCACCAGCATCCAGACCGCCCGGACCCCGTCCCGGGTCGCGGGTACGTCGTCGGGGCCGGGCAGAGTGATCAGCCGGCCGCCCGGCCGGAGCACCTTCACCGAGCGCTCGGCCGTCTCGCCGCCCAGCCCGTCGAGCACCACGTCGACGTCGCTCACGACGTCCTCGAACCGCACCGCGCGGTAGTCGATCACCTCGTCCGCGCCCAGCGAACGGACCAGGTCGTGCTTGGCGGCACCGGCGGTGCCGATGACGTAGGCACCACGAGCCTTGGCGATCTGCACCGCGAAATGGCCGACGCCGCCGCCCGCCGCGTGCACCAGCACCCGCTCGCCCGGGCGCACATCGGCCGTGTCCACCAGGGCCTGCCAGGCGGTCAGCGCGGCGAGCGGCAGGGCGGCCGCCTCCACGTGTGAGAGGCTCGCCGGCTTGGGGGCGAAGTGCCGGGCCGGTGCCACCACGTATTCGGCATAGGCCCCCGCCTGGCGCGGGAACAGCGGCATTCCGAAGACCTCGTCCCCGGGACGCCACATCCCCACGCCCGGTCCGACGGCCTCGACGGTGCCGGACACGTCCCAGCCGACCGCGGGAACGGTCCCCCACTCGATGAGGGCTCCGCCGGCGCGGGTCTTCCAGTCCACCGGGTTCACTCCGGCCGCGTGCACCCGCACCAGGACCTCGTTCAGTCCCGGCTCGGGACGCTCGACCTCACGCTCGACCAGGTTCTCGGGTCCGCCCCACTGCTCCACGACCACCGCACGCATGCTGACTGCCTCGTCTTCCGTATCGAATCCGCACGTCACCGGGACCTCCCCGGCGCGACGCAGTCCACGATCCGGCAGCCGGGCCCGCCGCGGTGTTGGCCGTCCGGCCACTATGTGACAGGATCTGGCCATGGGTGAGACGCGGACATCGGAGACGACGGGCACACCGGACCGGGCGGTGGAGGCCCCGCCGCGCCGGCACCGGATCGCCGTGCTCGCGCTGCCCGGCGTTCCGCCCTTCGAACTGGGTATCCCCTCCCGCGTGTTCGGCAGTGTGGAGGACGCCGAGGGCCGTCCGGTCTACGACGTCACCGTCTGCACCGCCGACGGTGCGCCGGTGCTCAGCGACGCGGGATTCACCGTGCAGCCCGCGGCCGGACCCGAGGCCCTGGCCGCCGCGGACACCGTGATCGTCCCGCCGACGCATGCCATGCCCGAACTGGGCCGGGGCGGGCCGCTGCCGCCGGAGGTGACGGCGGCCATCGCCCGCATCCGGCCCGGCACCCGGCTGGTGTCGATCTGCACCGGCTCCTACGTCCTGGCCGCGGCCGGGCTGCTCGACGGCCGGCCGGCCACCACGCACTGGAACCTGGCGCCGGAGTTCCGCCGCGCCTACCCGAAGGTCAGGGTGGACGAGGAGGTGCTGTTCGTCGACGACGGCGACGTGCTGACCTCGGCGGGCGTGGCCGCCGGTGTCGACCTGTGCCTGCACATGGTCCGCCGCGACCACGGCGCGGCCCTGGCCAACCGGGCAGCCCGCATGTGCGTCGTACCGCCGTGGCGGGACGGCGGGCAGGCCCAGTACATCGACCGTCCGGTCCCCGAGCCCACCGTCGCCAGCACCACCGCCACCCGGGCCTGGGCGCTGGAGCACCTCGGCGAGCCGCTGTCCCTCCTCCAGCTCGCCGATCACGCCCGGATGAGCCTGCGCACCTTCACCCGGCGGTTCCGCGACGAGGTCGGCATGACCCCGGTGCAGTGGCTCACCGCGCAACGCCTGGAACTGGCCAAGCAGTTGCTGGAGACCACCGACCTCTCCATCGATCTGGTCGCGCACCGGGCCGGTTTCGGCTCCGCGAACTCCCTGCGCACTCACATGCGCACCACGTTCGGGGTCTCCCCCGCCGCCTACCGCCGCGCCTTCAGCCCGAACGATCTCGTGGCGTCGTAGCTCCTCGGCGGCACCGGTGGGGCCGCACGGGCGCCGCGTTCGCCCGCGTCCCCTCGCCCTCGGCCCGAGGGCTCACCACCCTGTGGGTTCCCGCCGCCCCGGCCGGTCGGCGTTTCGCACGCCGACCGGCGCGGCCCGCCGTCTAACCTCGACGCGTGGGGCAGCCGGAGCAGCGTGCCGAGGGCGCGGGACCTTTCGTCACCAGACGGACGTGGCACCGTCCCGGCGGCGAGACCGTGGTGTGGGAGTCGCGGACCGCCCGGCGGCGCGGAACGGTCGCCGTCCGGCCCCCCGGTGCCGCGCCGAGCCGTCAGGCCCGCGCGGACGCCGTGTCCGTGGGCCGGCTGCGCCGGCTCAACGCCGTCGCGGCGACCGCCTTCGTCGTCGGCGGAGCCCTCTTCGCGGTCGGCGCGGGCATCGCCCAGTTCGGCTCCGGCGACGCGCTCAGGTGCGCCTCGGTCTACTTCGCGGGTGGTCTGTTCTTCAACACCGGCGGCTATGTGTCGCTGCTCCAGGTGATCAACGCGCCGGTCCACACCGAGGGCCGGCTGGTGACGCGCGGCTGGCGGTGGTGGAGCTACGAGCCCATGCGGGTGGACTGGCTGAGCGCGTTCGTCCTCTTCGCCGGCACGCTGGTGTTCGCGGTCAACCTGATCGACTCCTTCCTGCGGGGACTGAGCGTTCAGCAGATCAACCGGCTGATCTGGGTGCCCGACGTGATCGGCTGCGTGCTGTTCCTGGTCTCCGGGCACCTGGGCTTCGCCGAGATCTGCCACCGCGGCCGCCCCTGCGCCCACCCGCGCAGTCTCGGCTGGTGGATCGTCGCCGTGAATCAGCTCGGCTCCGTCCTGTTCATGGTCTCCGCCCTCGCCGCCTTCACCCGCCCCGCCACCGGCAGCCTCGTCAACGCCGACATCGCGAACTGGGGCACGCTCACCGGCGCCCTGTGCTTCTCCGTCGCCGGCGTCCTTCAGCTCCGCGAAAGGCCCTGACCCACCCGGGCCTAACCACTCCGTGTGCCGGTGCGCCACGCACGGTTTCCGGCCGCCGGAGCGGCATACACGGCTGGATTCCCGTCAGCAGCGGGGCACACGGGGTACAAGAGACAGGCAGGGGCCTCGCACGCGCGTTCAGGAACAGCACGGAGGCTCGCGATCCGATGACCTGGAGGCGAGGGACATGGGGCGGCCGGAGAACACGGAGACCCGCCATGAGCGGTTCCGGACGGCGCCCTCCTCCCGGCTGGCCGGCGCACTGGAGGACATCGGCGCCGGTGCGTACGCCGTCGACGAGCAGGGCCGTATCGTCGCCGTCAACGCCCGCGCCGGACGCCTGCTGGGCCGGGACGCCCAGGATCTGATCGGCCAGGACGCCCATGACCTGCTGCACCGCGGGTCACGGGGGCAGCGGCTGCCCGCCACTCAGTGCGGCATGCGGCAGGCTTTCCACTCCGGGCACCCGGCACACGGCCCCACCGACTACTTCGCCCACGCCGACGGCACCCTGCTGCCCATCTCCTGGATGCTCACCCCGTACGACATCGGGGACGCCGCGAGCGGCACGCTCGTGGTGTTCCACGTCCTCGAACGACCGCACCCGGCCGGCCCGCACCCCGACGAGGCGGCCGAGACCCTCAGCGACCTGGAGCGACTGGCTCTCCTGGCCGAGACCACCACCCAGCTGACCTCCACCCTCGACGTCGACGAGGCTCTGCGCCGGCTGGTGGGCCTGGTCCTGCCCCGGCTGGCGGACTGGGCCGTCATCGATCTGATCACCGAGCGCGACGAGGTGTGGCGTACCGCCGTGGTCCAGGCCGGGGGCGGCGCCCTGATCCACCACGAGGAGCTGCAGGGACCCATGCCGCCGGTACCGGAGACGTCCCTCATGCCCCTGTCAAGGGCGCTGCGCGGCATCGCTTCCACCCTCGCCGGCCCGGAGACCTACCGTGTCGCCCCGGACTCCGGCATCGCGGTCGAGCAGCGTCATCTGTTCGACGCCACCGGCATCCGCTCCGCCGCCATCGCACCCATCCGCAGCACCCGGGACGTCCTGGGCGCGCTGACGCTCGGCCGAGCCGGGCAGCCGGACGACTTCACCGTCGCCGACCTCACCCTGCTGGAGGACATCGCCCGGCGTGCCGGCCTCGCCCTGGACAACGCGCGCCTCTACCAGCGGCAGCGCGCGATCGCCGAGACCATGCAGAACCATCTGCTGCCCCAGATGCCGCGCGTGCCCGGCCTGCAGATGACGGTGCGCTATCTGCCCGCACCGGACGCCTCGCAGGTCGGCGGCGACTGGTACGACGCCTTCACCCTCTCCGACGGAGCCACCGCGCTGGCCATCGGCGACGTCGTCGGCCACGATCTGGAGGCCGCCGCCGGCATGGCCCAGCTGCGCAACATGCTCCGCGCGTACGCCTGGTCCCAGCAGAAACCGCCCAGCAGGATCGTGGACCGGCTGGACGAGGCGATCATGCCCATCACCGACGTCGCGATGGCCACCCTCATCTTCGCCCGGCTGACCCGTACCGGCGACGGCCGCTGGGAACTGTCCTGGACGAACGCCGGTCATCCCCCGCCGCTGCTCATCACCCACGACGGCCTGACCGAATACCTCACCGACGGGCACGGAATCCTGCTCGGTACCGGAACCGCCACCGACCGGCCCGACGCCACGATCACGCTGCCGCCGGACAGCACCCTCCTGCTCTACACCGACGGACTCATCGAAGCGCCCGGCCGCACCCTCGACGAGGGCCTGGACGAGCTGCGCCAGCACGCCGCGGCCCTGGCCCACCGGCCGCTGACCTCCTTCACCGACCGGCTCCTGCGGCGCGTGCGCCCGCCGGGTCTCGACGACGTCGCCCTTCTCGCCCTGCGCACACCGCCGGGTCCCCCCGCGCACCACTCGTAGCCGAGGGCGGTGCGGAGCGGCCCCCGTGGCCGCACCGGCGCGGAGGCGGCACCCCGGGGCCGCCGGGGCGGCACGCGGCGCGTACCGTGCGAGCGGGCGGGGGCGCGCACGAGGGTGACGGGTGAACCCGAGGTCACCGGCCGGATCGCGGTACCGCCCCGCCCTGGGCACCCGCCGCCCGCGCCGTCGCACCCACCGGTCCCGCCCGTACTGCCGAGCCCGCCGTGAAAGGATCCCGTGCTCACCTCCTACGCCGCCCATTTCGACACCCCCGCCGGCTACCTCGACTTCGCGCGGTTCGGGCCGCCCTCGCGCGACGTCGTGGCCGCCACCACGCGCGCGATGAGCGAGTCCGCGCAGGCGGGCCACACCACCGTGGACGACCTGATGCGCGCGGAGGAGACGGCACGCACGGCCGCCGCCCGGCTGGCGGGGAGCGACGCCG
Organism: Streptomyces sp. NPDC002386; assembly: GCF_053593175.1. Classification (NCBI taxonomy): domain Bacteria; kingdom Bacillati; phylum Actinomycetota; class Actinomycetes; order Kitasatosporales; family Streptomycetaceae; genus Streptomyces; species Streptomyces sp. NPDC002386. The sequence goes on from NZ_JBSFBX010000013.1 coordinate 46,448, forward strand.
AGCACACCGTGCTGCTGCCCAACGCGTCCACCGGTCTGTTCCACGCGGCCCTCGGGGTCCGGGAGGGTGTGGTCCTCGTGCCCCGCACCGACTTCCCGGCGAACCACTATCCGTGGCGGCGCACCGCCGAGCTGGGCCGGGCCACGCCTCGGTGGCTCGACCCGGGCCCCGGCGAAGGGGTCACCGCCGACCTGGTCCGCGCCGCCCTCACCGACGACGTGGTCGCGGTGTCCGTCAGCGCCGTCGACTTCCGCACCGGTTTCCGCGCCGATCTGGCGGCGCTGCGCGAGGCGATCGGGCCAAACCGGCTGCTCGTCGTGGACGCGATCCAGGCGTTCGGCGTGACCGACATGGTCTGGGAGGCGGCCGACGTGGTGGTCGCGGGCGGCCAGAAGTGGCTGCGCGCCGGCTGGGCCACGGGCTTCGCGACCCTGTCCGACCGGGCCCTGCACATGCTGGAGCCCGTCCTGACCGGCTGGACGGGTGTGACGGAAGCGGGCGTGTTCGACGGCGCGGAGCATTCACCCGCCCCCGACGCGCGGCGGTGGTCCGTCACGAATCTCAGTCCCGTGACGGCCGCGGCGTTCGCCGCCGCGCTGGACCTCGTCGAGCGGCACACCGTGCCGGCGATCGAGGCGGCCATCGCCACGCGGATCGCCGAACTAACCGAAGTGGTCCGCCGGCACGGCGGCCGGGTCCTGTCCCCCGCCGACCCCGCCCGGCGTGCGGGCATCCTCTCCTTCACCATTCCGGGTCACGAACCGGCGCAGGTCGCGAAGGCGCTGCACGCCGAGGGCATCGCGCTGACCGCCCGGGAGAACTCCCTTCGGCTCTCCCCGCACGCCTCGACCCCGCCCGAGGTGTCCGAGCACCTCGCCGCCGCGCTCTCGGCACTGCCCGGCCGGCGCTCGTGACACCGGCCCGGCCCGGTGACGGGCACCCGGGCCGGGCCGGTGTCACCGGGCCCGCGCATCCGGGCCGGGCCGCGGGGCACACGGAGAAGAGGAACGGGGAGGTGGGTGTGTTCGACGAGGACGGCTTGGGCCTGGACGAGGTGTTGCGGGCGGCGGAGGACGCCGCACCGGTGGAGTCGGTGGACGTGGTGGCCCGAAACCTGGAGAAACGGTATTCGGCGGCACAGGTGTCCTTCCTGCTCGTGGACATGCTGGGCCGGGAAGCGGTACGGCTGCCCAGAGCCGGCACGGCGGCCCAGGGCCGCGGCGAGCCGGAGCGGATGGAGCTGGCGGGCAGCGTCTACGACCTGGTACTGCGCTCCCAGCGGCTGCACCAGGAGGACGACGGCGGGGCCGGCTACCGGCTGGTGGCCCCCGTGACGAACCGCGGCGACTGCATCGGCGTGCTGGAGATGGTGGTGCCGCAGGTGGACGACACGGTCCGCGAGGCGGTGGCGCGGGCGGCGCACGCCCTCGCGTACATCGTGGTGACCGACCGGCGCTTCACCGACCTCTACCACTCGGGGCGGCGTACCACCGCCATGAGTCTGGCTGCGGAGATCCAGCACCAGCTCCTGCCCTCGGCGCCCTGCTGCGAAGCGGCCCAGTTCACCCTGGCGGGCGGTCTGGCACCGGCCGACGACATCGGTGGCGACACCTACGACTACGCCCTCGACCAGGACGTTCTCCACGTGTCGATCACGGACGCGATGGGTCACGACACGGCGTCGGCGCTGCTGGCCACGCTGACCGTCAACGCCCTGCGCGGGGCTCGCCGCACCGGCCGCGGCCTGTTCGACCAGGCGAACGCGGCGCACCACGCGATCATGACCGCCGGCCGCGGCATGACGACCGGCCAGCTGCTGCGCGTCGAGCTGGACTCCGGCGCCGTCGAGCTGGTGAACGCCGGCCACCCCTGGCCGCTGCGGCTGCGCGACGGGCGGGTCGAGGAACTGCCGCTGAAGGTGAACCTGCCGTTCGGGGTGCCCGCTCCGGTCGCCTACGAGGTGCAGCGGTTCCACCTCGAGCCGGGTGATCGCCTGGTGCTGATCACCGACGGCATGCTGGACCGCGAGGCCGCCGCGATCGATCTGCCCGCCCTCATCAAGGACACCGGCGACGAACACCCTCGCGAGGTGGTCCGGACCCTGACCACGGCGGCCGTCGACGCGTACGGGGGGAGCCTGGCGGACGACGCCACCACCCTGGTGCTGGACTGGCACGGAAGTCACTCGGGACTGCGCACCACCTGCGGCGGCTCCAACACCAACTCCCGCTGACGGCACGGCTGGCTACTTCGCCGCCGCGCAGTCTGCCTGCCGCGCCCACGTCATCGACGAGGCCGAGCTGCCACGCCGCCAGCCGGCGCACTTCCAGCCCGACGGCGTCCTCGCCCCGACCGGGGCGACGGCGGCGACGCGTCACTCCTGGGCCTCCATGAGGCGGCGGGTGCGGTCGAGCAGGGCCTGGCGCACGGCGTCCGGCGCGAGGACCCGGAGCGGTGTGCCGAGGCCGAGGAGGTACCGGGCGAGGCCGTCCGGGTCGGGGCCGCCTATGTCGACCAGGGTCGCGTCGGGGCCGTCGGGGCGGTGGGTGCCGATCGTCGCGGGGACGAGCCTCAGCGCCGCGTCCATCGGGAGGGGGAGACGGACGGTCGCCGAGAGCGGGTAGGGGCCGTTCGCGATGTTGCGGGAGACCAGGCGTGCCGCGTCGGGCGGGTCGGAGAGGTCCGCCGGACGGCCGGTGGGCTGCAGCCGGTCCACCCGGTCGGCCCGGAACGTGCGCCACTCGCCGCGCTCCACGTCCCGCGCGACGAAGTACCAGCGGCGGCCGGTGCACACGAGACGGTACGGGTCGACGTCGCGGAGCGTCGCCCTCCCCTGCGCGTCGACGTAGGACAGCCGGGCCCGCTCTCCCCGCCGGCAGGCGACCGCCAACTCCAGCAACAGGCCCGTCGCGATCCGCGGCCCGTCGGCCGTGGGAAGGCTGACGAAGGCGTCGTCCAGGTCACCGAGCCGCTCCGCGATCCGCCGGGGCAGCACCTGACGCAGCTTCAGCAGGGCCGAGAGCGCGGCCTGGTCACCGCCCGCCGCGTCGCTCTGGGCCGCCTCCCGCAGACCGGCCGCGACGGCCAGCGCCTCCTCGTCGTCGAGGATCAGCGGCGGCACCTGAGAACCCGCACGGAGACGGTAGCCGCCCCAGGGACCGGCCTCGGAGTCGACGCTGTAGCCGAGCTCGCGCAGCCGGGCGACGTCCCGGCGGACCGTGCGGTCCGTGACCTCCATGCGCTCGGCCAGTTCGACGCAGGTCCACGACGGCCGGGAGGACAGCAGCGACAGCAGCCGCAGCAGGCGGGCGGAGGAGCTGATCACCCGGGGAAGTTTTCCACACCACGCCACAACCAGGACCGGAACTGTCCGGGTCACGTCCTAGCGTTCCCTCCATGAGCACGGACACCACTTCCGCACCCGCGTTCCGCTACGCCGCCGTCACCTTCGACTGCGCCGACCCCGCCGAAATGGCCCGCTTCTACGGCGAGTCGCTCGGCATGTCGGTCCTCTACTCCAGCGACGACTTCATCCTGCTCGGCAGGGAGGGCTCGACCGGCCTAGGCTTCAACCGCCTGGCCGACTACCGCCCGCCGACCTGGCCGGACCCCGCCCAGGAGAAGCAGGCCCACATCGAACTGGGCGTCGACGACCTGGACATCGCCGAGAAGCGCCTGCTCGACATGGGCGCCACCAAGCCCGGCTTCCAGCCGCAGCCGGAACGCTGGCGCGTGCTGCTGGACCCGGCCGGTCATCCGTTCTGCATCACGACCCTGGTCTGACCCGCGCCGGTGACTCACCGGCATCGCGTCCGGCGGCCTCGCCGTGCCGCGTGCCGGTGAGCCGGGTGCCGGTGAGCCGGGTTCCGTCTGTCGCGGGCACTTCACGCTCGCCGTGTCGTTGCGCGATGTGGGTGACGACCTCGTGATAAATTCGGCGCCGTCGTGCGCCACTGCGAACCGAGGAGGTGAGACCGATCAACGCTTCGACAGGTCGGGACTCCCTCTCTCGCACGGTCCTGGGAGTGCCCGCGTAAGGCATTCCGAAAGGCCAACGCCATGCGCTTCACTTCCGAGACGTCGTCCGACGGCGTCACCGAACGAATCTTCCACCTCGGTGAGATCCCCGGCGTGCTGTGGACTCCGGAGGACGCCACACAGACGCGTCCACTGGTCCTGATCGGACACGGCGGCGGCCGGCACAAGAAGGCCCCCGGCCCCACGGCCCTGGCACGCCGCCTGGTGACCGAGTGCGGTTACGCCGTGGTGGCGATCGACGCGCCCGGCCACGGCGACCGGCCCAGACACGCGGAGTACGACCGGCTCGCGACCGAGAATCAGGCACGTGTCGAATCGGGCGAGGAACTGGGCCCGCTGATCGCCGGCTTCCACGCCCTGGTGGCCCGTCAGACCGTGCCGGAATGGCGGGCGGTACTGGACGCGGTCCAGGAGCTCGCGTACGTCGGTCGCGGTCCGGTGGGCTACTGGGGTGTGTCGCTGGGCTGCGGGCTGGGAGTCCCCTTCGTCGCCGCCGAGCCCCGGGTCCGTGCGGCGGTGCTGGGCCTGGGCGGCGCGTCGGCATCGGCGGAGGTCGCCGCACGCATCACCGTCCCGGTGGAGTTCCTGCTGCAGTGGGACGACGAGCGGGTGCCAAGGGCGGCGGGCCTGGCCTTGTTCGACGCCCTGGCGTCGGCGGACAAGACGCTGCACGCCAACCCCGGCAAGCACGGAGACCTCCCCGCGACCGAACTGGACAGTTCCCTGCGGTTCTTCGCCCGGCACCTGAACTGACGCCGCCGGGGTCAAAGACGCGTGCGCGCCGATCGGAGCCCGCCGCGGATATCGGCTTGCGCGGCCGCGTCATGCGGGTCAGGGTCACTTGACACCGGAAGAAGGCGGAGCAGATGACCACGCAGGACCACCCCGTGGACCACGAACTCGTCCAGGCCGCGGCACAGGTCGCCGCCACGCGCTGCCGGGGCGACAACCACACCATGGCGGCCGCGGCCCGAGCCCGGGACGGCCGGATCATCACCGCGGTCAACGCCTATCACTTCACCGGGGGCCCCTGCGCCGAGCTGGTCGTCATCGGCGCGGCCGCCGCCCAGGGGGCGTACGAGCTGGAGAGCATCGTGGCCGTGGGCGACCGGGACCGAGGGGTCGTCCCTCCGTGCGGCCGCTGCCGTCAGGTTCTGCTCGACTACTTCCCCACGCTCCGGGTCGTGGTCGCCCACGGTGACGGCGTCCGGGCGGTTCCCGTCCCGGATCTGCTGCCGGAGACCTACGTCTGGGCCGACCACCAGCTCGACGGCGAGTGAGCCGGCGCGGCGCCGGGTGAACGACGCGGATCGCGTGCCCGCGACGACGGGTGCCGGGGCCGCGTCAGCTTCCCGTCAGCGGTCTCCGGCAGTCTCGTACTCGTGAACGGCACGGGAACGACGCCCCGGCCGGACGCAGGGAGAGGTGCCCGGAGTGGTTGATCGGGGACCAGCGAGCTCGCCTCACGGTCGGGCCTCCTCGGAGGTCCACGCAGGTTCGAATCCTGCCCTCTCCGCAGCGCACAGCCGTCCGGCGGAAACAGACACGCCGGAGGCCCGTCACACAGGTGACGGGCCTCCGGTACGCGCGGGGCGAGAGGTCAGTGGTTGGTGAGCATGCCCTCGCGCAGCCGGGCGAGGGTCCGGGAGAGCAGGCGCGAGACGTGCATCTGCGAGACCCCCAGGCGCTCACCGATCTGGGCCTGCGTGAGCTCCTCCACGAACCGCATGTGGATGATCTGCCGGTCCCGCTCACTGAGCCCGGCGATCAGCGGGGCCAGGGCGTGGAAGTCCTCCACCAGCCCCAGGGCCGCGTCCTCGGTGCCGATGAAGTCCTCCAGCGCGGCTTCACCGTCCGCACTGCCGTTGATCGTGGCGTCGAGGGAGGAGGAGTTGTAGCCGTTCGCGGCCAGCCGGGCCTCGCGCACCTCTTCCTCGGACAGGCTCATCAGCTCCGACAGCTCCTTGGCCGACGGCATGCGGCCCAGGCGGCTCTGCAGTTCCTCCGTCGCGCGGGCCAGCTGCACCCGGGCCTCCTGCAGGCGCCGGGGCACGTGCACGGCCCAGGTGGTGTCGCGGAAGAACCGCTTGATCTCACCCACGATGTACGGAATGGCGAACGAGGTGAACTCCGCCTCCCGGGAGAGCTCGAACCGGTCGATCGCCTTGATGAGGCCGATCATGCCGACCTGGACGATGTCCTCCATCTCCTCCGCGCCCCGGCTGCGGAACCGGCCGGCCGCGAAGCGGACGAGGGACATGTTCATCTCGATCAACGTGTTGCGGGCGTACTGGTACTCGGGTGTGCCCTCTTCCAGCACCGCCAACTGGTGGAAGAACAACCTCGACAGCTCGCGGGCGTCCCTGGGGGCCACCCGGGAGGGGTCGGCGACCTCCGGCAGCTCCGCCGTCCGCGTACCTCTTGCCACCATGCTCGTGGACGTCATGCTTCCCCTCCCAGATCTCCGGACCGCCACTGTTGTCTTCACCACCGCTGCTGTTCAGTGGTCGACGGCCGATGACGCAGCGCGTACCCCCTCATCCTGCACCCACGCCTGCCACTCGCACCAATTTGCGGAACCGGTGGCATGCCGTGCGTCGGGGCGCCGGAACGGCGGGCTCCGACTCCGCCGGCCGGGTGCGGAAGACAGCGGTCGGGTGCGGACCCGCTCAGGCTCGCGGGAGGTCAGCAGCGCGTGGAATGCTGACCCGAGCCACAGGGAAGGGACCGCCCATGACCGACCGACTTGACGAGACCGGCCGACGCGGCCCCGAGCCGCGGCCGGATCTCGTGCAGCGCGCAGCGCCGTTCCTGCCCGCCGGCAGTGAGATCCGGCAGGCGTTCATCTGCCAGAGCGCGCCCAACTTCGGCTTCTTCGTCATCACCTACCTCACCGGTCTGACGATGCTGACCAACACGTACCGGTGCGTGGTCGTCACCAAGGACGCCATCTACGTACTGGACAGCAGCAAGATGTCCGGCGGCGCGAACCCGCAGCGGCTGGCCGGGACCATGCCGCGGGACACCCGGCTCGGCCCGGTCACCGGCCGCTGGGGGGAAGTGAACATCCTCGGCAGGCGCCATTGGGTCCACACGCGGTTCCACGACCAGATCGCCGCCGCCGACCGGGAGGCCGGCTTCACCCGGTAAGGGATGGCACGCGGAAAGCTCCAGACCGGTGCGGTCCGCTGGCAGATGCCGCTGAGCTATGCGAGATCACGGTCTGATGCCGACCGCGTCCACCGCCGCAACTCGCCGTACCCCGGGGCCGTTTGCCCGCACGTGTATGACGAGCACCCCTTCACCACCGGCACATCCCGACTCCTGGGTTCCTACTGGCTGGAGTCCCCCAACTGGCATCGTCCGAAGCCCTGTTGCAGCTTCGCGCCGCCTCCGCAACGGCGTGTGGTGAGCGGGGTGCGCCTGGCCCGGGCCGCGCTCACCGTGACCGCGTACGCCCTCATCCTCACCGCTCTCGCCCTCACCGCCACGGGCTGACCTCCCGCGTCACCGCTCGGGCCCGCCGAACAGCGCGAGACCGTGGCGGATGCGGAACCGGCGGGCGTGGGCGGCGGTGACCACGGCGGTCAGGGCGAGCAGCAGCGGGGACTGGATCCGGGCGAGCAGGGGCAGCCTCGTTCGTGTTCTGCCGTCGTCCCTGTCATGGCTGCCCGTCCCTTCCCTCGTATTCCGCCCGCCAGGGGGCGCCCCGCCGGGCGGTGCGTCTGCCGCGCCCGGCTTCCCCGAGCCTCGGCCGGACGGAACCGGCCCACGGACCAACGCTAGGTAGGGGGCGGTTGGAGGCGGATCGGAGCGGGGGTGGAGAGCAGGGGGAAAAGACCGAAGGCACGGGTCGCGGTCTCCACCGGCCGCACCGCACCCCGGGGTGGAGAGAGCCGCCCCTTCGGCCGCCTGGTGGCCCCGATCGAGGGGCGTGTCGCGCCCTGTGCATCCGGCGCCCGGCTGCCCCGGAAAGTGTCTGGTGGACGGTCGTCCGCCGCCGCCCGGCCGTGACCGGTCGACAGCGGTCCACGGCTTCGACCCCATGCCTTCGACGGGAGACACTCATGCACGACGACGGCCGGTACGCACCGCACGCCCGCTGCCACGACCGCGGCTGAACGGGGACACGCCGTGCACTGGCTCTTCGGCGACCAGCTCGGGCCGCACTTCCTCACCCCCGGCGACGACGGCCCCGGTCGGGACACACCGCTGCTGATGATCGAAGCACGGTCGGTGTTCCGGCGCCGGCGCTTCCACCGGGCCAAGGCGCACCTGGTGCTCTCCGCCATGCGTCACCGCGCGGCCGAGCTCGGCGACCGGGCGGCCTACGTACGGGCCGACACCTACCGGGAGGGACTGGAGCGCGCGGCGGGCGACCGGCCCGTGACCGTCCATCACCCGACGTCCTACGCGGCCGCACGGCTGGTGCGCTCACTCCCCCAGGTCACCGTGGGCCCCGCGCGGGGCTTCCTGGTCCCCATGGAGGACTTCGCGACGTGGGCGGACGGGCACGGCGGAAAACGTCTGCGGCAGGAGAACTTCTACCGGTGGGTGCGCCGGGGACACGACCTGCTCATGGACGGCGACGCCCCTGTCGGCGGCCAGTGGAACTACGACCACGACAACCGGCAGCCGCCGCCCCGCGACGAACCGTCCCTCCAGGTTCCGGCGCCCTACCGTCCCCGGGAGGACGAGATCGACGACGAGGTCCGCCACGACCTCGACCGCTGGGAGAAGGACGGTGACGTGTCCTTCGTCGGGCGTGACGGCCCCCGCTTGTTCCCGGCGACCCGTGCCGAGGCCCGGGCCGCCCTCAAACGGTTTCTCTCCCACCGGCTCGGCACTTTCGGTCCCTACGAGGACGCCATGCTCGCCGCCGACCCGGTGATGAGTCACAGTTTGCTCTCCTCCTCGCTCAACCTGGGCCTGCTCGACCCGGCCGAGTGCGTCGAACGGGCCGAGGCGGAGTGGCACGCCGGCCGGGCGCCGCTCAGCAGCGTGGAGGGGTTCGTCCGGCAGATCGCAGGCTGGCGCGAGTACGTGTGGCAGCTCTACTGGTACTTCGGCGAGGACTACCGTGACTCGAACGTCCTGCGCCACACCGCCCCGCTGCCGGAGTGGTGGAACGAGCTGGACGCCGACGCTCTTGAGGCACGCTGTCTGCACACCGTCCTGGAGCAGGTACGGGACACGGGGTGGACCCACCACATTCCCCGGCTGATGATCCTCGGCAGCCATGCGCTGCAGCGCGGCTGGGACCCCGCCGCGGTCACGGACTGGTTCCACCGCTGCTTCGTGGACGGCTACGACTGGGTCATGGTGCCCAACGTCGTCGGCATGTCCCAGTACGCCGACGGCGGCCGGATGACGACGAAGCCCTACACCTCGGGCGGTTCGTACGTGAACCGCATGAGCGATCTGTGCGGACCCTGCCGCTACCGGCCGGGCGAGCGGACCGGTGAGCACGCCTGCCCCTACACCGCCGGGTACTGGGCCTTCCTGGACCGGCACCGGGAACGGCTCAGCCACAACCAGCGGATCTCACAGCCCGTGCGGCAGCTGGACCGGCTCGCCGATCTGGCCGAGGTACGCCGGCAGGAACGCGCGCGGGGCGACTCGCCTCCCTGAGTACGGCGCGCCGGTCACGCGCGCGTGAGGTCGCTCAGCACCTCACGGGCGGCCCGCGTTCCCGACGCCAGCGCACCCTGCACGGAACCGGTGGCCCGGTGGTCCCCGCAGACGTACCGGCCCGGAGCGAAGCGCGTCGTGCGGCTCAACGGCCACGGCGGCCGCATCGCGGGCAGGGCTCCCTCCACGGTGTACGCGGCGACCTGCCGCCACTCGCCGGTGTCGGTGCCGTAGAGCTCGGCCAGGCGCCGCAGTACGGCTCGGCCCGCCTCCGGGCGGTCGGGTCCCAGCACGGAGGTGGAGATCAGCGCGGTGCCGGGCGGCGCGTACGCGGGTACCACCTCGGTCAGGACGCAGGTGTTGAGCACCGCTCCGCTGCTGTCCACCACCAGGGTCGGCTCGGCCAGCGGGGATCGCTCGGCGGCGTGGTAGTAGGTGGTGACCGTGCGGCTGTCCGGCGCGGCCGAACCGGGCAGCAGGCGGGCCGCCGTGACGGCGTCGGTCGCCACGACGACGGACGTGGCGGGCAGCTCGCCGCCGTCCGCGAGGAGCACCCCGGTGGGGGTGACCGCGGTGACCGGGGTCTCCAGCCGCAGCACGCCGTCGGGCAGGTCACGGGCGAGTCGGGCGGGTACGGCGCCGATACCGTCGGTGGGAAGACAGAGCGTCCCGCGGGCCATGCTGCGCCAGACCAGGTGGAAGAACCGGCCGGACGTCTCCAGTTCGTCCTCCAGGAACACACCGGAGAGGAACGGCCGCAGGATCTCGTTCACGGTCTGCGCCGAGACTCCGGCGCGGGACAGGGTCTCGGCGGTGGAACGGTCCGCGCCCCGCTTGAGGGCGCCGGCCGGCAGCAGGGTGTCCCGAGCGGTGAGTGCCCCGAGGGCCGCGAGGTCGCGGGCCGGCAGGACCCGCCCGGGCAGCAGCGCCGCGGCGTCCTTGGGCCGGCGGGTCGGGTCGGCCAGGCGGACGGGGCCGTTCGAGGTGTGCGCGACGACGCCGGGGGTGAACGGACGCAGCCGCAGACTCCTCAGGTCGAGGCGTCGCTTCACCTGGGGGTAGGAGGTGTTGAACACCTGGAAGCCCCGGTCCAGCAGGAATCCGTCCCGCCGGTCCGTGCGCATGCGGCCGCCCACGCCGTCGGACGCCTCCAGGAGCGCGACACGCCGACCGGCGTGGCACAGGTCCAGTGCGCAGGCGAGGCCGGCCAGCCCCGCGCCGACGACGACGGTGTCCGGCTCCCCGCTGGGCCGAGTCATCATGGTCCCCTTCCTTCGCCCCGGACACCTGTACCCCGAAAGACGCGGCAGACCTCGCGGCGCGCCCACCCGAGTTCGCGGTGGCACCCGTTCCGCCCGCACGGCGGTGCGCGGCGGACGCCGTCGAAGCACATCGGTCAGTTTTCGAGAAGCCCTGGCACCCGGTCCTTGCCTACTGTCGAGGCATGACCTCCTTCGACTCCGTCACCCTCGAGGTGGCCGACGCCGCGGCCGCCGCCCGTTTCTACGCCACCGCCTTCGGGCTCGACTCCTCGCGGGTACGGCTGCGCGCCTGTGAGGAGCCCACGAGCGGCTTCCGCGGCTTCACTCTGTCGCTCGTGGCGGCCCAGCCGGGCGACGTCGACGCCCTCATCGGGGCGGCCGTCGACGCCGGCGCCACCACCCTCAAGCCCGCCTCGAAGTCGCTGTGGGGGTATGGCGGTGTCGTCCAGGCCCCGGACGGCACGATCTGGAAGATCGCCACGTCGGCGAAGAAGGACACCGGGCCGGCCACCCGCGCCTTCGACCAGCTCGTGCTCCTGCTGGGCGTCGAGGACGTGAAGGCCAGCAAGCGGTTCTACCTCGAACGGGGCCTCACGGTCGGCAAGAGCTTCGGTGGCACGTACGTCGAGTTCGCCGCCGGACCGGAGTCAGTCAAGCTCGCCCTGTACAAGCGCCGCGCGCTCGCCAAGGACGCGGGACTGCCCGCCGACGGCACCGGATCCCACCGGCTCGTGCTCTCCGGCACCGCAGGCCCGTTCAGCGACCCCGACGGATTCGTCTGGGAAGCGTCCGCCCCGCTGACGGCCACCGCGTGAGGAGAGCTCCCTCCGCCCGCACACACACCAGGGGCCCGGCCGTTGCGGCCGGGCCCCTTCCACGGTTCAGGCGTGGCGTGTTCTATGCGTCGGGATGCTTGTTACCAGCGGTACCAGCGACCCTTGCGGCCGCCGCTGCCCGCGGGCCGGACCACGAAGCCCAGCAGCCATACGACGAGAACGATCACCGCGATCCACCACAGTGCCTTCAGGGCGAAACCCGCGCCGAAGAGAATCAGGGCCAGCAGAAGAACCAGAAGCAGGGGAACCATAGTTATCAACCTCCTGGCCACCGAATGCCCTTGGTTCACCTTTACAAGCGCACGAATTTGCTGGTTTTTTCAAGGGAATGAAGGGCACGTGCGCATGTCGCGCCGTTTCCGCGGGCGATGGGCGACGGGGCCGCCTCCAGCGGGCTCACGCCGGTTCGGGTTGCGGTTCCGGCTTCGGGACCGGTACCGGGGCCGGGTCCCAGAGTCTGGTGGTGCGTACGTATCCGTGGATCACCGAGGCCATCGCCAGGACGAGCAGCGGTCCGGAGACCCATGGATACCGGGCCATTTCGACCGGCAGGTAGCGGTAGGAGACCAGAAGCGCGGCGAAGACGGTCGTGCCGTGGACGACGATCCGGGTACCCGTGCGGTCCCAGCCGCGCTCCAGCGAGCGCAGGGCCGCTTCGATGGTGAGCGTGAACACGACGCCGGCGATGAGATCGGCGCCGTAGTGGTAGCCGAATCCCAGGGTCGCGGTCAGCGTGGCGATCAGCCAGAAGGTACCGGCGAAGCGCAAGAGGCGGGGGCCCTTGCGGGAGTGGAGGAAGATGGCGGTGGCCCAGGCGGTGTGCAGGCTGGGCATGCAGTTGCGCGGGGTGATGCCGTCGAACGCCATGTGGTGCGGGCCGGTGACCGCGGTCGCGGTGTCCGGCCACAGGTCGGCCACCGCCCAGTGCCCGCCGTCGGCACCGTAGGCGAAGACCGGTCCCACCACCGGGAAGACCATGTAGACGGCGGGTCCGAGGAGGCCGATCACCAGGAAGGTGCGCACCAGGTGGTGGCGCGGGAAGCGGCGTTCGGCCGCCACGTTGCGGAGCTGGTACATCGTGACGACCACGGCGGCGACCGCGAGCTGGGCGTAGACGTAGTCGAGCGCGTGGGCGCCGATCGGCCCCGTGGCCCGGACGAGCCGGCCCACCACCCAGGACGGGTCGCCGAGCGCGTGGTCGGCGGTGGCCACGTACTGGTCGAGCACCGTCGGGCGGGTCTTCGACGTGATGACCAGCCAGGTGTCGCCCGTCTTGCGGCCGGCCACGAGCAGCAGACCCAGTCCGACGCCCTTCAGCAGCAGGACACGTTCGGGGCCGGTGCGGCGCGTGACCGCGACGACCGCACAGCCGAGGAGCACCCACAGCGCGCCGTTGCCGAAGGGATGCCCCTCGGTCAGATCGGCGCCCGCCGCCCATCGCACCAGCAGGATGACGGCGTCGATGCCGATCGCGGCGCACACCGCGATGATCCGCTGCCGCCAGGTGAGCACGACCATCATCAGCGCCATGCTGGCGTACAGCAGGAAGCCCGATTTGGGCGGGAATATCACCTCTCGCGCCTGATTGGTGATCGGTCCCGCCAGTCCGTAGTGGCGTGCCGCGATCTCCAGCGCGACGAGGAATCCGAGGGTCACCACGCCCGCCGTGACCCACAGGATCGTCCGGGGTTCACGCCACGGAACGGACTTGACTCTGCTGTTTATTCGCGTAAACACCCGCGATGTTATAGGTATCAACTTTTTGGCCGATTTGTTGGTTTTCAGGTAAGTGGGTCGCTATTCGTGCCGGATGGCATGTTCTTCCGGTGCGGAACGGGCGTCGAACGTGCTCGTCCTGGGCCGGATCATGCTATCGGAGGGGTGCGGGTGGATTTGAGCGATAAGTGGCCGAGCTGGGGCCGGGGTCCGGTGCGGGCCGGGCCGGTCACTCCACGTGGTGATCCCGACGGTGACATCACGGAGTGTCAACTGCGCCTGATGAATGGGGCAGTGGAAGCAGTGGATGGCGCGGTAGATGCTGACACCGGCGGGCAGCCGCGGGACCTTATGGATACCCTCACGTCAGGCACGTTCCCTGATCCAAAGCTACGCGCCCGGGAGAAGACTCGGTGGCAGCAGACGACGCCGGCGTCCGAATGGCCGGAGCCCCGGAACTCCTTCAGCATGCCCACGGACGTCGCGAGTCGAGCGGCGTACGCGGCACGCCCCCGATCCCCGCCGCCCCGCACGGCCCCGCCGTGGCCCCGGGCCCGGCGGCGTCCCCGATCGCCCTGGACCGCCGATGAGTTCACCGGCCCGGCTTCGCCGGTGGCACAGGCTGCGCAGGCGCGACAGGGAGATGCGTCAGCTCGCCGCCACCCTCATCGACCCCATCAGGGAGAGGCTGCGGGCCACCACCGGCGCGGGCGGGGGCGCACCCGGCGACGGAGCGATCCTGACCGCCGAGGACCTGTTCGCGGCCCTGGTCGAGTCCGCACGGCAGTGGCGCGGCGACCGGAGGCTGGAGGTGCACCGCGTGCCCATCCCCCGGGAGTTCAAGGCGACGGGAATGTGGCTGGAGCGTACGGACAGGGACGACGTCATCATCGAGCAGGGCGCCGAGATCTGGCACCAGGCGCAGATACTGGGTCACGAGTTGTGGCACATGCGGCAGCGGGAGGGCTTCGCCGCGGAGCAGCGGGCCGACGGTGGCTGCGGCCCCCTGGAATCAGGGCACGAGCACGGCGCCCAGCCGGCTGCCGCGCGTTCCCGCTTCGACGACGATCCCGAGAAAGAGGCCGAGTTGTTCGGGATCCGGATCGGCCAGCAGATGCGGGCGCTGATGGAGCGGGACGTGATCACCGGGGAGACGGCCCGCCGCATCGCCGATGCTCTCAACTATCGGGGAAACCGGAAATGAGCGGGGCGATAAACTACGTCAGCTGCGGTCTGCTCTGGGTCGGGCTCCTGGCCAAGCTGCCGGATCTGATCCGGCATCGCGGCGAACTCTCCCAGCGCGCCATCAACGGGGTGCTGGCGTTCGCGTCACTGTGCTTCCTCTTCGGGGCGCCCCCCTCGGTCGGGGTGATCAACCGGGTCAGCGGCGTGCCCAACCTGGCCGCCCCGCTCACCTACGTCTCGATCACCGCGTACAGCGCCTCGCTGCTGATCCTGATCGCCTGCTGGCGTGGCGGCCCGACCGTACGACGGACGACGCGGCGCTGGATGTGGGGCTACGCGGCCGTTCTCGCCGGTATCGCCGTCCTGTTCGCGCTGGGCACGGCACCGCGCGAACGGCGCACCGACTTCGACACGTACTACGCGACGACACCCTGGATCGCGGAGATGGTCGTCCTGTACCTGGTCGCGCACCTGACGGCCGTGACGGTCAGTGCCCTGTGGTCGCTGCGCTGGGCCTTCGAGGCGGAGGTACGCGAGCGGCCCTGGCTGCGGGCCAGTCTGCTGACGATAGGCACCGGCACCGTGATCACCGCCGGGTACAGCGTCTCGAAGCTGATCGCCGTCGCCGCGCGGTGGTCGGGCCGGGACTGGTCGGTGCTCGCTACGTCCGTACCGCCCGTCTGCGCCGGCCTGGGGGCGCTGCTGACGGTGGCCGGGGTGCTGCTGCCGATGGCCGGCTACCACCTGTCGGCGTGGCGGGACTTCTTCCGCCTGTCGTCCCTCGACGCCGCGCTGGACCCGGTCCTGCGCGACCGTGCCCTGCGGGTGGAGCGGCCCCGCTCCCCCTTCCTGTGGGGCACCTGGCGCCGGAGCACCATCCTCAACGGCCTCCACGCGCTGGAGACGCTCTTCGACACACGGCTCTTCGACGAGGTCCACGACGCGGAGCTCACGAGGACGGGCGACCGGGAGCGGGCCGTCTCCGCGGCGTGGGCCGCCACCATAGCGGCGGCGGCGCAGCGAAGTACCCAGCCCGTACTGGAACCCGTCGGCGCACCCACCCGGCTCTCGCACCCCCGCGACTCCGAGGCCCTGGTCCTGATCGCCGACGCACTCAAGAGATCCGCACGCGTGGCGCGGGCCACCGCCCACGTCGCCGGCCGGGCCGGACCGGCCCGGCCGCGCGTGTGACGACGACCGCCCCCGTCCCCCCGCTCTCACCCATCCCCCCACGCAGCAAGAGGACCTGAACGGAGTCCCCCACCCCATGAGTCTTGTCGTGTATACGGCGGCTGTCCTTCTGGCCCTGGCCGCCATGCTGCTTCGCCGACCACGCACGACTCCCCGCTCGCCCCTGACCGTCGCCACCCGGGCCACCACGTTCCTCGCCGCCGTCTGCTTCGTCTGGTCGGCGCCGGTGACCCTCGCGGCGGTCAACCACGCCACCGGCGTCCCCAACATCGGCGCCCCGCTCACGTACGGCTCGATCTCCGCCTTCAGCTGCTCGCTGATCATCCTGCTGATCCACTGGAGAGGCGGGCCCCCGGAGCGGATACGGCGCATGGTCCGGATGACGGTCGCGGTCTACGGAACGCTCGTCGTCGCCATCGTCGTGCTGTTCGCCCTGGCGGACGCGCGCACGGAGCGGCTCACCGATCTGGACACCTACTACGCGAACACCCCGTACATGAGGGAGATGATCGCTCTCTACCTCGTGGGGCACCTGACGAGCACCATCGTGCTGAGCGCCGTCTGCCTGAAATGGGCGCGCGACGAGGTCACCGGCCTGCTCCGGATCGGTCTCAGACTGATCCTCGCGGGCCTCCTGGTCGACTCCCTGGGGTTCACCCTCACGAAGGTGACCGCGGTCGCCGCGCGCTGGCTCGGGTACGACCTGGACGTCCTGTCGACCACCGTGGCGCCCCCCGCCGCCGCTCTCGGTGCCCTGATCTACTCCGCCGGCTTCGTGCTGCCGCGCCTCGCGTCCGCCGCCGCGGCGGAGCGGCAGAGCCTGGCCACCTACCGCGCGCTGAAGCCCCTGTGGCCGGCGGTGAAGGACGTGGCGACGGCGCCGAGGGCGGAGCCGACCTGGTGGCAGTTGTGGTGGCAACTGCCGAGCAACCGCCTCTACCTGCTGGAGGCGAACATCCGCGACGCCCTGCTGCAGCTCACCGCCCACTTCGACCAGCGGGTCGGCCGTAGCGCGTACGCGGCGGCCGTCCAGCGCGGCGAGCGGCAGGACCGGGCACGTGCCGCCTCGGAGGAAGCGATGATCATGGACGGGTTACGGCGTGCGTCGGGCGAGGGCGCCGGCCCCGCCGACCCTCCGGAGAAGTTCCGCATCACCATCGATCTGGTTGAGCTGGCGAACACCGTGCACCGCCTCCGCAAGGCGGCGCCGGAGCGAATAGGCACCCAGTGACGCAGTCCCACGACCATTACGAGGAGCACCCGTTGCCGCACAAAGCCGTCGTGATCGGAGCCGGCACGGCCGGACTGGTGGCAGCAGCAGCGCTGTCCCTGGCGGAACCCGCGCTGCGGGTCCATGTGCTCGACCGGGACGAGCTGCCCCAGGGCCCCGAGAACCGGCGTGGTGTCCCCCAGGGCCGGCACGCCCATCTGCTGATGGCCGGCGGGCTGTCCGCGATGGAGGCGCTGTTCCCGGTGAGCGTGCGCGACCGCCTGCTGCAGGCGGGGGCGCACGAGATCGCGCTCGGCAACGGGATGCTGGCCCTCACTCCGGACGGCGGATGGTTCCACCGCTGGAAGCGCAGCGGCCCGCACATGATCACCTGCACCCGTGCGCTGACCGACTGGGTGCTGCGGCAGATCCTCCTCGAGACCCGGGCCAACGTGTCCGTCCACCAGGCCTCCGTCGAGGGGTTCCTCGGCGACGCACGGCACGTCCGCGGCGTCCGTCTCGGTCCGGGGGCGGACCCCGGACTGGGCCGCGAACTGGAGGCGGACCTCGTCGTGGACGCCAGCGGCCGCGGTTCGGGCAGCCTCGCCTGGCTGGCCGGAATCGGGATCGCCGGCGTCGAGGAGAAGAAGATCGACTCCGGGCTCACCAACGCCACCCGGATCTACCGGATCCCGCCGGGTGCCGAATCGTTCCCGCTGACCTTGGTGCAGGCGAACCCCTACGACGGGCGCCCCGGCCGCAGCGCCATGGTCCTGCCCATCGAGGGCGACCGGTGGATGGTCAGCGCGGCCGGCACCCGGGGCGGGGAGCCGCCCCGGGACGCCGAGGGCTTCCTGCGTTACGCCCTCGACCTGCCGCACCCGATCATCGGCCACCTCATCTCCGGTGCCGAACCGCTCACCGACGTGGCGGTCAGCCGGGGCCACAGCACCGACAACAACCGCCGGTACTTCGAGAAGGCGGACCGGTGGCCCGAACGCCTGATCGTCCTCGGTGACGCACTGGCGACCTTCAACCCGGCCTACGGACAGGGCATGTCGGTGGCGGCGCTCGGCGCCCAGGTGCTGGCCCGGGAACTCCAGCGGCACGGCCTCACCGGCGCCGGCCTCTCCCGGCGCGTCCTGCGCGGTGCGGCCCGCCATGTCGACACGGCCTGGTCGACCGCCGTCGGGGTGGACGTCCTCTACCCGGGCGTCGTGGGCGCGCAGCCGGGAGCCGCCGACCGCGTCGCGGCCTGGTACACGAACCGGCTGACCCGCGCCGCGACCGGCACCTACGAGGCGGCGTCGGCACTGTGGGACGTCACCAGTCTCACCGCGCCCGCCACCCGCGCGCTGCGGCCCCGGGCCCTGTTCGCGGCCCTGACCGGGCCGGCCCTCCCCCGGACGCTCGAACCCCCGTTGCAGCCCTCGGAGCAGCGGATACTCGACCGGCTCACCGGCGCCGCACACCGGCCGCCCACGCCCCGGCCCAGTCACACCTCATGACCCGACGGCGCCCGGAGTTCCCGGCCGGCCGTACGGCCGGCGCATGACGATCGCATACGAGTGGCGGGGCGACCTGGACAACGACTCCCTGGACGCACTGCACGCAGACGGCTTCGGTCACCCGGTGACCCGCACCGACTGGCGGGCCAGACTCGAACGTCACAGTCTCGGCTGGGTCTGTGCGCGGGAGAACGGCGACCTGGTCGGCTTCGTCAACGTCGTCTGGGACGGCGGGGCCCACGCCTTCCTGCTCGACACCGTCGTGGCTCGGCGCCGGCGCGGCAGAGGGGTCGGCACCGAACTCGTCGCGTTCGCGGCCCGGCAGGCCCGGGCCGCGAAGTGCGCGTGGCTCCACGCCGGCTTCGAGGGCCCGCTGCGCCCGTTCTACCTGAGTGCCTGTGGTTTCAGGGAGACGGCGGCGGGACTCATCGCCCTGTAGCCGGGCGGACGGGGGGGCTTGCCCAAGGCGGTCCGTTGCCCCCGGTGGCGGGTCAGCGGGTCGCGTACCACGCCAGGGTGTTGGCCGTGCCGGTGCAGGTGAGGATGAAGCAGGCGGCCATGGTGTGGCGTCGGAACAGCATGCGGCGCAGCTCCCGGTAGCGGGCCTCGTATTCGCCGCGCAGGCGTTTGGCACGGTCGACCGTGACCTGAAGCGCCTGGCGCGTCAGGTCGAGGCGCTGCTCGGTGTAGTGCCGGGTGACGTCCTCGGCCTGGCCGGTGGTGAGCCACGGCAGGCGCGCGCAGAGCGCCTCGGCCTCACGCCGGGCCTGCTCCAGCTCCGCGTGCAGGAGCAGGTAGCCCTCGACCTCGTTGGCGAGCGAGCCGTCCTGGCCGCCCCGGGGGGCGCCAGGACGGTTCGGCGTTGTCACCTCTGGCCGCCCTCTGGCTCGACCGCGTCACGCCGGCCGACGTTGGCCTCGTGTTCGAGCTGGGCCACCTCGGGGTGGTGCAGGTCGAAGGCCGGGGACTCGCTGCGGATCCGGGGCAGGGTGTAGAAGTTGTGCCGCGGCGGCGGGCAGGACGTCGCCCACTCCAGTGACCGGCCGTAGCCCCACGGGTCGTCGACCCCGACCGGCTTGCCGTACCTGGCCGTCTTCCAGACGTTGTAGAGGAACGGCAGCATCGACAGGCCCAGCAGGAACGAGCCGATGCTCGAAACCGTGTTCAGGGCGGTGAAGCCGTCGGCCGCCAGGTAGTCGGCGTACCGGCGCGGCATGCCCTCGGCACCCAGCCAGTGCTGGACCAGGAAGGTGCCGTGGAAGCCGACGAACAGCGTCCAGAAGGTGATCTTCCCCAGCCGCTCGTCCAGCATCTTGCCCGTGAACTTCGGCCACCAGAAGTGGAAGCCGGCGAACATCGCGAAGACGACCGTGCCGAACACCACGTAGTGGAAGTGCGCCACCACGAAGTAGGAGTCGGACACGTGGAAGTCCATGGGCGGTGAGGCCAGGATGACGCCGGTCAGACCGCCGAAGAGGAACGTGACGAGAAAGCCCGTCGCCCACAGCATCGGCGTCTCGAAGGACAGGGAGCCCTTCCACATGGTGCCGATCCAGTTGAAGAACTTCACACCGGTCGGCACGGCGATCAGGAAGGTCATGAAGGAGAAGAAGGGGAGCAGTACCGCCCCCGTGACGTACATGTGGTGGGCCCACACCGTCACGGACAGACCGGCGATCGCGATGGTCGCGGCGACCAGGCCCATGTAGCCGAAGACGGGCTTGCGGGAGAACACCGGGAGGATCTCGGTGACGATCCCGAAGAACGGCAGGGCGATGATGTACACCTCGGGATGGCCGAAGAACCAGAAGAGGTGCTGCCAAAGGATCGGGCCGCCGTTGGCCGGGTCGTACACATGGGCGCCGAAGATGCGGTCCGCGGCCAGGGCGAACAGCGCCGCCGCCAGGACCGGGAAGGCGAACAGGACCAGGACGGCGGTCAGCAGCACGTTCCAGGTGAAGATCGGCATGCGGAACATGGTCATGCCCGGAGCGCGCATGCAGATGATCGTGGTGATGAAGTTGACCGCGCCGAGGATGGTGCCGAAGCCGGAGAAGGACAGACCGAGGATCCACAGGTTCGCGCCCAGGCCCGGCGACCGGACCGCGTCCGACAGCGGGCTGTAGGCGAACCAGCCGAAGTCGGCCGCGCCCTGCGGGGTGAGGAAACCGCCCACCGCGATGAGCGAGCCGAACAGGTACAGCCAGTAGGCGAACATGTTCAGCCGCGGGAAGGCCACGTCGGGCGCGCCGATCTGCAGCGGCATGATCCAGTTGGTGAACCCGGCGAACAGCGGGGTGGCGAACATCAGCAGCATCACGGTGCCGTGCATCGTGAAGAGCTGGTTGTACTGCTCGTTGGAGACGATCTGCAGGCCGGGCCGGGCCAGCTCGGCCCGGATGATCAGCGCCATCACCCCGCCGAACAGGAAGAACAGGAACGACGTCGACAGATAGAGCGTGCCGATCGTCTTGTGGTCGGTGGTGGTCAGCCATCTGACCACCACATTGCCGGGCTGCTTGCGCCTGACCGGCAGCTCGTTCTCGTAGGAGTCCTCTGCTGCCGCTGCTCCGGGAGGTTCGTTGAGGATGCTCACAGGTTGGATGTCTCCCGATGTCGCGGTCGCGTTGTCAGTCGGCCCCCATCCTCGCCGTGACAAACGTGGAAATCGCCTTGACCGGCCGGATACGCGGCCAATGGGATGACATTCGCCCTCTAAGGGAGTATGTCCGCTGTACGCGCGTTGCCGTGAGAACGCCGGGTCCGCGCGGGGCCCCGGGCATCGCACCTGGTCAACGGGGGGCCATCGTGGCGACCGCCCTGGTCCTGCTGGCTCTGCTCGTCGTCAGCGCCCTGGTGCTGATGCTTTCCGGGCCCGTCGCCGAACTCCTCGGCCGCCTGCTGCGCCTGGGCGGCACCGCGCAGCTCGTCCGGGGCATCGCCCGCCGGCCCCTGCTGCTCTGTCTGGTGGCGGTGCTGGTCGTCGTGGTCTTCCACACCGGGCCCGAACCGGCACGCCGAAGCCGCCACAGCCTGCCCGGCGGGGCGCTGGCCGCCGCGCTGTGGCTGACCGCCTCGGCCGGCTTCGCCCTGTAGGCCGATGTGCTGGGCACCTACAGCCGGCTGTACGGGTCCCTCGCCGGCATCGTCGTCTTCCTCATCTGGCT
This sequence comes from Streptomyces sp. NPDC002386, assembly GCF_053593175.1. Classification (NCBI taxonomy): domain Bacteria; kingdom Bacillati; phylum Actinomycetota; class Actinomycetes; order Kitasatosporales; family Streptomycetaceae; genus Streptomyces; species Streptomyces sp. NPDC002386. Next base: position 68,192 of record NZ_JBSFBX010000013.1, read on the forward strand.
CTGGCTGTCCGACCTCGCGCTGCTCGCCGGCGCGCAGTTCACCGCCGAACTCCACGAGGCGCAGGCCACCGGCCCGCTCCCCGGCAGCGGCGCCTCCCGGTCCTGAACGTGACTCGTCCACGAAATCTCGTTGCCGTTCTCACCCCGAGGCCCAACACTGGGGCACGCCTGTCGCCCGCGCGGCCCCGGACTACGGGGGCACGCGGGAACAGCCTTCATCCGCGGGCGGGAAGGGGACCGGGGCATGCGGAGCGATCGGCTGGGCCTGCTGCTCGACCAGTTCGACTGCGCCAGGGAGATGGCCGAGGTGCGGCTGGGCGGGCTCGGCGACGAGGAGTACCTGTGGGAGCCGGTCCCCGGCTGCTGGTCGGTTCGGCGCCGGGGCGAGGCGGTGACGCCCCGGGCGTTCGGGCCGGGCGACTGGGTGCTGGACCGGGGTGCCCCGCAGATCCCGGCGAGTGAGTACGCCGAGGTCGCGCGGCAGGCCGCCGGGGGCATGTCCGTCGCGAAGATCGCCGACGACTGGGGAGTGAGTGCCGAGCGGGTCCGGGAGGTCCTCGCGCACACCGGCCCCCCGGCGCCCGAGGCGAGCCCGGTCACCACGATCGCCTGGCGGCTGGGTCACCTGCACTTCTGCTTCGCGGGCCAGTGGGAGTGGACCTTCGGTGAACGGCGGCGGGACCCGGTGCTGCTGGTGGACTTCAGCCCCCGTGCCGCTCCGGCGGTCGAGCGGTTCTGGGCGCTGATGGACCGCTGGCGCGCCGACGTGGGAGCCCTGACCGACGAGCAGCTCGACACGGTCGGCCTCTCGCGGTACCCGTACGGCTCCGACCCGGACAGCCCGTTCTTCGAGGTGCTGTGGGGCGGCAACCTCGAGTTCATCCACCACATGGCGGAGGTGGCGCTGCTCCGCGACCTCTGGCGGAACCGCTCGACCACCCCGGGGCCGGGCGTCAGTTGACGGGGGCGCCGAACCAGTCGGGCAGCCTTCCGGCCAGATCCCGCTGGTCCTCGCCGACCCAGGCCACGTGACCGTCGGGCCGCAGCAGCACCGCGGGGACGTCGAGTTCCTCGGCGGCATCGACGACATGGTCGACCCGGTCCGCCCAGCCGGCGACCGACAGCCGTCCGGTCCGGTCCAGCAGCAGTCCGCGCCCCGCGTGCATCCGCGCGTACAGGCGCCCCCGCTCCAGTCGTACGTCCCGCAGTCGCCGGCCGAGCAGCCGATGTCCGTCGCCGAAGTCGTAGCGGATCCCGATCGCGGTGATCTTCTCGATCAGGTGCCGGTTGACCTCCTCGAAGTCCATCAGTTCCGACATCAGCCGGCGGACCGCCCGGGCGCCCGGCTCGGTGGACATCAGCTCCATCTGCGCACGGGTGTTGTCCAGTACCTGGGCTGCCACCGGGTGCCGTTCGGTGTGGTAACTGTCCAGCAGCCCTTCCGGGGCCCAGCCGTTCACCTCGGCCGCGAGCTTCCAGCCGAGGTTGAAGGCGTCCTGGATACCGAGGTTGAGGCCCTGTCCCCCGGTCGGCGGGTGGATGTGCGCGGCGTCGCCCGCCAGCAGCACCCGGCCGGTGCGGTAGCGCTCGGCCAGCCGGGTGGCGTCGCCGAAGCGGGAGAGCCTGCGCGGTGAGTGCACGCCGAAGTCGGTGCCGGCGAACCGGCGCAGCTGCCGTCTGAAGTCCTCGAGGACCGGCGGTACCGAGCGGTCCTCGGCCACCCCGTCGGCGGGTACGACGACGCGGTACGCCCCGTCCCCGAGGGGCATCGCACCGAACCGTGTCTGGGTTCTGCGGACCTCGGCCACCTTGGCGGCCAGCTCCTGCGGCGACACCCCGATCTCCATCTCGCCCAGCAGGGTCTCGACCCTGGCGGGCTCGCCGGGGAAGCCGACGCCGAGCAGCCTGCGCACCGTGCTGCGGCCGCCGTCGCAGCCCACGAGATAGCGCGAGCGCAGCCGTGTGCCGTCGGCGAGTTCGGCGGTCACCCCGTCGTCGCCCTGGGCCAGTCCGACCAGTTCCCGGCCGCGCCGGATCTCGGCGCCCGCGTCGACGGCGTGCGCGTTGAGCAGGCGCTCGGTCTCGGTCTGCGGGATGCCGAGGACGTAGGAGTGGGCGGTGTCCAGACGGTCGGGCCAGGAGGTGCCCAGGCCGGCGAAGAAGCCTCCGGTCTCGAACTTCCGGCCGTGGGCGAGGAACCGCTCCAGCAGGCCGCGCTGGTCCATCACCTCGATGCTGCGCACGTGCAGACCCAGCGCGCGGACGAAGGCGGCCGGCTCCGGTTCCTTCTCCAGTACGAGCACCCGCACATCGTGCAGCCGTAGTTCGGCGGCCAGCATCAGGCCGGTCGGGCCGCCGCCCACGATGATCACGTCGGTCATCAAGTCCCCCTGTCTCCGCGGCTCCTGCTTTCGGTCGGGAATTCTGCGGCAGGACGGGGGCCTTGCCGCAAGGCCCCCGGTGCGCTATACGTTGAGAGTGGCAAGGAGTGGTATGACCTCCTTGCCTTTCCTTGTGGCCGTCCGCCGCCGGCGTTCCCTCCGGGTCCTGGAAGCGCGGGCCGCGATCCCACCTTCCGTCGATACTCTTGACGCGTACACGTAAAGCACAAAGAATGGGCGCGCTGTGCGATTTGACAACGTTGTCTAGCCCCGGGAGGCGTACGCGCCCATGAGTGGGACTCATCCGCGCACGAGTTGGAGCCGACGCCTACGCGGCGCGGGCACGGTGGTCGCGGCGGCCGCGCTGATCGGCGCCGCCCTCGCCGCGCCCACGGCCCAGGCGGCCGCCGCACCGGCCGGCCGACTGACCGACCTCGTCAATCCGTTCATCGGCACCCAGAACGAGGGAAACACCTACCCGGGCGCGGCCGTCCCGTTCGGAATGGTGCAACTGTCCCCCGACACCGGACACAACACCGGTTACGACTACGCCCAGAACCACATCCGGGGCTTCTCGCTCGTCCATCTCTCCGGCGTCGGCTGCGGCCTGGGCGGCGATCTGCCCGTCCTGCCGACCACCGGCGACGTCACAACGACCGACTACGCCGAGTACCAGGCCGAGTTCAGCCACGACACGGAGCAGGCGAGCCCCGGCTACTACAAGGTCGGGCTGAAGACCGGCATCGACGCCGAGCTGACGGCCACCGCGCGCACCGGTGTGCAGCGCTACACGTTCCCCGCCACCGACAAGGCCAACGTCCTGCTCAACGCGGGCCAGTCGCTGCACCGGACGCTGTCCACCAAGGTCGAGGTCCTCGACGACCACACCGTGCGCACGGCGATCACCGGCAGCGGGTTCTGCCAGGACACCAAGCCGTACACGGTGTACACCGTCACCCGGTTCGACCGCCCGTTCACCGCGTTCGGCACCTGGGACGGCTCCACGGTCAGCGACGGTTCGAAGAGCGGCCGGGACGGCGCGTACGTCCGCTTCGACACGAGCAAGGACCGGACCGTCGAGGCCACGACCGCCCTGTCGTACGTGGACGCCCACGGCGCCGCGCTCAACCTCCGTGCCGAGGGCGGCCGTTCGTTCCAGCAGGTGCGCGCCGCCGCCCGGCGCGCCTGGGAGGACCGGCTGGACGACGTACGCGTGCGGGGCGGCGGCGAGACCCTGCGGCGCACCTTCTACTCGTCGCTGTACCGGTCCTTCCTGGCCCCCAACATCGGCAGCGACACCGACGGCCGGTACACCGGCTGGGACCAGAAGATCCACCGCGCCCGGGACTTCACGTATTACCAGAACTGGTCGCTGTGGGACACCTATCGCACCCAGTCGCAGTTGCTGTCCCTGCTCGCACCGCGTGAGGCGCGGGACATGGCGATATCGGTGATCCGGATCGACGAGGAGAGCGGCTGGCTGCCCAAGTGGGGCTACGGCACGGTCGAGACGAACATCATGACCGGCGACCCGGTCACCCCGTTCCTCACCAACGCCTACCAGCAGGGCCTGCTCAAGGGGTACGAGGACCGGGCCTACCGCGCCCTGCGGAAGAACGCCGACGGGGTGCCGCCCGCCGACTCGCCCGCGGTGGGCCGCGAGGCCAACACGGAGTACGTCGCGGACGGTTTCGCGCCCTACGTCAAGGGCCGCCCGCACGTGAAGCCGGGCGACTCGGACTACGACCACGGCGCCTCGGCGACGCTGGAGTACGCCCTGTCGGACGCGATGCTCGCCGAGATGGCCCGCGACCTCGGCCATGACGCGGACGCCGCGCGTTACGCGGCCCGGGCCCAGAACTACCGCCGGATCTTCGACTCCTCGACCGGGTTCTTCCGTGCGCGCGACGCCTCCGGCGCCTTCACCGGGCCGGCCGATCCGGCGCAGAGCGAGGGGTTCCACGAGGGCACGTCGTGGCAGTACCAGTGGCTGGTGCCGCAGGACCTGCCGGGCATGGTCGGCCTGATCGGCGGCAAGCAGGCGGCGAACGAGCGGCTGGACGCGTTCTTCGCCTACGACAAGCTGGTCGAGGACCCCGCGAAGACCGCGCGCGAGGTCTGGGTGAACGGCCCGTACGACTACTACAACGCGGACAAGTACAACCCGCAGAACGAGCCCGACCTCATCGCCCCGTACACCTACCTCTCGACCGGCCGGCCGTGGAAGACCACCGATGTGGTGCATGCCGCGCTGACCCTCTTCACGGACACCCCGACCGGCATGACCGGCAACGACGACCTCGGCACCATGTCCGCGTGGAACGTGCTCTCGTCGATCGGAGTCTTCCCGGTGCAGCCCGGCTACGACACCTGGGGCCTGTCCACGCCCGTCTTCGAGCGCGTCGACCTCACGCTGGACCGCCACTACTACCCGCGCGGCTCGCTCACCGTGACGGCACCCGGCACCTCCGACGGCAGCCGCTACATCCAGTCGGCGCGCATCGACGGCGCCCCGTACGGCCGCACCTATGTGACGACGCGTGAGCTGCGCGGGATGCGGACGCTGGCGTTCACGGTCGGTGCCGAGCCCTCCGCGTGGGGGACCGGCGCCCATGACGGGCCCCCGGCGCTGAACTGACCGCTCATGCGGCGGCCGTGGCCACGATCCCGTGATCGTGGCCACGGGCCCGCTCTCACATGTTGATCATGTGGCCGGCCAGGCCGTGCACGGCCTCCTTGACGGCCTCGCCCAGGGTCGGGTGGGCGTGCACGTTGCGCGCCACCTCATGGACCGTCAGGTCCCACTGCTGGGCCAGAGTCAGTTCGGGCAGCAGCTCGGTGACGTCCGGGCCGATCAGGTGACCGCCGAGCAGCTCGCCGTACTTGGCGTCGCTGATCAGCTTCACGAAGCCCGTGGCGTCGCCGAGGCCGTGCGACTTGCCGTTCGCGGTGAAGGGGAACTTGGCGACCTTCACGTCGTGACCGAGCTCGCGGGCCTGGGCCTCGGTGTAGCCGAAGCTGGCGACCTGGGGCTGGCAGTAGGTCGCGCGCGGGATCATCGCGTAGTCGAGTTCCATGGTCTCCGCGTCGGCGAGGGTCTCGGCGGCGACGATGCCCATCGCCTCGGCGGCGTGCGCGAGCATCAGCTTGGCGGTGACGTCACCGATGGCGAAGATGTGCGGAACGGAGGTGCGGCAGCGCCCGTCGACGTCGATCGCGCCGCGCTCGGTGACCTGTACGCCGGTCTTGTCCAGGCCGTAGCCCTCGATGTTCGGGGCGAAGCCGATCGCCTGCAGGACCTTGTCGGCCTCCAGGACCTGCTGCGATCCGTCCTTGGCGGTGACGGTGACCCGCACCCGCGGACCCGACTCGTCGATGGCGTCGACCCGCGTGGAGGTCAGCACGTCGATGCCCAGCCTGCGGTACTGGCGGGCGAGTTCGGCGGACACCTCGGCGTCCTCGAGCGGGGTCATGCGGTCCAGGAACTCGACGATGGTGACCTTCACGCCGTAGTTGTGCAGGACGTACGCGAACTCCACGCCGATCGCCCCGGCGCCCGCGATCACGATCGACTCCGGCAGCTCCTCGGCGAGGATCTGCTCCTCGTAGGTCACCACCCGGGAGGTGCGGCGGGTGCCGGGGAGCAGCTTGGGCGTGGCGCCGGTGGCGATGACGCAGTGGTCGAAGCCGATGGTGCGTGTCGAGCCGTCGTAGCCCGCCACCTCCAGCGTGTTCGGGTCGAGGAAGGTGCCGCGGCCGTCGAACTCCGTGATCCCGTTCTTCTTCATCAAGTAGTGGACGCCCTTGACGCGGCCGTCGGCGACCTTGCGGCTGCGGCGGAAGGCCTCTGCGAAGTCGAAGGTCACCTGCCCGTCGACCTTGATGCCGAAGGTCTTCGCCTCGCGGGTGAAGATGTGCGCCAGCTCGGCGTTGCGCAGCAGCGCCTTGCTCGGGATGCATCCCACGTTCAGGCAGACACCGCCCCAGTACTTCTCCTCGACGACGGCGACGCGCTTGCCCAACTGGGCGGCGCGGACGGCGGCGACGTAGCCGCCGGGTCCCGCTCCGAGGACCACTACGTCGAAGCGTTCGTCCAGCTCGGGCATGGGGGTTTCCCTTCCAGTGGAACGATGTCGGCGACCGGATGTGGGTGACCGGCCTCGAATGGATCATCCATGCGCCCGGCCGGCTCCCGCAAGCGCTTCTTTCCTGACCGGCCGCCGCCGTAACGCGGCACGGGCGGATTCCGCTAGTCGCCGGTCCGTGCCGCCGTCATCGTCGCGGGCTCGGGTGCGGGACCGGCGCGCGGGATGCGGGCCAGGTCGGTCATCAGGGCGCTCAGCCAGGAGACGGTCGCGTAGTACAGCCGCGGTGCGCCGGGCGGCTCCGTGGTGAATCCCGCGAGGTCGAGGCGGGGCACGGGTGCGGCCGGGGTGTCGCACCCGGGGTCGAGTGCCGCCGAGACGAGCAGCATCCGCCCGGCCACCCGGTCCCCGAGTCCGGCGGCGGACTCGGCGGCGTCCGGCCCCAGCGTGGCGGGCGGCGGTTCCAGCAGCCGTTCGGATCCCCAGAGGGTGTGGTGTCCGGCGATGAGCGCGGCCTGCCAGTCCACCGTGGGCAGCGCCGCCCCTCTCCGCCGCCCCCCGAAGAGCGTCGGCTCGCTCTGGAACTGGGCGTACGCGGACTCCGCGAGGATGACCGCCCGGTGCAGCGAGCGGTGGCCGGACACCGCGAGCGGCGCGGCGGCCACCGGGCCGCCGGCCGCGACGTCGGCGCTGGTCGCCACCACGATCTCGGCCGCCCTGCGCAGGAGTTCCGCCGCCGCGTGGCGCAGCTCGTCATGGGCGCCGCGGGGCCAGGCGAGCAGGCCGAACACCGCGCCGATCACGCTGCCGACCAGCACGTCCAGCAGGCGGACCTCGGCCAGCCGCCAGGTCGGTGGCGCGAGCTGGGCGAAGACCAGGGCCACGAGCACCGTGAACAGGCCCTGTGCCCAGCCGACCCCCTTGACCGGGCCCAGGGTGAAGGCGAGGAGCATCCACAGCGGGAGCACGGCGGCGTAGATCTCGGTGTGGGCGCCCACCAGGGTCAGCAGTCCGGCGGTCAGCAACGCCCCGGCCAGGGTGCCCCCGAGCGCCCGGCGGATGGTGCTCCAGGTCTCGTCCATGGTGGTCCGGGTGAGGGTGAGCGTGGCCAGCATCGCCCAGAATCCGTGGGGCAACGTGTCCACGCCCGCGATGAGCCGGGCCGCGGTCAGGGCCAGGGCGATGCGGACCGCGTTCTGGAAGAACACCGACCGGCGCCCGGCGTGGCCGCGGATCCGGTGCCACCACAGCACCGGGGCCCGGCTCGTGGCGTACCAGAAGCGGCCCTGCGGCACCGGCACCGATGCCCGCCGGCCCCGTACCGCGAGGTCGGCCGCCGTGGCCATGGCCAGCGCGGCGTCGGCGATCTCCAGTACGGCGGCGTGCCTGCGCAGCACGGCGGGCGGGAGGACCGGAGGACGTGCACCGGCCGCGGTGGCGGCCCCGACGAACGCGGGACCGGCGGGCGCGGGTCCGGCGGACGTGGCCGCCAGGTGGGCCCGGGCCGCGGCCAGTTCCTCGTAGGCGGCCACCGGCGCCGGCCCCGATCCGAGACTGTTCGCGGTCCCGGTGGACAGGCCCGCCACCGCGCGCAGCACCGCGGTGGCCCGGGGGCCCTGGTCGTCGCCGGGTGGCGTGGTCAGCAGTGCCAGCCGGCTGAGCAGGGTCCGGGTGGCCAGGCCGGTGTGGGCGAGGGCGCGGTCGCGCAGCCCCGGTCCGGCGGGGCGTTCCGCCTCCGGCACGGCCAGGGGCCGCAGCGCGGCGCCGGCTTCCCGGGCGGTCTCGCTGTCCGTGCCGCTCAGGGCGTACGGGGGTGCGGCCAGCAGGGTCGCGCAGTGGGCCGCGGTCCCTGCGGCGTGGGCGGCCCGCTGCCGGTACGACGGCGGCGCGGGCTCCGGGAGGAGGAGCGCCTCGGCGGCGATGAGCAGGACCAGACCCGTGGTCGTACCGATCAGGCGTTCACCGAGCGAGCCGGGGTCGTACGGCGGGAAGGAGGGCAGGATGTAGAGCAGTTGCAGGCCGGGAGCCGCGCCGGCCGGGCGGGGACCGCCCACGGCCGCGAACGCCAGGGCGAAGCCCACGATCAGCATGCCGGCGACGGCGCTCCAGGTCCGCACCGACAGACAGGTGCCGACGATCACCAGCAGCCAGCACAGCGGCAGCGCGCGCAGTCCCGTCGCGGCCCGCTGCCGTCCGGTGCCGGGGATCCTGGACAGGCCGCCCAGCGCCACGGCGGAGAACAGCGCGTACGTCGCCGCGACGGGGAGGCCGAGACCGTAGCGGAAGAGGAAGAACCCGGCCGAGGCGACCAGCGTCACGCGTACCGCTCGGCGGCCCGAAGCGGCGTAGGCCGCGGGGATCCGGGCGGCGGGGGCACCACACACGTCTACAGAATCCCGCACCGTCGGGCACCCGGCACGCTCAGCGGTCAGGGTGCCCGCGGGGAGCCGGCGGTGCGGCGGCCGGGAAGTGGACGCGGGCGGAAACAGGTGTCGTTCCGATCGGGTGGCCGTCATCGCGCGTCAGCCACCGCGCTCCGCGCGAGATCATGGCCGCGGCCGGGCCGGTCGGCCGGACCGTGCTGCCGGACGCCGACGTGCCGGTATCCGTCCGGGGCACCGGCGTCCCGGTCGCTCACGGACCACGGGCGGACATGAACGCGTTCCTCGGTACCGGGCTCGACACCCGCACCGAGGGCGTCGCCTGTGTCACCGGTCGGATCGTGGTCCGCAGGAGGCCGCGGGCCGGGCCGCCGCCGCAGGGGCTCCGTGCGGGGCCCGCCAGAGGGGAGGGCGGGGCGGCGGGGCCATCAGGGTGGTCGCGGGCCGTGTCGGACGGCCCGCGCGGGAGCCGTTGGCCATGCTGGAGCGCGAGCTGCCCCTTCCCGGCGAACAAGGAGCACGGTATGCCGACGGACCCGGTGGGACGTTTCCTCGCGGCCCTGGACCCGGAGCACCGGGAGGCCGTGGCCGCCAGACCCCGAGAGGAGCAGGAGCGGCTCGCGGCGGCCTGGGAACGGGAGCTGGAGGCGGACACCGAACTCGACACCCTCGACGAGCTGTCCCCGCCGGCCGCGGAGGCCGAGGCGGCCCGTCGCGTCCTGGAGTCCGGAACCGACTAGCAGGGGCCCCTGGCACCCCGCACCCGGACGGGCCCGGGCGCCGCTCCTCAGGCCACGGGTTCCACGAGCTCCCAGGGGCAGGGTCCGGTGCCGTCGGTCCAGGCGCTCAGCTCCTCGCCGTTGACGCACAGGATCCCGCACTGCTGGGCGTACTCGAGGGCCGGTGCCGTGAAATCGCTCGTCGTGACGACCACCGCTACGTCGGCCTCGTGGACGGTGTAGCAGGTACCGCCGAAGCGCTGCATGTCCTGCGAGCCGACCTTGTTGCTGTCGCAGTAGCGCTTGCACTGGATGACCACGCGCCGGCCGTCCGGGGTGACCCCTATGACGTCCGCGCCCAAGTCGCCCGCACCGCCCACCACTTCCACCTCCCGGCAGTGGTCACGTACGCACAGGTCGGCTATCGCCTGCTCGAAGGCGTCGGGGTCGAGCTCGGCGTGATCGACCACGTCGCCGAGGGGGACGGTCGCCTCCTCGCCACCGAGCCCGAGCAGCCCGCTGCCGGGGCAGGTGGCTTCCGGGCCGGGGCCGTCGGCCTCGCTCGGCACTCCGACCGGTGCGGTCGGCGCCGCGGCGGCCGTCACCTCCGCCGCCATCGGCTCGGCCGGGGCCGCGACCACGGCCGGAGCCGGGACCGGGGCGCGCAGCGTGTCGGACGCCCTCTCGGCCGCCGCCTCCAGGGTCTCGGTGGCGCGGCGCGCGCATCTCGCGACGGACAGGCGCCGCCACCGGGACCTGCCCATGAGCACCGTCGCGAGGCTCACCATGGCCAGTGCGAAGGCCCAGAGCGGACGGCGCTCGGCGATGCCGACCGCGGTACGGGCCACGAAGGACATCACGCACAGGATGATCGCGAGCAGGACGAAGAACATGGCGGTCTTCCGCAGATCGAAACGACGCCGGTCACGGTCGACGGGACGAAAAGGGCGCGCGGGGACGGTCATGCGGGGCTTCCCTCCGGGAGGACGACGACGAAGATCACCTGGCTTAGCGTGCCCAAGATCGTCGGCTTCAACGGTGGTCGGGGATCACCGGGGCGTGCCTTTGCGCATCGGGCCCGGCAGGCGTTTGCTGGAAGTGTTCAGCAGCGCGGCGAGGACTCCGCCGGGCCCGCGGGGCGCGGCCGCAGGCCCGCCTTTGCCCGGGTGCCCTCCGGAGCGGCCCGTCGTTGCCGCCGTCCGGCGTTCGACGCGGAGGTGACCGAAGGTGAAAGCCGTCGTCTATGAGAAGCCGTTCAACGTGACGGTGAGGGACGTCGACGATCCGCAGATCCAGCACCCGAACGACGTGATCGTACGGGTCACGTCGACCGCGATCTGCGGGTCCGACCTGCACATGTACGAGGGCCGTACGGCCGCGGAGGCCGGCATCGTCTTCGGCCACGAGAACCTCGGCATCGTCGAGGAGGTCGGCAGCGGCGTGGCCTCGCTGTCCCAGGGCGACCGGGTCGTGATGCCGTTCAACGTGGCCTGCGGGTTCTGCAAGAACTGCCTCGCCGGGAAGACCGGGTTCTGCCTGACGGTGAACCCCGGGTTCGCGGGCGGAGCGTACGGCTACGTCGCGATGGGCCCCTACCTGGGTGGCCAGGCGGAGCGGCTGCGGGTCCCCTTCGCCGACTTCAACTGCCTGAAGCTGCCGCCGGGTGAGGAGTTCGAGACGGACTTCGTGCTGCTCGCCGACATCTTCCCGACCGGGTACCACGGCTGCGAACTGGCGCAGGTGTCGCCCGGTGAGTCCGTGGCCGTGTTCGGTGCCGGTCCCGTCGGCCTGATGGCCGCCTACTCGGCACTGCTGCGCGGCGCGTCCAAGGTCTTCTCGGTGGACCGGGTGCCCGAGCGGCTCGCCAAGGCGGCGGAGATCGGGGCCATCCCCATCGACTTCACCACGGGCGACCCGGCCGGGCAGATCAAGGAACAGACCGGGGGCGAGGGCACCGACAAGGGCGTGGACGCCGTCGGCTACCAGGCCACGTCCCACAAGGACGTCAGCCACGAGGAGCCCGCCGTCGTCCTCAACACCCTCGTCGAGACGGTACGGCCCACCGGCATGCTCGGCGTGCCCGGCCTGTACGTGCCGTCCGACCCGGGCGGTCCCGACGAGCACGCCAAGCACGGCCAGTTGCTGGTCTCCATCGGCCGGATGTTCGAGAAGGGCCAGCAGATGGGCACCGGTCAGTGCAACGTGAAGCGGTACAACCGCCAGTTGCGCGACATGATCATCGCCGGGCGGGCCAAGCCCAGCTTCGTGGTGTCGCACGAGCTGCCGCTGGAGGACGCGCCCGGGGCGTACGAGAAGTTCGACAAGCGGATCGAGGGCTACACGAAGGTCGTCCTGCACCCGGGCCACGCGCTCGCGGCATGACGTGACTCAGGGTCCGGACGCCGACGCCGGCGCCCGGACCCTGCGGGTCGGGTCACAGTCCGCCTATGCCGGTTCCGCCTGGCCGGGGATCGCGCGGGCGGCGATGCAGAGCCGAGTTGTCCGGCGCCCTCGGCTGCTCGTCCTCAGCTGCATTCCGGCCCACCGCCGGGGGCGGCTCGTCGCAGCGCACTGTCTGCCGCCGGCGCAGGCGCCGGGGTCGGCCGAATTCCGCGACGGCCGCATCCAGTTGTGTCGTGTCCTCGCCCGGGATATTCGACAGCATCCGCAAGTGGAGGCGGGCGGTGGCCTGTGCCTGCTCCGCCCACCGAAAGTGGACGCTGTTCCTGCCAGTGGACTTGGCGAGCAGGCGATCTCTCTCGTCCAGAGCCGCCCGCACCGCTCTCCTGTGCTCGGCCGCGAGCAGCAGGTGCTGGTCCGGTGGTTCGAACAGCTCCCTGAGATCTTTGGACGTCGGCAGCAGGAGGGCCGCCAGCGAGGTTCCGACCGTCGACACGGCGGCCGCGAACTGGCCGCCCGTAACGCCGGAGGCCAAGACGATGGCAGTGGTCGTGGCCACGTGCGGGATGAGCGCGCGCGACACTCTGATTGCCCCGTCGAGACGGATCTTCCACAGACCGGGCGGGCGACTGGCCAGGACCGCGTCGGCGGCCCGCTCGACGAGTGTGATGATGTCGTCGAGACTCCGCAGGGCGTCGACCCTGGCCTCATCGGATCCGGGACGCACCAGGTGGTCCCTGGCCTCTTCGAGGTCGGACAGGATGTCCGCGAAGGTGGGGGGAGGCGGATCCTTGTATCCCACGGACGTCAGAACCTCGGGCACGAGCAGGGCAAGACACGTGAACGCGGCTTCGGCTTCGACCGTGTCGTCGAGTTCGACGTCCGACTGGAGGACACCGTCGGCTCGTGCGAGCAAGTCCCTGGCGACTTCCAACAGTTGCTGCGCCTGAACCAGTTGGTCAGGCACCCGTTCATCCCCGGCGACGGCACGGGCCAGCCGGCGCTGCTCCGTGATGAAATCCTCGAATCGGAGCCGCAGTTCGTCCGCAGCACTGGACATGAACCCCTCCCCCTGGTCACCACGCAGTGTGCTGGAACCGGACCCGCGGGGGCAATAAGGCGATTCGCCGGGCATCCGGCGAAAAAGCGCCCGCGGCGCGTCACTTCGGGTGAGTGACGCGCCGCGGGTCAGTCGGTGCGCAGTGCCGGATCAGCGGTGGTCGCCGTGCCAGCCGCCGTCGCGGCGGTCACCGCGGTGGTCGCGGTCGTCGTGGCGGCGGTCACCGCGGTGGTCGCGGTCGTCGTAACGACGGTCGTCCCAGCGGCCGCGGCGGTCGTCGCCGCGGTGGTCGCGGTAGCCGCCGCCCCAGCGGCCGTGGCGGTCGTTGCCCCAGGAGGCGGAGTCGATGTAGCGGCCGCGGCTGTCGCGCAGGGTCGCCGTGTCGTTGTTGTCCCACACCTGGCGGCCGCGGTCCTGGTAGACGTCGCCGAAGCGGTCCCGGCCCATACCGGTGTGGACGCGGACCGTCTCGTGGCCCTCGAGCCGGTAGTAGCGGAAGACGTACGTGTGACCGTCGGCGTCGGACAGCGTCCAGCCGTTCAGGTTGACGTCGCGGCGGCCCTCGTTGGTGATCTCGACCCACTCTCTGTTGAGGGCGCGGGCGTCGCGGACGTGGGAGCCGTGCTGTACGGCGCTGATGACGACCTGTGCGCGCTGGTAACGGCCGTGATCGGCAGCCGAGGCCGGCAGTGCCGCCGCGCCCACGACGGCCGCCGCGGCGACGGTGGCGGCAGCGACACTACGTGCGGTCACGAAGACAGAAGCGGACAAGGTGTCCCCCTTCTCAGGGTTGTGCGGGTGGCGGCCGGGCGGCCGCACAGGCACACCGTGCAGGCCGCGGGACGCGCCGCCGGCGGACACACGAGGTCCGTTACCATTCACGCACATTTCCGTGACTCTCGGATGCAATGTCCATTAATGCGGTGAATGAGACATGTGAGGAAGTCGTCCGGTACGTGGCCCCCGAAACCACCGCACCGGCCTCACCCGAAAGTGAGTAACAGTCAGCGGCCCGGCGAGTGGGGTCGCCGGGCCGCTGACGGTCTCGTTACTCGGTCACCTTCAGCAGCTTGTTGGGCGTTCCGCTGCCGGCGCCGGTGATCTTGTCGGCGGTCGCCCCGCCGGTCAGGCCGGTGGCGACCTGAGCCGGTGTGGCGTCCGGGTGGCCGGCGAGGTAGACGGCGGCGGCACCGGTGACGTGGGGGGTCGCCATGGAGGTGCCGGAGATCGTCTTGGTGCCCTCGTCGCTGTCGTTCCAGTCCGAGGTGATGTCCGATCCCGGTGCGTACAGGTCGACGAGGGAACCGAAGTTGGAGAAGTCGGACTGCGCGTCGGTGTTCGTGCTGGAGGCGACGGTGAGGGCCTCGGGCACCCGCGCGGGCGAGCTGTTCTTGGCGTCGGTGGACTCGTTGCCGGCCGCGACCGCGAACGTGACACCTGCGGCGATGGCCTTGCCGACCGCCGCGTCCAGGGCCGGGTCGGCGCCGCCGCCGAGGCTCATGTTGGCGACGGAGGGGCCCTTGTGGTTCTTCGTCACCCAGTCGATGCCGGCCACGACCTGTTCGGTGGTGCCGGAACCGTTGTTGTCGAGGACTCTGACGGCGACGATCTTGGCCTTCTTGGCGACGCCGTGGGCGGTACCGGCGATGGTCCCGGCGACGTGGGTGCCGTGGCCGTTGCCGTCGTCGGCGCTGTCGTCGTTGTCGACGGCGTCGAAGCCGTAGGAGGCGCGGCCCGCGAAGTCCTTGTGGCTGATGCGCACGCCGGTGTCGATGACGTACGCGGTCACCCCCTCCCCGCCCTTGTCCGGGTAGGTGTACTTGTGGTCGCCGGCCGTGTCGGCCTGGTCGATCCGGTCCAGACCCCAGGACGGCGGGTTGTCCTGGGTGGCGGTTATGTGGAACTTCTTGTTCTGGACCACGGTGGAGACTCCGGGATCCGCGGCCAGCCGCTTGGCCTCGGTCTCGGTGAGGCTCGTGGCCGAGAACCCGTTGACCGCCGATCCGTAGGTGCGGCCGATCTCACCGCCGTACTGTTCCGCCAGGTCCGCCTTGCGCGCCTGTGACGCCTTCTTGTCCAGCAGGACGATGTAGCTGCCGGCGACCGCTCCCCGGGCGTGCAGCCCGTAGACCGTGCCCTCGGCGGGGCGTTCGGCGTGGGCGGCGGGCGACACGGCCATGGCGGTGCCGACGACGGCCGTCACGGAGGCGATCGCGGTGGCGATCCTTGCCTTCCCCATGCGGTGCTGATGGGTCGTCAAGAGGGATCTCCTCGTCGTATGTGGGGGGTTGAGTGGGGGGACGCACCGGCGACGAAGAGCCGGTGCGTCTCGGAGCGTGCCCAGTTGTCACGCACAGATCAACCCTGTGTGTGCGGGACGGAGCCCGCTCCCGCACACACCTCCACCAGATCCCCTCACCCTCACTGGAACCCATGGGTATAGCCGCAGCTCCAGGCAGTGATTGAAAGCAAAAAACAACACCGGAGGAGCCTTTGTGACCTTTTCTGCACACGATGTGCACTCAGGTCAGCCGGAACCTCTGTGCCGCCGATCCATTGCAATCCCAGATCTGCAGCCGGGCCCTGGAACATGCCGTTCTCCAGGTCCGCCTCGACCCACGGCCCCGAGCCGGTGCACGGCGCGAAGTAGCACGTGGTCGCGATGCTGACCGCGTCCATGTGGCCGTTGCCGGTGTCGGCGGGCGTGCTCTCGGCGTTGCCCTAGTCGAAGCAGCAGGCCGAGCCGACGTGGGTGCCGCTGGCCACCATGTAGGCGCCCTCGGGCTGTCCGTTCACGGCGACTCCGGAGGCCACGCCGGTGTAGCGGTAACCGACGCCGGGTGAGATCCACACGCCGTAGACCTTGTGGCCGCCCGCGGTGACCGCGATCTCACCGGCGTCCGCCCCGCGGTCCGCTCCCATGCCGGCGGTTCCGGCGGGTCCCGGGGTGAGGTCGTTGTGGCGGGGGGTCTGGTCGTAGATCCTGGTGATGCGGCAGGTCGTTCCGCCGCAGAAGGTGTCCTGGCGGCCGGCGTCCGCGTAGCCGCCCGCCGACAGCAGTCCGATGTCGGTGGCGGCGCCGTCCGAGGCGCGGGTGACCCGGTACAGGGGGCCGTTGTAAGCGCCGTAGAGCGCGCGGACCGTGCTGTGCGCGGCGACGCACGGGGTGCCGGCCCCGCCGTAGATGTCGCAGGGCAGCGAGCCGGCGGCCTCGGCCGGCCCGCTCAGGCCGGCCAGGGCGCCGAGCACCAGCGCCAGGACGGCCAGCAGGGACCGCACGCGTGCGCGGGGGCGCCGCGGCGGCCTGGGACCGGTGCCGGTCGTGACGTCGGTTCCCGGTCCGTGTCCCTGTGCGGGCCCGGGTCCGGTGACTGCTGATCTCTCTCCGCGCATCGTCTGCTCCTCGAAGGACGGGACGTGCTGCCAGCAAGGTGGAGTGTCAGCCGAGTTCGTCTTTCGTCGCGGCCGTTGCGGAACGTACGAAGCGCGGTCGATGACGTCAAGATTTGTTGCTTCAGACTTATTTAAAGTTTTGGATCTGTCCTGAATTGTTGCTTCAGAGGGTGGCTTGACACCTCGCTTCGGGGCACACGGACACATGGAGTGTTACTTCGACAGGAGGCACGTCATGATCGCCCTCGGAGTCATCCTGCTCGTCATCGGCTTCCTCACAGGGATCTCCATCCTGTGGACCATCGGCATCATCCTCGTGGTGATCGGCGCGGTGCTGTGGATCCTCGGCTCCATGGGGCACGCGGTCGCGGGGCGCCGGCACTACTGGTAGGAGGGCAGGGTCGCGGACCGGCCGTCCGGCCGCGGTGCCGGACACGCCGGTCCTCGGTGTACCGGGGCCCGCGTAACCTGCTGACCGTGTCCGCCTCAGCTCCGCATCCGCACCGTGTCGCCGTGCTCGTCCTCGAGGGTGCGAAACCGCTGGACGTCGGCATCCCGGCACAGGTGTTCGCGACCCGGGCGAGCATGCCGTACGAGGTGCGGGTGTGCGGAGCCGCGCCCGGTCTGGTGACGGGTGGTGACGGTCTGTCGTATCACGTCGCCCACGGCCTCGAAGCGCTCGGGTGGGCCGAGAGCGTCTTCATCCCCGGATACCGCTTTCCG
Source organism: Streptomyces sp. NPDC002386 (assembly GCF_053593175.1). Taxonomy (NCBI): domain Bacteria; kingdom Bacillati; phylum Actinomycetota; class Actinomycetes; order Kitasatosporales; family Streptomycetaceae; genus Streptomyces; species Streptomyces sp. NPDC002386. The sequence goes on from NZ_JBSFBX010000013.1 coordinate 85,334, forward strand.
GACCGCGAGGACCCGCCCCGGGCCGTCGTCGACGCACTGCTCGCCGCCCACGACGCGGGCGCGCGGCTGGCCGCGATCTCGACGGGGGCCTTCGCGCTCGCCGCGACAGGTCTGCTGGACGGCCGGCGAGCCACGACGCACTGGCACTACACCCGCGCTCTGGCGGCGCGGCACCCCCTCGTCCGGGTCGACGAGAACGTGCTCTTCGTGGACGAGGGGAGCGTGCTGACGTCGGCCGGTGCCGCCTCCGGCATCGACCTGTGCCTGCACATCCTGCGCCGCGATCTCGGGGTGGCCCCGGCTAACCACGCGGCCCGGCGCCTGGTCGCGGCGCCCTACCGCAGCGGGGGCCAGGCGCAGTACGTGCCGCGCAGCGTGCCCGAGCCGCTCGGCGAGCGGTTCGCGGCGACCCGGGAATGGGCGCTGCACCGGCTCGACCGGGCGCTCACCCTGGAGGTGCTCGCACAGCACGCGGCCGTGTCGCCGCGCACGTTCTCGCGCCGGTTCGTCGAGGACACCGGCTACACGCCGATGCAGTGGGTGATGCGGGCCCGTGTCGACGTGGCGCGGGAGCTGCTGGAACGCTCGGAGCGGAGCGTCGAGCAGATCGCCGCCGACGTGGGTCTCGGCACGGGCGCGAATCTGCGGCTGCACTTCCAGCAGGTGCTCGGGACCACCCCGAGCGAGTACCGGCGCACCTTCACGCGCGGCGAGTAGCCCGCCGCACGCTGGCGCGATCCTTGCGAACTGTGGCGATCCCGCCTCTGTCAGCGGCCGCTCTCGCCCGCGAACCTGGTTGGCGAGCGAAGGGACCACTCATGACTCGTATCGCCATCAACGGTTTCGGCCGCATCGGCCGCAATGTGCTGCGCGCCCTGCTGGAGCGTGGCAGCGACCTGGAGGTCGTGGCCGTCAACGACCTCACCGAGCCCGCCACGCTGGCGCGGCTGCTCGCCTTCGACACGACGGCCGGCCGGCTCGGCCGGCCGGTGACCGCCGACGGTGACACCCTCGTCGTCGACGGCCGCCGCATCAAGGTGCTGGCCGAGCGTGAGCCGGAGCGGCTGCCGTGGGGCGAACTCGGCGTCGACATCGTGCTGGAGGCGACCGGCCGTTTCACCTCGGCCAAGGCGGCCCAGGCCCATGTGGCGGCGGGAGCGCGCAAGGTGCTGGTCAGCGCGCCGTCGGACGGAGCGGACGTCACCCTCGCGTTCGGGGTGAACACCGACACCTACGACCCGGCCCGGCACACGATCGTCTCGAACGCCTCCTGCACGACCAACGCGCTCGCCCCGCTGGCCGCGGTGCTCGACGACCTCGCGGGGATCGAGCACGGATTCATGACGACGGTGCACGCCTACACGCAGGAGCAGAACCTGCAGGACGGTCCGCACCGCGACGCCCGCCGGGCCCGCGCCGCGGGCGTCAACATCGTGCCGACCACGACGGGCGCCGCCAAGGCCATCGGCCTGGTGCTGCCGAACCTCGACGGCAAGCTGTCGGGCGACTCGATCCGGGTGCCGGTTCCGGTGGGCTCGATCGTCGAACTGAACACGACCGTCGCGCGCGACGTGACGCGCGACGACGTGCTGGCGGCATACCGGGCCGCGGCCGAGGGGCCGCTGGCCGGCGTCCTGGAGTACTCGGAGGACCCGCTGGTGTCGTCCGACATCACGGGCAACCCGGCCTCGTCGATCTTCGACTCGGCCCTCACCCGGGTCGACGGGCGTCACGTGAAGGTGGTCGCCTGGTACGACAACGAGTGGGGCTTCTCCAACCGTGTGATCGACACGCTCGAACTGCTCGCCGCCGGCTGACCGGACGGCCCGGCCGCGCCGTCCGCTACCGGCACAGCGCGTCCCCCAGGGTCGTGCGCTGGTAGCGGACGGTGCGGCCGCTGCGGGTGCGGCTGAGCAGTCCCGCGTCGTAGAGGACGGCCAGGTGCTGGCTGACGGCGCCCGGGGTGACGTCCAGACGGTGGGCGAGTTCGGTCGTGGAGGCCGGTTCGGCCAGCAGGCACAGCAACCGGGCGCGGGGCCGGCCGAGGAGCCGGACCAGGGCGCGGTCGGTGACCGGGGGCGGCGTCTCGGAGAGGGTGGCGCGGCCGCGCGCCGGATAGACGAGGAGCGGCGGGCGGGACGCGTCGATCATCGTCTGGGCGCCGCGCGCGAAGAGGGTCGGCATCAGCACCATGCCGCGTCCCGCGATGCGGATGTCGGCCGACGGCCAGGGAGCGGTGTCGCCCTCGCGGTTCAGCCGCAGCTGGCCGCCGGTCCACACGAGCCGTTGGTCGAGCCCGGCGAACAGCGCGGCCGCGCCCTGTTCCGCCAGCACGCGCGCCCGGTGGGCGAGATCGGCCTCCATGATGCTCTGCGTGCGCGGCCACCACGCGTCGGCGAGACAGGTACGCCAGTACGCGTCGAGGGCTTCGGTGAGCCGGACCAGGAAGGCCGCCGGGTCGGCCAGGCCCCGCGCGACGAGCGGGGGCAGGGTGTCCGCGGCTCGGTAGGTGGCCCGGAAGTCAGCGGCGACGACCTCCGGTGGGGTACGGCGGACCTCGTCGAGTTCGTGCGCGAAGACCGGCCGGGCCCGCGCCGGGCGCGGAGTGAGGAAGTCGGGCACCCACAGCCACGGGGCGACCAGCACGGTGAGCAGTTCGCGGTCCAGGTGCTCCAGGCGCGGGCGGATGCGGCGCAGCCACGGCCGGTGGTGGGGGTAGCGCGCGGGGTCGTGCAGACAGCGCAGCGAGAACACCGCCTCCTGCAGCGGGGAGTAGGCGAAGGAGGTGGTGGCCAGGTCGCCGACGGCGAAGCGGAACTCGATCATTGAGCGCCACGCTAAATCATTGTCGGACCGGGACGCGGACGGGGTTGGCTGTCGGGCATGACCACCACACCACTTCGCAAGGCCGTTGACCAGGAAGGCGGTTCGCGGGCGGGGCGGGCGACCCGGGCGGGCGGGCTGCTGCCGGCCGACCCGGTGCTGCGCCTCGCCACCGTGCTGACCGCCGTCAACTCCCTGGGCAACGGGCTGTACTTCCCCCTGGGCGTCCTGTACTTCACGCGTATCGTCGGCCTGGAGGCGACTTCGGTCGGGCTCGGGATGACGGTGGCGGGCCTGGTGGGCGTGGCCGCGGGGGTGCCCGCGGGACGGGCGGCGGACCGGTGGGGCGCCCGGCGGGTCGGCTCCTGGCTGTGGGGCGGCACGGGGATCGCCACGGCGTCTTACGTTCTCGTGGGTTCCTACGCGGCGTTCCTCGTCGCGGTGATCTGCTCGACGGGGCTGCAGATGGCGAGCCGTGGGGTGCAGGGCGCGCTGTACGCGGAGGTGCTGCCGCCGGCGACGCGGGTGGAGGCGCGGGCGTACCTGCGGATGGTGACGAACGTCGGGATGGGCGTGGGCGGCGCGCTGGGCGCGGTCGCTCTGCAGGTGGACACGCGAGGCGCCTATCTGACGGTGATCGCGTTGAACGCGCTGTCCTTCGCGGGTCCGGCGCTGCTGCTGCCCCGGCTGCCGCCGGCGCCGCACGCGCGTGAACGTGCGGTCCCGGCGGCCGGCGCTCCGGCGGGCGACCGCTGGCGGGCGGTGCGCGACCTGCCCTTCCTGACGGTGACGGTGCTCAACGCGGTGCTGGTGGTGCAGTACACGCTGGCAGAGGTGGGGCTGCCGCTGTGGATCGTGCAGCGCACCACGGCACCGCGCTGGACGGCGGCCCTGCTGATGATCGTCAACTGTGTGCTGGTGGCCCTGCTGCAGGTGCGGGTCGCCCGGCGTGCCTCCCAAGTGCCCACGGCGGTACGGGCGATGGGCTGGTCGGGGCTGCTGCTCGCGGCGGCCTGCGCGGTGTACGCCCTGTCCGCGGGCCTCTCCCCGGTGTGGGCGGTGCTGTCGCTGACGGCGGGGGCGGTGGTGCAGGTGTTCGCCGAGGTGCTGTCGGCGGCGGGCGGCTGGACCCTGGGCTACGAACTCGCCGACGCCCGTGCGCACGGCGTCTACCAGGGAGTGTTCGGCACGGGCGCGTCGGCGGGGATGATGGCGGGACCGGCGCTGGTCACGGTCACCGCGATCGCCCACGGCACCGTCGGGTGGGCGGTGCTCGGTGCGGCGTTCGCCCTCGCCGGCCTCTGCGTGGCACCGGCCGTGCGCTGGGCCGGGCGGGACGGCGCCTGGCGAGGTGAACCGGTCTGACGCACCGGGCCGGGCCGGCGGAGGGCGGCGAGGCGCCTCCCGGCGGGTACGCTGAGCGCGATCCGCGCCCTCTTCGGTGAACTGGAGCCACCCGCATGGAACTTGTCTTCGCCGGCCGGGTGATCGAGTGGCGTGGCCCGTCCCCGTTCTACTTCGTGGCCGTGCCCGAGGAGGAGTCCGCCGACATCCGGCAGATCGCCTCGGCGGCCACGTACGGCTGGGGCGTCGTCCCGGTCGACGCCCGGATCGGCGGCAGCGACTTCTCCACATCGCTCTTCCCGAAGGACGGCGGCTATCTGCTCCCGCTGAAGAAGGCGGTGCGTGCGCCGCAGGGCCTGTCGGCGGGTGACGACGTGACCGTGCGGATGACCGTGCGCCTCTGACCGCCGGACCGGCCACCGCCGGGCCGCGGGCACCCCGGGAGGCAACCGGAATCCAGGGTTCCGTGACATCAGTCACAGCACACCCGCGACATGAGCGGGTCGCTTAGTAGATGCCCCTCCGGTGACATATGGGATTTGTCCGTCTTGGTACGGGAGTGGATCAGGCCCGGCCGGACGGCGTGCCAGCCGGCCGGCCACGCATCCCGCCCGCACTGCGCAGGACGGTTTCTGACGGAGCGGCAGCGGTGGGCGCGGCCCCCTCCGGCCGGGCCTGCACGCTCGCTCACCCTTGGCAAGGACCGTCCCCCACTACTAGGCGCGGTAGTACGACGGCCTCTTTGCATGCCATGTGAAGGCTTCCTAAGAATGACGATCCGCAAGGCGTTCCCGCAGGCCGGGAGCGGAGTCCGCGGCGCGCCGGCGACACCGGGGCGCGCAACGACCAGCGAGTGAGGTCACGCAATGGGAGAGCATCGCAAGAAGCAGCATTACCGGCGGGTGATCATCGCTGCGGTCGCCGTGAGCGCCGTCGGAGTGCCGTCCATAGCCATGGCCTGCGGCGAGTGGCCGGACGGCGGAGCGGACCGCCCCGTCGCGGCCCAGGACGCGGCCGCCCAGAGCCGGTACGCCGACTACGGGCAGGGCTACTGGCACGGTGACGGTGGCGTCGCGCCGAGCTGGCTGCCGACGCGACTGCCGAGCGCGACCGCACCCGAGACGACCGCACCGACCGCCACGGCCCCGAGCACCCCCTCGGAGACGCCGCCCAAGCCGAAGCACAAGCTCAGGCACAAGCACCGGCACGCGCACCGGCACATCGTGAAGGTCTCCCCCGGCACTCCCCGGCCCACCGCGACCACGCCCCGGACCGCACCGAAGCCCGCCACCACGGCTCCCCGCACCACCTCGAGCCCCACCGCGCCCGCGGCCACCACCGCCCCGAGCACCCCGAAGCCCGCCGCCACCGCCTCCGGCGTCACCGCCCGCATCGTGGAACTGGTCAACGCCGAGCGCGGCAAGGTCGGTTGCTCCCCCCTGACCCTGAACGCGACCCTCACCAAGGCCGCCCAGGAGCACAGCGCGGACATGGCCGCGCACCAGAACATGTCGCACACCGGATCCGACGGTTCCTCCCCCGGCGACCGGATCACCGGCGCCGGCTACTCCTGGAGCTCCTACGGCGAGAACGTCGCCTACGGCTACTCCACGGCGGAGGAGGTCATGGCCGGCTGGATGTCCAGCCCCGGCCACCGGGCCAACATCCTCAACTGCGCGTTCAAGGAGATCGGCGTCGGCCTCGCGCAGCCCGACAGCTACTGGACCCAGGACTTCGGAACCGCCCGGTAGAGGGCCGTCCGGGCCGGTGACCGGCTCGTCCGCAACTGGTGGGCCGGAAGGCGGCTACGGGTCCGGCTTCTGGGTAGCCGACTGGTTCAGATCAGCTACCCAGTGACAACCGAGGCAGTTTCATGGCCATCCCGCTTAGGCAGAAGGCGTCGGATGAGCCGGAACGAAACGGGGACGCCTCGCTGCGATGGAACAACACCTGGGACAGCGGTGCCATCAGCGCCGCCCAGGCCCGCGCAGCGGCGGAGCGCTTCCTGGACCGTGTCCGTGCCACCGGCCGCATCCCCGTCCCCGACCGCGTGGTGCAGGACGCGCAACTGGTGGTCAGCGAGCTGATCACGAACGTCGTACGGCACACGTCGGGGCCCTGCGGGCTCGGTCTGGAGGTGTCACCCGACGGCGACCGTCTCAGCATCTCGGTGTGGGACTCCTCCCACCGGATGCCCGAGGTCCGGTCCCACGACGGTCAGCGGATCGGCGGCCACGGGCTCGAGATCGTCAAGGCGATCAGCCACACGCTGTCCGTGACGGCACGGGACGAGGGCAAGCACGTCGACGTGTCGCTCCTGCTGCCCGGCGCGCGCGGCCCCGCGGGTCCGGCGGACCCGGATCCGCTGCGCCGGGCGCCGGGCGATCGGACCCGGGCGGATCCGCCGAACGGCCCGCCACCGAGACGCGACGGATCCCCGCCCGGACGGACGGCGCCCGGCGCGGAGCCGGTCAGACCGGCCCCGGACGGTCGTCGCGTACCCGCTCGGCGATGTCGCGCAGCTTGACGTTGTGCTCCTGCGAGATGCGCCGCAACACGTTGAAGGCGTCCTCCTCGCTCAGCCGGTGGCGCTCGCGCAGAATGCCCATCGCCTCCCCGATCGCGTGCCGGCTCTGCAGCCCGTGCTCGAGCTGGTCGATGGTGCGCGCGCTGGCCAGCGCCACGGCGGCGTGCGAGGCCAGCAGCCAGCCGGCTGTCTCGATGTCCTTGCCGAAGGCCCCGGGACGGGAGCTGTACAGGTTCAGCGCCCCGAAGTCCTCCTGGTCCGTGTACAGCAGCACCCCCGTCATGCTGCACACACCGAGTCCGCGGGCCGCCGCCGCGAAACTCTCCCAGTCGGGCTGCGGCGCACTCATGTCGGGGATGCGGTAGACACGGTCGCCGCTCTTGCGCCGGGCCAGGTCGAAGCAGGGCCCCTCCCCCAGCTCGCCCTGGAGCCGGTCGCACTCGCGGACCATGTCGTGCGTCGCGGACAGGGTGACCGCCTTGCCCTTGCGCACCGCGAGGATGCCCGCCGACTCACAGCCGTCGACGAGTTCCACCGCCGCGGCGGAGATCGCGTCCAGCGTCGCCTGTACCGAGTCCTGCTCCAGCAGGTCCCTGGCGAGCCGGGCCATCGCCTCCGCGTACTCCCGCCACTCCATTCGCCACCACCCGTCTCGCTCACCGGTTCGATCAACAGTAGCGCCGCCACGGCGGGCTCCGCGCCTCCGGCTCCGGCCCGGGCGCGGCGGTCCTGAGCGACGGCTCAGTCGTCGGAGTCGGGTTTGCCGCGCGCGGCGGCGTACGCCTGCGCCGGTGTCATGGGCACGCCGTTGAGGCTGACCGTCTTGTAGGGACTGACCTTGGCGCAGGTCTTGGCCTGGTCGGCGGTCTGGGCGTGGGCGTTGGAGACGGCGGCCTTGGCGTCGGCCGGGGCCGGCGAGGCCGCCGACGAGCCGCCGGGCCAGCTGGTGCCGCTCGGCCAGTCGGCGCCGACGACCAGGGTGAGGCCGCTGCCGCCGCCCTGCTTCAGATGCGAGGCGGGCAGGCCCAGGGCCTTGGCGGCGGTCCGCGCCTCGGCCTTGCGGCCCGCGCCGTAGGTGAGCGTGGTGCCGGCGGCGGGGCTCGGGGCGTTGGCCGTGGTCGTACCGGTGCTGAAGCCCTTGGCGGTGAGGGCGGCGGCGACGGCGGAGGCACGGCCGGTGATCGCGGTGCCGTTCTCCACCGTGACGGCGATCTCGGAGGCGGGCACGGCCGAAGCCGTGGCCTTCGCCCCGGCGGTCGCCGGGGCCGCCCCGGACTTCCCGCCCGAACCGGTGGTCAGGGACCGGTCGCTCGCGATGGCGGAGAAGAGCGCCTTGGCACCAGAGCCCACCACGACCCGGTTGCTGTCGCCCGGGTCGGCGCCCGTCTGCATGGTGGTGAAGGTCATCCGCTTGGTGGGGACCTTGTTCACGTCGGTGGCGAGACCGATCAGCTTCTTCACGGTGCCGAGGCCGTCGTCCACGGTCAGCGCCTTGGTGGCCGCGTCCGCGAGGTCGTAGACCGCGCCCGGGTCGGTGAGCGTGCCCGCGCTCTTGAACTTGCGGATCATCGCGCCGAGGAAGATGTGCTGGGAGATGGTGCGTCCGAGGTCGCTGCCGTCGCCGAAGCCGTGCCGGGAGCGGACGAACTCCAGGGCCGCGACACCCTTGAGGGTGTGGCCGCCCTCGGACAGCTTCAGATGCGAGTACGTGTCGTAGACGTCGTCCGTGACGCAGACGGAGACCCCGCCGACGGCGTCCGACATCTTGACCACGCCGGAGAAGTCGAGCTTGACGAAGTGGTCGATGGGGATGCCGGTGAGCTGGTGCACGGTGGCCACCTGGCAGGCGGGGCCGTACTGCAGCGCGCTGTTGATCTGGCCGTAGTAGCCGCCCGTGGACCGGCCGGTCGAGCTGTCCTTGCAGGCCGGGACCTTGGTCATGGTGTCGCGGGGGATGCTCATCACGGTGGCGTTGGAACGGTCGGCGGATATGTGCACCACCATCTGCACGTCCGCGTTGCTGCCGTCCTGGACGCCGGTGCGCGAGCAGCCGCCGCCGAGTTCGCAGTCCGCCTTGCTGGTGCGGCCGTCCGAGCCCATCACCAGGATGTTGATCGGGGTGCGGCCGAACGCGTCGGCCTTCTCGGTGCCGCCCTTGCCGTCGAGCGAGACGCTGTGGATGTTGCCGTTCAGATGTTCGTAGAACCACCAGCCGGCACCGGCCGTGACCAGCACGGCGAGCGACAGGCCTATTCCGGCGATCCGCAGCGCGCGCCTGCCGCGCCGGACCGGCCGGCTCCGCCGCGCCCGTGCGCCGCGCGGCGGCCCGGCTTCCCGTGCCGCCTGGCGGGCGGCGCTGCGGCCGCCGGAGGGCCGCGGTGCGCCGGACTCGTCGGTGCGCTGCGCGGGCACCCGGGCCGTGCCGCGCGTGACCTGGCCGCCCGGACCGTCCCACGGGTCGCTCATCTTCCACTCCCCTGAACGATCGCGCCCGGCAGGCCGGACCGTTCGGGTGCACGAGCGGGCTTCACCTGGGCTTCTTCGGTTGCGAAATCTAACAAACCCATGGCGCGAAAGGCACAGATCCTGGGGCGATTCACAGGTGAGAGCTCGGCAAGACGGGCTGCCGGAACTGCCCGGCGCCGGGACGAAACGGGGCTTTTCGGCCGGCGTGAAAGGGGCACGCGTGCGGGGTACGTGTTCCGACCGGAGGGGCGGTGTCCCGATGTCCGAGTACGAGCGTTCCCGCACGATGCCCGCACAGCCCGAGCATGTCTTCGACCAGGCGGCCAACGCCGGCCAACTCGACGCCTGGCTGCCACGGGAGCTGCACGTGCGCGTCGAGGATCCGCCGGCCGTCACGGTCCACGAGGACGGCACCGGCCAGGACACGGCGGCCCTCATGCGCGCCGAACTCGACCAGATGCGCATCGAGTGGGGCACCCGCGAGCAGGGCGACTACGCGGGCTGGCTCCAGGTGGCGGGCATCGGAAGCGGCGCCAGCGAGGTGACCGTGCACCTGTCCTTCTTCGACGAGAGCCACGATCCGGGCGAGCGGCAGGTGAACGACGCCCTCGACCACAGCCTGCGGCGCCTGGAGGAGCAGGTACGGCTGCGCGTCGACAACACGGCGGGGTGAGCCCGCCGCCGGCCTGTGTGTCCGGTCACCGGACGCCGTCCGAAGGCATGCACCGCGCCCTGCGGGTATACGTACGCCCGGCGGATCCGGCGCCCGCCCCGAAGCCATGGTGAGGGGGGCGGGCCATGACAGGGGAGGCAGGGCATGTTGCAGCGGACGGCGGAGGAGGACGGGCACCCCGACACGGGTGTCACGGTGGCCGAGGACACGGAGGTCCGCAAGCAGCGGCTGCGAAGACGGCTGGAGCGGCTGCTCGGCATCGCCGCGACGGAGGGCAACCGGCTCACGCGGCTGCGCAACGGCGACGCGATCTTCCCCGCCATGCTCGAGGCGATCCGTTCGGCACGGCACACCATCGACATGATGACCTTCGTCTACTGGCGCGGCGAGATCGCGCACGAGTTCGCCAACGCGCTGGCGGACCGGGCGAGGGCGGGGGTGCGGGTGCGCCTGCTGCTGGACGGGTTCGGGGCGAAGGAGATCGAGCCGCGTCTCCTGGACGCCATGGACGAGGCGGGGGTCCAGGTCGCCTGGTTCCGCAAGCCGGTGCGGCTGTCCCCGCTGAAGCAGAACCATCGCTGTCACCGCAAGGCCCTGGTCGTGGACGAGACCGTCGCCTTCACCGGCGGCGTCGGCATCGCGGAGGAATGGTGCGGGGACGCCCGCGGTCCCGGCGAGTGGCGGGACACCCACGTGGAGGTGCGCGGACCGGCCGTGGACGGCATAGCGGCCGCCTTCGCGCAGAACTGGGCCGAGTGCCATGACACCCTCTACGACGAGCGGGACCGTTTCGTCGAGCACGAGCAGCCGGGCCAGGCGGTCGTGCAGGTGGTCCGGGGGTCGGCCAGCTTCGGCTGGCAGGACATGCAGACGCTCATCCGGGTCGTGTTGACGTCCGCACAGGAGCGGTTCCGCCTCTCCACGGCGTACTTCGCGCCCGACGACTACTTCGTCGACCTGCTGGCCGCCACCGCCCGGCGCGGCGTGCAGGTGCAGATCCTGCTGCCCGGCCCCCACACCGACCAGCGGGCCTGCCGGCTGGCCGGGCAGCACCACTACCAGCGGCTGCTGGACGAGGGCGTCGAGATCCGCGAGTACCAGCCCACAATGCTGCACACCAAGATCATCACAGTCGACTCGGTCGCCTCGCTGATCGGCTCGACGAACTTCAACCGGCGCTCCATGGAGCACGACGAGGAGGTCATGCTCGCCGTGCTGGACGAGGAGTTCACCGCCGGCCTGGACAGTGACTTCGACGAGGACCTGAAGCGCGGCGAGCCGGTCGACCCCGTGCGCTGGCAGCGCCGGCCGGTGCTCCAGCGGGCCCGCGAGCTCTCGGTCGCCCCGATCCGCAGGTTCCTGTAGGGGAGTTCGTCCTGTCCCGCCCGGCGCGGCGGGACAGGCGGCCCCGCCGGGCAGGTGTCGAAACCGGGTTGGGGGGAATCGGCGCAGTATGGATGCACAGTCATGGGCCCTGCGAGGACGGGGCCACGCCCGCCGCGCGGCCGACAGCACGGCGATGGCCGCGGCGGCCCGCTCGGGATTCGCCGCCCGTGGACTGATCTACCTGCTGGTGGGCGTCATAGCCCTGCAGATAGCGTTCGGCGGTGACGGCGGCGGCAAGCAGGCCGACCGCGGTGGCGCGCTCGGTGAACTCGCGTCCAAGCCGTTCGGCTCGGCGATGCTGTGGATCGTCGGCATCGCCCTCGCCGGCATGGCGCTGTGGCGCCTGTCGGAGGCGGCGTTCGGCGCCGCGGGCGCGGACGGGAGGAAGCCGTCCAAGCGGGCCATGGCCGCGGCCCGGGCTGTGTTCTACGCCTTCCTGTCCTTCTCGGTCCTGTCGTACGCGGCCGGGGACAAGGGCAGCGGCAGCGGCTCCTCCGACCGGAACACCGACGACATCACCGCCACCGTGCTGAAGTGGCCGGGCGGACAGTGGATCGTCGGTCTCGCCGGGGCCGTTGTGGTGGGCGCCGGACTGTGGATCGCCGTCCGGGCGGTGATGAAGAAGTTCCGCAAGCACCTGCGGACCGCGGAGATGTCGCACAAGGCCAGGCGGTTCACCGACTTCTTCGGGATCGCCGGCGGCACGGCCCGGGGCCTCGTCTTCGCCGTCGCCGGTGTCTTCGCGCTGGTCGCCGCGGTACAGCACCAGCCCGGCAAGGCCAAGGGCATGGACGACACGCTGCGTTCGTTCCGCGATCTGCCGGCCGGTCCGTGGCTGCTCGCCCTCATCGCCCTCGGCCTGGCGGCGTTCGGCGTCTTCTCCTGGTGCAACGCCCGCTGGCGCGAGGTCTGAGCGGGTCCCCGGTCTAGTGCTGTGGCCGGAAAGGTTTGCCGGGATGCTCGCGGCGTCCGGTGCGGTGCATCGCAAGGCGGAGCATGGCCCGCGTACTGGATGTACTCGGGTGATGCGACAACGCGGCGAGGTGCCGTGCCGGGCGTCGCGAGCCGGTGAACCTTTCCGGCCACAGCACTAGCCGGGCAGCGGCACCGTGGCCGAGACCTGTTTGCCCTGGGCGTGCCGGGTGACGCGCAGGCGGCCGCAGATCCGCAGCACGAGGTGCAGACCGCGGCCGCCCATCCGCTCGGCGTCCACGGGCCGCACGACGGGAGCGCGCTGGGAGGTGTCCGAGACGGTGACGCGCAGCTCGTGCCGGCCGGGAGCGAGCTCCAGCAGCATGCCGCAGGGGCCGGGAGCGTGGCGCAGCGCGTTGGTGATCAGCTCGCTGACCACAAGCTGCGCGTCCTGGCCGGCCCGCTGGGTGGGTGAGTGACCGGCTCGCGCGAGCAGGGTGCGGACGGCTGCACGCGCGTCGGCGATGCGCAGGGCGCCTTCGGCCCAGGTCCCGCTGAAGCGGAGCACGTCGGCCGGCCCGGCTGCGGGCAGGCCGTTCTGTGGGCCCGCCGTCGTGTGCGGCCCCGGGCCGCCCTCGCTCTGATGCGTCACGGACAATCCGTCCCCCTCGGTGTTCCCGTCATCCTTCCCGTCCCTCCCGGTGGCGCGCCGCGGCTCAGGACGTGTCGCTGCGCAGCGCGCTGTCGCGGGAGTCGGTGATGGTGAAGTGTCCGAGGGTGCCGCTGATGGTCAGCAGCCGGACCAGTCCCTCCTGCAGCGGGCCGAGGATGACGAACTCACGGCCCCGCGCGCGGTGGCGCCGCTGGGCGTCGAGGAGGGCACTGAGCAACTGGCTGTCGCCGAAGGTGACCCCGGACAGGTCCACCACGGTGGTCGGGACGTCGGACTCGTCGGCCTCGGCCCAGGCGGCGCGCAGCAGGTCGCACTCGTCGAAGTCGATCTCACCGCGCACCCTGATCTCCAGGACGCGCGCGTGCCGCGCGACCTGCACTGTTGTCTCGGATCCCCACCGCATGACGTCATCCTGCCATCCGCGGTCGGGGGGAGGCGAGGCCGGTGTCACGAGACCACCGCCCCGGTGACTCCGCCCTCATTCGGCGGGGCCGGTTCGCCCGCCGCGACGGGTGCCGTGAGGTGTCCGAGCACGTTGGTCTGACGCAGCATGCGCTCCAGGGCGTCGGGCCGGTTGTCCAGGTGCAGTACGGCGCCGACCGCACAGGTGTGCCGGTGGATCATCAGCAGCGCGGAGAGTCCCATGGAGTCGATCCACGTGAGCGCGGCGAAGTCCAGGCGCACGTGGCGGGGGGCCGGAGGGCCGGCGAGACCGGCGACCACGGTGTCCACCAGCTCGTCGCAGGTGTCGTAGTCGAGTTCCCCGGCGACGCGCACGGTCAGGGTGGACGGCGCGTTGTCCGTGGTGAGGCTGAATTCGGTGGCAGAGTGCTGGGTCATACGTGCAGGTCGGGTCCGGGTCCGTGCGCGGGCGAGTGGGCACGCTCGAGCAGGGCGGTGGCGCCCTCACGGAGCATCTTCATGGTACGCGGGAAGTCGCGCAGCCGGTCGGACAGCGCGTCCAGGCCGCTGACCAGGGAGATCGCCGGTACGCTCCGCGCCTCGAGGATCTCGGCGGTCCACAGGAGGAAGCCGGTGAACACCTCGATGTCGTCGACGTAGAGCGCCGTGGCCAGGAAGTCGACGATGTGCGCGATGTCCTCGGCGGTCCGCTCCCGCTGCTCGTCGCTGTACGCGCGCAGCGCGGGGAAACGGTCCTCCAGGTCCAGCAGGGTCTGCTTGACGAGCGTGCCGCGCGACTGGGCGACCATCGTGTACTCCTGGTCGGCCAGGTGCGGCAGGTCGTCCACGATCTGCCGGGCGGCGGCCGGGTCCGGGTGCGGCAGGTCGGCCTCCAGTGCCGCCGCCGCGCCGCGGGCGTCGGCCGCCCACCGGTCCGCTCCGAGCGCGAACGCGTAGCGGCCCTGCGGGCCGAACGCGCGGCCTCCGGCCAGCACCGGCACGCCGACGGCCTGGCAGGCCGTGATGGCCGCGTGCGCGGTGGGCAGGTGGGTGGGGATCGACCCGGACAGCAGCACCGCCCGCGGATTGGTGCGGTGCAGGTGGGCGACGAGGTGAGGGGTGGGCGTCTGCGCGCCGAGGTAGTCGACCTGCCAGCCGCGCAGGCGCAGTATCTCCGCCACCAGCCGGGCGGGGAAGGCGTGCCACTCCCCGTCCACGCAGCCGACCGTCACCCGCCCGCGGTACGCACCCGCGTACGGGCCGCCGTCCTGACGGTGGGCCAGCGCGGCGACCACCCGCTCGTTGATGGCGGTGGCGGCGTGTTCCTGGGCCACGCTGATGCGGTTGGCGGCCCATTCGGTGCCGATCTTCTCCTGGACCCGGGCGATGACGTCCAGCAGCAGGGTCTCCTCGTCGACGACGCCCTCGGCGAGCGCGCCGTGCACGATGCCGACCGCGCTGTACTCGTCGCCGTCCACGACGGCCTGCCAGAGCCGGTCCTCGATCCGGCTCACCTGTACGGGAACGCTCACCAGCGCCTCCCCTCACGCTCGCCCGCGCCGTCGCGGTCCGGGGCTCCCGGCGGGACCTTCGCCGGGGCACCCTTCGCCGGGGCGCTGACGGCGACGGTCGCCATGTCGTCGTGGCGGCCGCCGCCGATCCACTGGGCGGCGAGCATCTGCACGCGCTCCACGACCGCCTCGGCCGGCAGCCCGGCGCACTCGGCCAGGGTCCGCCGCAGCCGCCGCTCGCCGAACATCTCGTCCCCGAGCGGACCGCCGCGAGCCTCGGTGATGCCGTCCGTGTACAGCAGGCAGGTCTCCCCGGGGCCGAGCACCGCCTCGGCGCCGACCGAGCTGATCTCGGGCAGCGCGCCGACCAGCGTGCCCTGGGTGGGCACCTCCTCCACGCTGCCGTCACGGCGCACGATCAGCGGCGGCAGGTGCCCGGCGCTGGTCAGCCGTACGTGCACCCGGTCGTCACGGCGGCGCACGGAGGCCAGCACCAGGGTGGCGAAGCGGGTGTGCTGAGTGGTCAGCAGGGCGCCGTTCAGCAGTCTCAGCACTTCGTCGTGGTTTCCGGCCAGGGGCAGCAGGGCGTGCAGGGTGTTGCGGATCTTGCCGGTCAGCACGGCCGCGTCCAGGCCCTTGCCGGCGACGTCACCGAGCACGACGAGGGTCTCCTGGGAGGCCTCGGCGCCGGGGTGGAAGTCGTAGAAGTCACCACCCACCCGCTCCTCGTCCCCGGCGGGACGGTACTGCCCGGCGTACTCGACCCCGTCGACCGTGTGCAGGGCGGGCGGCAGGAGTTCGCGCATCAGCGTGGCCGTGATGGCGGTCTGCTCGGTGTACAGGCGGGCCGCGGACAGCGCGGCTCCGGCCCGGGCGGCGAACAGCCGGGCGAAGACCTCCTCGCCCTCGGTGAAGACGCGCTCGGTGCCGGAGCGGAGCAGGATGAGGGCACCGGCGGGGACGCCGTGCCCGGGCAGCGGGGTGACGATCACCGAGCCGACCGGCCCGGCGAAGCCCTCCGGGACCGCCCAGCCCGGGAGGCCGTCGGGGTCGATCCACCGGGCCGGGACCGGCGGGAACCCCTGCAGGGCCTCCGCCAGGCCGTGCACGGCGCGCGGGTCGATCTGCCGCACGGCCCGCTGGACGGGCCGGCCCCGCTGGGCGTAGGTCAGGGTGTGCCGGCGCCCCTGCGGGGGAAGCACGAGCACGGCGGCCTCGGCGAGGTGCTCCGCGGCCATGCCGACGGTCGCCTCCGCGCAGCGCGGCACGTTGAGGGTGGACAGCAGTCTGCTGGACACGGCCGACAGGACGGCCACCCGTTCCTGCGAGCTGTGCAGGGCGGTCTCGGCCACACGCCGGTCGGTGTCGTCGATGAGCCACCACACCACGGTGCCGTCCTCCGACGGGGTGGCATGGGCCTCGTAGCGGCGTTCCTCGATCTCTCCGGTGAGGGGGCCGGTGAAAGCGCCGGCCGCTCCCTCGGTGAGGCGCCGGTGGGCGGCGGACAGCCAGGACGGCACGAGGTGCTGCCGTTCGCCGTCGCCGTTCCCGTGCGGAAGCAGCCGGCGGGCGGCGGCGTTCAGGCCGACGAGACCGCCGTTCCGGTCGATCACGAGGACCGGGTAGGGGGCATCACCCCAGGTCGCGCCGACGTTGACGCCGGCGTCCCGCGGGTCGGCAAAAGAACTCGGGGAAGCGCACACACGCGGGGGCACGCGAGCCGCGCGCCCCACCACCTTCCTGCCTCAGGGGATGTTGTCCTTTGGCAACCGTCCCGCATCCACCGCCCGGAAGCAAGCCGCCCCCAGGCATTCGCCCACCGTCAGGACGGCTTCGGGGGCGGCGCCATGGCCCAGCGGATGGTGCGGGTGAGCAGGTGACCGGCCGGGCGCACCGTGAGGTCCTCGACCAGCGGCACCCGGGGCAGCCGCAGCAGGGCGCGGGCCCAGTCCGGCAGGAGGTTCACGGCGTTCGCGGCCAGGGCGCCGTACAGGGGGCGCGCGGCGAGCGGAACGGGCGGTTCGAGGAGCAGGAAGCGTGCCACGGCACGCGCCTCGGGGGTGGCCCCGAGTTCCGGCCGGTAGCGCTCCAGCCGGTCGGACAGGGCCTCGCGGTCGCGCGGCGGGTCGGTCACCCCGAGGGCCTCGGCGACCGTCGCGGTGTCCGCGGCGTAGCCGTCGTAGCCCGCCCGGTCGAGACGGTGGGCCCCGTAGCGTTCGTGGGCGCGCAGGAAGCACTCGGTCTCGGCGGTGTGCACCCAGCCGAGCAGATGGGGGTCGGCGGCGTGGTAGGGCTCACCCTGCCGGGTGTGCCCCCGCACTTGTGCGTGGATGCCGCGGACCCGGTCGACGGCCGCCTGCGCGTCGGCCGCCGTGCCGTAGGTGGTGACGGCCAGGAAGGCGCTGGTGCGCTGCAGCCGGCCCCACGGATCGCCGCGGTAGCCGGAGTGGGCGTCGACGGCGGCCATGGCGAGGGGATGCAGGGACTGCAGCAGGAGGGCGCTCACTCCGCCGATGAACATCGAGGCGTCGCCGTGGACGGTCCGGATGGGCCGGTCGGGCCCGAACCAGCGGGGGCCCGGGGTGCCGTGGATACGGGCGCGGATCTCGCCTCCGTCGGGGCCCGCCACCCGGCGGAAGAGCATCGCGCCGAGTTGGGCGCGCAGGTCCGGCAGCACGGCTTCTCCCGTCTCCCGTCGGCCGCCCGCGTCACTCACCGGCGGACACCCCCTCTCGTTCCCGGTCGGACCGCGGCCACACATACGGCAGGTCGTCGGGTACGCCGGGGAACGTCCGGCCGTAGGCGTCCGGGTCCTTGCGGACGAGCGCGGAGCGGTGACTGCGGTGGAAGTCCTCGTCCCCGAGCCAGGGCGGCAGCTCGCCGGCGGCCGCGAGAGCCTGCTGGTCGCGCACGGGCGCGCCGGGGCGCTCCGCCGCGAGACCGGCGACCAGGGAGGCGGCGCAGCTGTCCTGGTGGCCCCGGTCCCGCCAGACCCGGCAGATCTCCAGGCCGTAGCGGACCAGGGCCTCCTCGTATCCGGTCCACATGCGCACGGCGGGGTGCCGGCGCCATCCGTAGCCGGGGACGGTCAGGCCGCGCAGGACTGGGAGCGCCTCGACACGCTGTTTGCCGAGGCGTCTGCGGTCCAGGATCAGGGCGGAGCGGTGGAAGTCGGGATCGGGCAGGAATGTCTGCATGGGGGCGGTCCTCGCCTCCCGCGGTGGTCCGCGGTCACTTCTTGCGCAGCGAGGACGGCTTGTGCACCGCCCGCTTGCCGGACTTGGCGCTGCGGACCTCGTACTGCGGGTCGTCGGGCGAGGCGTCCACCGTGCGTCCGGCGGCCTCGGTGCGCTTGGTGAGTTTCCGCTCGACCTCGCCCTCCGTGGTGCTCCCGTGGCTCTTCCAGGCCACCGTGTCGCCCTTGGCGAGGTCCTTGCCGGAACCCTGTCGCTTGCTGCCGGCCATGGTCGTCGGTCCCTTCGTCGCGGCCCCCCGGTCGTGGTCGCGGGTCCTGCCGGTCCCGCGCCGCCCCCGCGCTCCCGTGTACCCCGCACCTGAGGGACGAACGCGACGAAACGGGCTCCGGGTCACACCGCGCCCTCCTTGTCCCGCCCCATGAGGCCCACCAGCGCCACGACCAGCAGGTCGAAGGCGACCAGGACCGTCAGGGAGACGCTGAAGGCGTGGGGGGCCGTGGCCGGGCCGGAGTGGTCGGACACCAGCCGGAAGAAGATGCTGCCGGTCAGGGCCGTGCCCACCGTCGCGCCGATCTCCTGGGCGGTGGTGAGCATGCCGGATGCGGCGGCCGCGTGGTCGGGACCCACCGGAGCGAGGACCATGGCCGAGAGCGGCGCCATCGTCAGGCCCATACCGACGCCGGCCACCAGCAGCGGCAGGGCGAGCAGGGCGGCCTCGCCGCCCGCGCCGATCTCCCGCACCAGGAGGGCGAGCCCGCCGTAGCCGAGGGCGACCAGGAAGGCACCGGCCGCCGGGGCCCACCGGCCCAGCCGGCTCACGGCCCTGCCGCCGAGGGCGGTGGCGCCGAAGAAGCCGGCGCCCATCGGGAGGTACATCAGGCCGGAACCCAGCGGCGACATGCCACGTCCCTGCTGGAGATAGAGCGACAGCACCAGGAAGCAGGCGCCCATGGTGGCGAAGTAGAACATCATGGCCACCAGACCGACGGAGAACGTCCGCGAGCGGAAGAGCGTCGTGTCGACCAGGGGTGAGCCGCCCCGGACCGTGCCGCGGTGCTGTTGCAGCGCGAACGCCCCCAGTACCGGCACCGCCGCGACGAGGCAGAGCACCGACCACAGCGGCCAGCCCAGTTCGCGGCCCTCGGTCAGCGGCAGGACGACGGCGACCAGGCCGAGCATGACCAGGAGCATGCCGACGACGTCCAGGCCGGGGCCGCCGCCGCCGCGCGACTCGGGGACCAGCCGGGGCACCAGCACCACCGCGACCAGCCCGATGGGCACGTTGACCAGGAAGATCGCCCGCCAGCCGAGGCCGCCCGGATCGAGCGCGATCAGCGAGCCGCCGATGAGCTGCCCGAACACGGCGGCCATGCCGATCGCCAGGCCGTACACGTTGAACGCGACCGTCCGCGCCCGCCCCTCGTACATCGCGCCGAGCAGAGCCAGCACCTGCGGGGTGACGAGCGCGGCGGCGACCCCCTGGAACACCCGGGCGGCCACGAGCTGTCCGGGGTTCTGGGCCAGACCGGCACACGCGGACGCGGCGGTGAACAGCGCGAGCCCGAGCACGAACAGCCGCCGCCTGCCGTAGAGATCGCCCATCCGCCCGGACGTGATCATCAACGTGGCGAGCGGCAGGCCGTATCCGGCGAGGACGAACTGCACGGCGACGGAACTCGCGTGCAGCTCGCTCTGGATGTCGGGCACGGCGACGTTCACGATGAAGAAGTCCAGGACCGTGATGAAGGTGCCGAGCGACACCAGCACGAGCGGACTCCAGCGCGGCGGCTCCGCGGAGGGCGCGGCGGGCGCCTCCCTCAGCTCCGATCCGGACAACTCCTCGGTTGCCATGAATGCCCCCTCGGGGATTTATCCCACTACGTTTAAAATGGCATGCGTTGTCACGTGCACAGCTATTCGCGGTTTTCTGGAAGTCAGGCCACCGAGAGCATCTTGACATACGACCCATGGAAAGAAATCGGCCATGTCAGCGCCGCGTCAGCGGGCCTGCTCAAGCTGGGTGGGAACCACCTGGACACCCTTCGAGAAAGCGCTATCCAAGCCGACCGCGCAACGAGAAAGGGAATCATGATCCACGCTGAGGCGACCCCCATGGAGTGGCCGCTCCCGCGCACGTGCCCGATGTCCCAGCCCCCGGCACTGGCCGAGTACCGCGACGGCCCGCCCCGCGAGGTCCAGCTCCGGGACGGGCGGCGCGCCTGGCTGATCGCCCGTCACGCGGACGTGCGCCAAGCCCTCGCCGAACCCCGGCTGAGCGTCGACGACCAGCACCCGAACTGGCCCAATCGACTCTTGTTCCCGGTACCTCCGAGAGCCGTTTCCTTCTGGCGCATGGATCCGCCCGAACACGGCACATACCGGAAAATGGTGGCCCCGGAATTCACCGCACACCGCACCCAGATCCTCCGTCCGCTCATCGAGGCGGTGGCGGACGAGTTACTGGACGAAATGACCAGGGCGACCGGCCCCGTGGATTTCCACGCGGCTTTCTCGCTGCCTCTCCCCTGCACCGTGATCGCCCGGATCTTCGGCGTTCCGGACGAGGACATGAACGAATTCAAGGCGAGTACGAGCGCCATACTCAACCAGGCGGAACCGGAGAAGGCGATCGAGGCGTTCATCGCCACCACCGAGTACCTCGCCCGGCTGGCCGAGGCGCGGGCCGGCGAACCGCGGGACGACCTGCTCAGCCGCCTGACCGTCGACTACGTCCGCACCGGCCTGCTCTCCGGCGAGGACCTGGTGGCGCTGGTGAGGCTGATGCTCATCGCCGGGCACGAGACGACGGCCAACCAGATCGCGCTCAGCGTCTACACCTTGCTGGACCGGCCCGACGTGCTCGCCGAACTCCACGCCGATCCAGGCCTGTTGCCGAAGGTCGTCGACGAACTGCTGCGCTACTGGTCGATCGCCCAGGATAACGTTGTCCGGGTCGCCGCCAGGGAACTGACCATCGGCGGCACCCGCATCGCGGCCGGGGACGCCGTGATCATCTCCATCCCGGGCGCCAACCACGACGAGACCGTGTTCGCCGCCGCGACGGACTTCGACATCCACCGGGACAACAGCCACCACCTGGCCTTCGGGCACGGTGCGCATTTCTGCCCCGGCGGCCCGCTGGTCCGCATGGAACTCGAGGTGGCCATCGGCGCGGTCTTCCGCCGCCTGCCCGGACTGCGGCTCGCCGTACCCCGTGAGGAGGTCGCCGCCAGCACCGACACCCTCGTCTACGGCCTGAGGAGTCTGCCGGTCATCTGGTAGCTCCAGCCCGCCGGTGAGGCCCCACGGACGTCACGAGCACACGCTCACGCGCCGGAGGCAGATGGGAGCGCTCCCACCTCTGTCGTCGGGCGCCCTCGCCCCGCAACCCCCCGGATCCGCCAACCGTGCGAAAGCCGCACCCCACGAAGTGAGGTACCAGATGGAACAGCCAACGGCCCGGCGCACCACCGCCGTATCCCGCCGGACGGAGGTGGCGGCATGAGGATCGGTGTGTCCACGGCCGGCAGCCGCGGCGACTTCGAACCGTACGTCGCCCTCACCCAGGGCCTGATCGACGCCGGTCACGAGGTGGTGTTCGCCGCGCCCCGCGACGCCCGCGGCCTGGTCGCGGGGACGGACGCCGAGTTCGTCGAGATGGATCTGGAGGTCCGCGAGGTGCTGCGCTCCGAGGAGGGCAGGCGCTGGCTGGCCGCCGGGAACGTGGAGGCGTACCTCGCGGGCATCACGAAGATGCTGTCGGAGGCACGGCACACCATCGGCGCGGCGGTGCTGGCGGCGGCCGAGGGCGCCGACGTCCTGGTCACCGGCGTCAACACCGAGGACTACGCGCTCGCGGTCTCCCAGTCGCGCGGCACGCCTGTCGTCCTCGGACACCTGACGCCGTGGCTGATGACCGACGAGTTCCCGCAGCCGCTGACCCCGCAGGCGGTACCGGACGGTGTTCCGGCCGAGCAGTACCACCTCCAGACCCACCAGGTGGCCGAGGACGTCTACTGGCAGGGCAAGAAGGACGACATCAACGAGTTCCGCGCCTCGCTCGGCCTGCCGCCCGCCCCCGGCGCGGCGCTGACCTGGACCGTGGACCTGGGCCTGCCGACACTCCAGGCGTTCAGCGAGCAGGTGGTCCCGCGCCCGCACGACTGGGCGCCGCAGAACACGGTCACCGGTTTCTGGCGGCTTCCGCACGCGGTGCGCGAACGGGTGGGGGAGGCGGTCGTCCCCGGCGGGCTGGCCGACTGGCTCGCGGACGGCCCGGCGCCGGTGTTCCTCGGCTTCGGCAGCATGCCGGTGCTGGACCCGCAGAAGCTGGTCGACCTGATCGTGAGCGCCGCCGGGCGGACCGGGCTGCGGCTGCTGGTCGGCGTGGGCTGGTCGGATCTGTCCGGCCTGACCGGCGACCTGCCGGAGAACGTGCGGCTGGTGGGCGCCGTCGACCACGACTGGCTGTTCCCGCGCTGCCGGGCCGTGGTGCACCACGGCGGGGCCGGCACCACGGCCGCCGGCCTGACGGCCGGGCTGCCCACCTGGATCTACACCGTCTTCAGCGACCAGCCGTTCTGGGGCGAGCGGGTGGCCCGCCTCGGCGTCGGCGGGTACGCGAACTTCCAGGAGTTCGGGCTGGAGCACCTGGTGGGTGTGCTGGACCGGCTGGTCGGCGACGACCTGCGCGAGCGCGCCGCGGCCATCGGCGAACGGCTCCGCAAGGAGGACGGCGTGGGCACGGCGGTCAACCTGATCGGCAAGCTCGCCGACCGGGCCTGACCTCGCGGCGGGTGCCGCGGCCCACGCCGCGGCACCCGCCGGCGGCTCCCGGCACCGGCGGGCACCGGCCCGGCGCGGCTTCCCGTCCCATCCCCCCTGCCGTCGTCACCGGGCGTCCGGCCGCCCGGTCCCGGCCGCGGCGCGGTCGGCGTCGCCGCCGGCGCCGAGCAGCCCGGTGTGCCGGAGTGGTTCGCGCGCCTCCAGACGGGGCAGCTCGCGGCGGGACAGCCGCAGGACCACCGGGGGCAGGGCGGCCCGCACCGGCTGGACGAGCCGCAGCCAGGCCGGCGCGTACAACGCGGTCCGGCGTCGTTCCAGACCGCGGACGACTCGTTCGGCGACGTCGTCGGCGCGGTACGTCCGGCGGGCGGGCGGCGGCATGTGGCCGCGCAGTTCCCGCAGTACGGCGTGCTGGTCGGCGTCGCGGATCATCTCCGTGTCCATCCAGTTGAGGTAGGCGATGCCCACGCCGACCCCGCGGTGGGCCACCTCGGCCCGCAGTGAGTGGGTGAAGGCCTCCACCCCCGCCTTGGAGGCGCAGTAGGCGCTCATCATGGGCGCGGCACCCATCGACGCCAGCGAGGCGATCTGCAGGTAGTAGCCCGCCGTGTCCACGAGGTCCGGCAGGAAGGCCCGGGCCGTCTGGGCGCTGCCGACGAGGTTCACCTCGATCACCCGGCGCCACTCGGCGGGGTCCGAGGAGACGAAGGGGCCGCCCTCGGCGACACCGGCGTTGGCGATCACGGCCGACGGGCGCCCGAGACGCCGGCGCACCTCGTCGGCGGCGGCCCGCAGCGCGGGGGCGTCGGTGACGTCGACCTCGTGGGCCAGGGCCGGGCCGGGGAGCCGGCCGGCGACCTCCGCCAGCAGGGCCGGCTCGTGGCCCAGCAGCGCGGGCACACCACCGCGACGGGCGACCGCGTGGGCGAGCGCGGCGCCCAGGCCGCGTGCCGCACCGGTCACCACGACCACCCGGCCCCGCAGGGGGCTGCCGCCCGGGCGCGTCATGGCTCCTCCGTTCCCGGGCGGGCCGTGTGGTCCGGGTGCCCGGCGGTGCGGCGGGCCTCCTTCATCTCCGCCTCGTACAAGTGGTCCCGTCCCTGGGCGAGTTCGTCGACGGCGCTGCGCTCGAGCTCCCGGAAGGGCTGGTAGTAGGTCCGGTCGTAGGCCTCGATGATCTGGAAGGTCCAGTGGCCGGGGATGACGTTGCGGCCCAGGATCTCCGTCTCCACCTTGTCGGCCCACTCCGGGTGCCCGGCCTCCCGCAACAGGCTGACCGCACGGTCCAGTTCGAGATCCGCGCCGCCGGTGAGCTGGTGGAAGTCGTAGAGGCTGCCGCGGGCCCGTTCCGTCGTCTCCAGGGCCTTCGACAGTGATCCGAGGGCCTCGACCGTCTTGTCGTCGACACCTTCCGGGCGCCGGTGCCGGAGGTCGGGACCGTCCTGGTGGTGTTCGCTCATGCCGCTCCCTGCGGTTCGCTGTTGCCGGCCGTCATGCCGTTCGCCGGTGCCGGCCGTCAGCGCCGGCGGCCGGTCCGGTCGCGCCGGGCGAGCATCCGCTGGGCGCCGGCCAGGGCCCTGGTCCGGTCCCCGCGGAGCACGGCCCGGGCCGCGTTCGCCCCGCACGCTCCGTGGACGCCGCCGCCGGGGTGGGCGCCCGCCGAGGCCAGGTAGAGACCCGGTACGGGGGTCTCCGGCCGTCCGGTGCCGGGCAGCGGGCGGAAGACGAGTTGCTGGTGCATGGCGGTGGTGCCGCCGTTGATGGCACCACCGAACAGGTTGGCGTCGAGTGACCCCATGGCGGGCGGGGCCAGGATGCGCCGGGCGCGGACGCGGGACCGGAAGCCCGGCGCGAAGCGTTCGACCTGGCGCTCGACCCGGTCCGCCATGCGCTCCTGGTCGTCGGGGCCCCACTTCCCGGTGATGCCCTCGTCGCCGGCGTCCGCGCGGATGTCGTGCGGGATGTGCGTGTACGCCCAGGCCGCCTCGGTGCCCTCGGGGGAACGGGTGGCGTCGGCCGTGGTCATCTGGCCGAACAGGGAGAAGGGGCGGTCGGGCACCTGGCGCATGGCGATCTGCGCGGCGAAGCGGGTCAGCTCGTCCATGCCGTCGGCCAGGTGGACGGTCCCGGCGCCGGCGGCCCGCTCGTCCTGCCACGGCACCGGGCCGTCGAGCGCCCAGTCGACCTTGAAGGTGGCGAAGTCCCACTGGAAGCGCCGCAGGTCCTCCAGCATCTGAGCGGGCAGGTGTTCGGGACCGACCAGGTCCTCGTACAGGGCGGGCACCGCGACGTCGGCGAGCACGGCGCGCCGGGCGGGCAGCGCCTGTCCGTCGGCCGTGCGGACCCCCACCGCCCGGCCGCCGCGTACGACCACCCGCTCGACGCGCCGCCCGCAGCGCAGCTCTCCCCCACGGCTGAGCAGCCGGCGCACGAGCGCGCCGGTGAGTTCTCCGGATCCGCCCGACGGCACGGGGAAGCCGTAGGTCTGTCCCAGCATGGACATCAGCCAGCCGAAGCCTCCGCTGCCCGCGGACTCGGGGGCGAGGTCGGCGTGCAGCGCGTTGCCGGCCAGCAGCAGCCGGCCGCCCTCGCCGCGGAACTCCTCCTCGCCCATGCGGCGCACCGGCAGGAGCAGGGAGCGCGCCACGCGCAGGCCGCCCGAGGCGCGCAGGTCGAGGGCGAGTTTCGCGAGGGACCTGACGGGCGGGAAGGGGGTGAACAGGGCGCCCAGCACACCGGGGCGCAGTTTCCGCCACAGCTCGACCAGCCGGTGCCAGGCGGCTCCGTCGCCGTCCGCGAAGGTGTCGAGGGAGGCCGCGGTGTCGTCGGTCCGCCGGTGCAGCACCGCGCATCCGCCGTCGGTGAGCGGATGGGCGAGCACGCTCGGGGCGTGGCTCCAGCGCAGTCCGTGCTCGTCCAGGCGCAGGGCGGAGAGCACGGGCGACGCGGCGGCCAGGGGGTAGAAGGAGCTGAACATGTCGCTGACGAAGTCGGGGTCCACGCCCCGGTCGTGCCGGACGGCGCCGCCCGGCTCCGGCTGCTCCTCCAGCACGGTGACACTCAGCCCGGCGTCCAGCAGCAGGTTGGCGGCCACCAGCCCGTTGGGGCCTGCTCCGATCACCACGGCGTCAGGCATGGCCGGCTCCGCCCGCGCCGGCGGCGTACCGCCCGCCCGGCCGCGGCCGCCGGTCCCGCTCCTCGCCGGTGCCGTCGTCCTCACAGGTCTTCGCCAGGCGCGCGAGCATGGCCCGGTGACGAAGCTGGATGAGCGCCTCGAAGCCGAGGTTGTGCAGGGTCCCGCCCGCGCCCTGGAGCGGGTGCTCGTCGACGATGACCAGGCAGTGCTCCCCCCACCTGCGCAGCTCGATGCTGATGCGGGCGGTGCCGAGCGGGCCCGCGTGGGCCTCGAGTTCCAGAATGGATCCCTCCACGCAGCGGCGTACCACCGTCTCGTTGCCGACCTCGAAGGGACCGAGCCGGATCTGGTAGCTGATGGACGCCGACTCCTGCGGCCACTCACCGTCCTTCGGCCGGGACTCGGAGGTTCCCACCACCCACTGCGCGTACCGGCTGCCGTCGGCGAGGACCGCCCACACCCTGTCCGGGGCTGCCTTGATCAGACGATGCCGAACCGCCACGTGCGCCTCCTGGTGCATATGTCCGTTTGACTGCCCTCGCCGAGTGCCCTTCCCGGCCCCGCCCGACACCTGTCCTCGTCCCGGGTGCGGGGGCGGGCGGTTCGGCCGATGCTGGAGCCATGCCCGGCAAGCGCCCAGTGATCGTGCAGCTGCCGTCCCCGACCGGCGGACGCCGGGTGCGGGTCGGCGGTGAGATCCTCGGCCTCGCGCACAGCGTGCGCGATCTGGTCGAGTTCCTGCGCCGGGCGGGCCTGGAGATCGAGCCGGAGGACGTGGCGGACTCGCCGCTGATCGACTGGCGCGGCATGGGCCCGGACCGGTGGGAGGCCGAGACCCGGACCTGAGCGGAGGGGGAGGCGGCGCGCACTCCCCGGGGGCATCGAGGCGTTCCACCCCCCTGTCCGGTGTGTCCGTCGGGGTGCCGGTCGCGTCGATACCCGCCGAGCGGGTATGCGCGTCGCACGGGCACAGCAGGAGGGCACACCTTGAGCGAATCATCACTGCGGGCGGTGGGCTGGGCACGCTCACTGCCGCTGAACGCGAGCGTCAAGACCGCGCGCGACTGGGCGCGCGAGCATCTGCGGTCACTGGGCTGGACCGAGTCGGCGCCGGAGACGGTGGACGACGTGCTGCTGACCATCTCGGAGCTGGTCACCAACGCCCACGTGCACGCGCAGAGCGCGGCCGACCTGGTGCTGACCTGGGACAGCACCTGTCTGCACGTGTCCGTCCACGACCGGTCCCGGCAGCTTCCGGTCCCGCGGCCGGCGGATCCCGAGCGTCCGGGCGGACGGGGCATGCTGCTCGTGGACGCGCTGGCCGACACCTGGCAGACCCGTCCCTGTCCGGACGGCAAGGTCGTGCACGCCTGCTTCCGGCCGCCGGCCACCGGCTGATCCGGGCCTCCGCCCGGCCGTCCGGTGGCCGGGGAGGTCCCTCAGCCGCCGGTGGTGCCCGGCCGGTACAGCACGGGCAGGTCGGCGGGGCGTACCCGGAGCGTCACCGGCAGGGTGGCCTCCACCTCGCCGTCGGCGCCGTAGGGCACGGGCCGGGAGGCCTCGATACGCAGTTCGCGTCCGCGCAGGATCACCACCTCGGGGCGCTTCACATGAGCCCCGGTCTTCAGCTCGTTCATCAGCGTGAAGAACAGCAGGCGCGGCGCCTCACGGATCAGTACGACGTCGAGGAGCCCGTCGTCGACCCGCGCACCGGGGGCGATGAGGCGGCCGAAGCCGTAGTAGGGGGAGTTGGCGGCCACGACGGTGTAGCCGCGGTGGTGGTGCTCCTCGCCGTCGACCGTGACGCGGAAGTCGGCCGGCCGCCAGGTGGTGACGGCGCGCAGGCCGCCCGCGTAGTACGAGGCGGCGCCGCGCAGCAGCCGGGTGTGGTTCGCGTGCCGGTTGGCGAGCGCGTCGACACCGGCGTACACGCTGCCGAGGACCACGGTGCGCCGGTGGACGGCGGACTCGACCTCGATGGTGTCGACCCGTCCGGGCTCCGCGCGCAGCAGGATGTCGGCGAGCGCGGCGGGGTCCCGGGGGAGGCCGAGGGCGCGTGCGAAGTCGTTGCCCCGCCCGGCGGGTACGAGGCCGAGGACGGTGCCGGTGCCGCTGAGCGCGCCGCCGACGCCGCCGGCCATCCCGTCGCCGCCGACCGCCAGGACCACCCGGCCGCGTTCTCCGGCCTGCCGGGCGATGTCCTGGGCGTGGGCGAGGCTGTGGCTGTACTCCGTCTCCAGCTCCGCTCCGGCCTCGCGGAGCAGGCGGGCCACCTGGAGCAGTGAGGCCGCTCCGGTCGAGTCACCCGCGGTCGGGTTGACGACGGCGGTGAACTGTCGCATCGGTGTGCCTCCGGGCGGTTACGGTGGGAGCGGAAGGGACGGCGGGTGGTTCAGTCGGTGGGGAGCAGGACGCCCGGGTTGAGGAGTCCGTCCGGGTCCAGGCGGTCCTTGACGGCGCGCAGCGCGGCGACGCCGAGGGCGCCCGCCTCCCGGACGTACCAGTCGCGGTGGTCGGTGCCCACGCCGTGGTGGTGGCTGATGGTGCCGCCGGCGGCGAGGACGGCGTCGTTGGCGGCGCGCTTGGCGGGTGCCCAGTGCGCGACCGGGTCCTCGCCCTGGGCGCTGACGACGGTGAAGTAGAGGGAGGCGCCGTTCTCGTACACGTGGGAAATGTGGCACATCACCAGGGGCGGGGTGCCGGCCCGGGTGAGGGTCTCGGTGAGGGCCGTGCGCACCGCGCCGTACAGCTCGGGGACCCGGGACCAGAACGCGGCGGTCTCCAGGGTCTCGGCGAACGCGCCCGCGTCCAGCAGGGCGTCGCGCAGGTAGGGCGCGGAGTAGCGGCCGTGCGCCCAGCGTTCGCCCGGTTCGGTGCCGATCAGGGTGCCGCCGCAGGACCGCAGGACGGCTGCCGCCCGTTCCCGCCGGCGGGCGGTGTCCTCGGCGGTGCCCTCGTAGCCGGTGATCGCCGTGCAGCCGGCGTCGCCCCGCTGGAGCTGGGCGCCGATGGCGTCCGGCTGGGCGAGGCCGATGAGCGTCTCGGTCTCGTCGGACAGGCGCAGCACGGTGGGCCGCGGTCCGTCCTGGGCGAGCCGGCGCAGGGCCGCGGCGCCCTCCTCGAAAGAGGCGAACCGCCAGCCCTCGTAGACGCGCGTCGTGGGCAGCGGCCGGATCCGTACGAGGACGGAGGTGATGACGCCGAAGGCGCCCTCCGAGCCGAGGACGAGCTGACGCAGATCGGGTCCCGCGGCGGAGCGCGGGGCGCGGCCGGTCTCGATGGTGCCCTCGGGGGTGGCGAGGGTCAGCCCGAGCACCATGTCGTCGAAGCGGCCGTAGCCGGCGGAGGCCTGTCCGCTGGAGCGTGCCGCGGCGAAGCCTCCGATGGTGGCCCACTCGTAGGACTGCGGGAAGTGGCCGAGGGTGAAGCCCTGTTCGGCGAGCAGTGCCTCGGCCTCGGGGGCGCGCAGGCCGGGCTGGAGCACGGCGGTGCGGGAGACCGGGTCGAGGTCGAGCAGGCCGTTCATGCGGCGCAGGTCCAGGGCGACGAAGGCGCGCCGCTCGGGGGCGAGTCCGCCCACGACCGAGGTGCCGCCACCGAACGGGACGACGGCCAGAGCGTGCTCGGCGCAGGCCCGGAGCACGGCGAGGACCTCGTCGTGGGAGGAGGGCAGGACCACTGCCTGCGGGACGTCGGTGACGTCGCCGGCGCGCAGCCGGAGCAGGTCGGGGGTGGACTTGCCGCGGGTGTGCCGGACCCGGCTCTCGTCGTCCGTCAGGACGTGCTCCGCGCCGCCGGCGGCCCGGGCGAGCGCCTCGAGCGCGGCGGGGCCGGCCGTGGGGGCGGGCAGCCGGATGTCCTCGAGCGCGAGTGCCGGCGCGGTGCGCGGTGTGACCCCGAGCAGGTCGCGCAGGAGTCCGGTCACCGCGCCGGGCAGGGGTGCGGCCTTCGCCGGGTCGCCCCAGCCGTTCCACAGCATGTCCATCGAAGGGTCGTCCTCACAGGTCGGTGTGCTCGGTTCGCGCGGCGGCGGCTCCGCCCGGCCCCCGGGGCGTTACACTGTGACACATGACGCCTATTCGTCACAACGGTTCGGACAGCGATCCCGTGCTCGACGCGGTGCGCGACTGTGTGCTGGCCGTCGGCGTGCGCCGCACGACCCTGGCCGACGTGGCCCGCCGCGCCGGCGTCTCCCGGATGACGCTGTACCGGCGCTGGCCCGATCTGCGCACCCTGGTCGGCGACCTGATGACCCGTGAGTGGATCGACGTGGCCACCCGGGCGATACCGGAGCCCGCTTCCGACACCGTCACCCGCGCCCGGATCGTGGACGGGCTGGTGGCGGGGGTGGAGGCGTTCCGCGCGCACCCGCTCTTCCGGAAGATCGTCGACGTCGATCCCGAACTGCTGCTCCCCTACGTCCTGGACCGGCGCGGCACCAGCCAGGAGGCGCTGCTGGCGCTGCTGGCCGAGGCGCTGCGCGAGGGTCACGCGGACGGTTCGGTGCGCACCGCCCACACCGAGCGGCAGGCACGCGCCCTGCTGCTGGTGGTGCAGTCCTTCGCCCTGTCCCTGCGCACGATGACCGACGAGGACGACCCCGACCTCGACTCCGCCGCCCTGCTCGGTGAGCTGCGCGCCCTTCTGGAGAGGACCCTGACGCCATGAGCCACCCCGAGGCCGTACCCGGCTCGTCCCTCAGCGCGGGCCGGCGCACCCGCGAACTCGCCGAGGCGGCGGACGGCCGGGTCTGCGACGTCCTTGTCGTCGGGCTCGGCGCCACCGGTGCCGGAGCGGCCCTGGACGCGGCCGCCCGCGGACTGGACGTCGTCGCGGTCGACGCCCACGACCTGGCGTTCGGCACCTCGCGCTGGAGCTCGAAGCTGATCCACGGCGGACTGCGCTATCTCGCCTCCGCGCAGTTCGACGTCGCGCACGAGAGCGCCGTCGAGCGCGGCGTGCTGATGACCCGCACCGCCCCGCACCTCGTGTCCGCCCAGCCGTTCGTGCTGCCGCTGACCCCGCTGGTGTCGCGGGCCCAGGCCTCGCTGGCCTGGGCCGGGTTCCGGGCCGGTGACATGCTGCGGCTGGCCGCGCGGACGCCCCGGCAGGCGCTGCCCGCGCCGCGCCGGCTGTCGGCGACGGAGGCCCGGCACCTGGCGCCCGCGGTGCGCGCCGACGGACTGCGCGGCGGGCTGCTGTCCTGGGACGGCCGGGTGACCGACGACGCCCGGCTGGTGACCGCCCTGGCCCGCACCGCCGCCGCCCACGGCGCCCGGGTGCTGACCCGGGTGCGGGTGCTGGAGCTGACCGGCACCGGCGCCCGCGTCCGGGACGAACTGACCGGCGAGGAGGGCGAGATCCGCGCCCGCGCGGTGGTCAACGCCACCGGCGTGTGGGCGGGCGAGCTGGTCGACGGCATCCGGATCCGCCCCTCCCGCGGCACCCACCTGGTCCTTCGCTCGGAGCGGCTCGGCACGCTGCCGGCCGGACTGCACATCCCGATCCCCGGCGAGACCAACCGCTTCGTGCTGGTCCTGCCGCAGGGCGACGGCCGGGTCTACGTGGGACTCACCGACGAGCCGGTAGACGGCCCGCTGCCGGACGTGCCGGAGGTTCCCGAGACCGACATCGGCTTCCTGCTGGACGTGCTCGGGTCCGTCCTGGACGTGCCCGTGCGCCGGGACGAGGTCGTCGGGGCCTTCGCCGGGCTGCGCCCGCTGCTGGACACGGACGCGTCCCGGGGCGCGGGTGACGCACCGGCCCGGACCTCCGACATCTCCCGCCGGCACGCGGTGCTGACCTCGGCGGACGGGGTGACCACCGTCGTCGGCGGCAAGCTGACCACCTACCGGCGGATGGCGCAGGACGCGGTGGACGCCGCCCTGGAGGCCCGCGGCCTGCCCGCCCGGCCCTCCCCCACCATGGATCTCCCGCTGGTCGGAGCCGCCCCGGCCGGAACGCTGCGGGCCCTGCCCGCGCCGCGCCGCCTGGTCCGCCGGCACGGCACCGAGGCGCCGGCCGTGCAGGCCCTGACCGAGCGCGACCCGGCGCTGGCCGAAGCGGTCCTGCCGGGCCAGCCGGTCACCCGGGCCGAGCTGGTGTGGGCCGCCCTGCACGAAGGCGCCCTGGAGGCGTCGGACCTGCTGGACCGCTGCACCCGGATCGGTCTGGTCCCCGAGGACCGCGCCGAGGCGCTCACCACCGCCCGGGAAGCCCTGGAACGGGCGGCCGCGGTACTTCGCTGAGCCCTGGGCGGGCCGGGCGGTCCGGGCCGGTGACGGCCCCGGGCGGGACCGGTGAGGGACCCCGGCCGCGGCCGCCGTGCGGTCAGGTCAGCGACCCCGTGTTGACCAGGTCACCGGTGGCCGGCCGGGTCACCGTGCCGCTCGCCGGGGGCTCCTCGTGGTGTTCCACCCAGTCCGTCAGGGCGGTGAAGGCGGCCCGGTAGCAGGGCAGGATCGGGCGCAGCCGGTCCGGATAGGTGTCGTACAGGCTGTCGACGTGGGTGCCGCCCTCGATCCGGTAGTAGCGGTGCAGCCGGGAGCGGCCCTGCTCGGCGATCATCCGCGCGTACAGGTCGGACTGGACCCGGATGGGGATCAGCGCGTCCAGGGTGCCGTGCACGGTGATCATGGGCTTGCCGATCCGGCCGGTGAGCGCGACCCGGCCGACCGCGTCGTGGACGGCGCGGGGCCGGGCCGCGTAGTCGTAGCCGGCGTCGGAGGGGCAGGGCGCCAGGATCTCCTCGACCGTCGAACCGGCCGAGGCGCCGGGGCAGTCGGGGTCGTAGCCGGGGTCGAACTCGGCGCGGTAGGTCTTCTGCGTCAGTCCCCAGTAGACCTTCTCGTGGTACGGCCACAGGAACTCCGAGCCGCGGGCGAACCCGGCCGCGTACATGTCCTCGTCGCCGGCCCGGCCGAGCTGACGGGCGACGGCGGTGGGCAGGAACGTGAAGAGGTTCGGGCCCTCCGGGCGCCACAGCGGCCCCTCCCAGTCCACCCCGCCGTCGTACAGCTCGGGGTGGTTCTCCAGCTGCCACCGGGTGAGGTAGCCGCTGTTGGAGATGCCGGTCATGTAGGTGCGGCGCGGGGCGTGTCCGTAGTGCTGGGCGACGACCGCCTTGGCGGCGCGGGTCAGCTGGGTGGTGCGCCGGTTCCACTCGACGACGGCGTCGCCGGGGCGCTTGCCGTCGGTGTAGAAGTCGGGCCCGCTGTTGCCCTTGTCGGTGGCGGCGAAGGCGTACCCCTGGGCCAGCACCCAGTCGGAGACGAGAGTGTCCATCGCGTACTGCTTGCGGACACCGGGCGCACCGGTGACGACCAGCTTGCCGTTCCAGTCCTCGGGCAGCCGGATCACGAACTGGGCGTCGTGGTTCCAGCCGTGCAGGGTGTTCAGCCGCGAGGAGCCCGGGAAGTAGCCGTCGATCTGCAGGCCGGGCACGCCGGTGGGATTGCGGGTGCCCTTGGCGGCGAGTCCGGCCCAGTCGGCGGTGTCGGTGTACGCCGTGCCGGCGAGGGCGCTGGTCGTCAGGTCGTCGTGGCGGGAGATCTGCTGCAGTTCGGCGCCCGGAACCGTGATCCGGCGCCGGCCGCCGCCCCGGCCGGGCGATCCGTCGTCGGCCCGGGCCGAGACCGCGGGGGTGACGGACGCCGCCGCGAGCAGGGCGGCGGACAGAAGGGTGCTTCGACGGCTGGGGTGCATGGTGCGGCCTTCCGGGTCCGGTGGTGCGGGGACGGAGGGAGCTGGAGCGTGCCGTGCACATGCTTGGCCTCCCGCGCCCGCCCGGCCATGGTCGAGAACCACACATCGAAACTGTCAGTGATGGCATGAGCGCACATGCCGAGGCGGTGCGGCGAGCCCGGCCGCCGAAGGGCGCTCCCGGCGTTCCCGGCGTGCGGGCCGTCGGCGGCTGCGGCACGCTACAGAAAGGTTCGGCGAAGGGACGCAGCGTGGCCGACGGCGGCATACCGCCCCGGCCGTCCGGGCGAGGCAGCGCGGACGGCGCCGGGCGAGCACACGAGCCGGCCCCGCGACCGGGCGGAGAGTTCCGGACGCCACGGCCGCCCCGGGTGGTCGTACGGCGGACACCGCGTCCGCACCGCGACGGCCCCTCCCCCGGATACTCCGGCGTGGAGCACGGGACCTGCTGACGCGCGGCCGCTCACCGGCGGACCGGCACTTCGCAATCGGGACAGTCAGGAGTGATGCGACATGAGCTTCGACACCGAGCCCGCGGCACCTGCCCCACAGGTGCGGCACTGGCCCGTCGACGACCTGCCCGCCCTGGAGCCCGACCCGTTCCTGGACGAGGTGCTCCGCGACGAACCGGTCACCCGGATCACCCTGCCGTACGGCTCCGGCGACGCCTGGCTGGTCACCCGTTACGAGGACGTCCGCCTCGTGACCTCCGACCCGCGCTTCTCCCGTGCGGAGCTCGTCGGGCGCCCGGTGACCAGCATGGCGCCGCAGGCCGTGGCGTCGCAGACGGCGGGACTGCAGTACATCGACCCGCCGCGGCACACCCGGCTGCGCCGGGTCGTGGCCCGGGCGTTCACCGCCAGGGGCATGGACCGGCTGCGTCCGCTGGCCGAGCGCACCGCGGACCGGATGCTCGACGGCATGGAGCAGGCCGGACCGCCGGCCGACCTGATGGAACACCTGCACACCCCGTTCCCGATCGCCGTCGTGTGTTTCTTCCTCGGCGCGGACGAGGACGACTGGCGGGACTGGGCCGGGAACTCCGAGGCGCTGCTCTCCAAGGACCCGGACGGCGGCGACCGCAACCGGGCGGCGCGCGAGGCGACCCGCGGCCGGGTCGTGGACCTGCTCGCGCGCCGTCGTGAGGAACCCCGTGAGGACCTGGCCAGCGTGCTGGCCCAGGCCGCCGCCGCGGGCGAGATCAGCGACGACGAGGCGGTCTCCCTCGCCATGGCCGTCTACGTCAGCGGCGGCCACGCGGTCCGCAACAACAGCGGCTCCATGATGTACGCGCTGCTCACCCATCCGGCCCACCGCGACCGGCTGCGGCGCGATCCCGCGCTGGTACCGAAGGCGGTGGAGGAGCTCTACCGGTTCGTGCCCCACCGCAACGGCGTCGGGATCCCCCGGATCGCCACCGAGGACGTGCAGGTCGGCGGCCGGCTCATCCGCAAGGGCGACGTCGTCTACAACGCCTACGTCGCCGCCAACCGCGACCCCTCGGTCTTCCCCGACCCGGACGTCCTCGACTTCGGCCGGGACGGCGCCGGGCACCTCGCCTTCGGGCACGGCCCGCACTTCTGTCTGGCGGCCCTGATGGCCCGGATGGAGGCCGAGGTCATGATCAAGGCCGTGCTCGGCCGTTTCCCGAGGCTCCGGCTCGCCGTGGCGGCCGAGGACGTCGAGTTCCAGCGCGAGGGACTGATCCGCGGGCCGCGCGTCCTGCCGGTGACCTGGTAGCGCGGGGCCGGTCAGGGCAGGATCGCGTCGACGTACCCGCCGTCCACGCGCAGTGCTCCCCCGGTGGTGGCCGAGGCCTGCTCGGAGCTGAGGTAGACGACCATGTTGGCGATCTCCTCCGGCTCGATCAGGCGCTGCAGCAGGGACTGCGGCCGGTGCTCGCGCATGAAGGCCCGCTGGGCCTCGTCCCAGGGCAGGGACCGGTCGACGAGTTCGTACACGAAGTCCTCGACCCCGCCGGTGTGGGTGGGCCCGGCGATGACGGAGTTCACCGTCACGCCGGTGCCCGCCGCCTTCTTGGCGAAGCCGCGGCTCACCGCGAGCAGCGCGGTCTTGGACATCCCGTAGTGGATCATCTCGGCGGGGATGACGACGGCGGAGTCGCTGGCGACGTACTGGATCCGCCCCCAGCCGCGCTCGGTCATGCCGGGCAGGTAGGCCCGGGTGAGCCGTACCGCGGCCAGGACGTTGACCTCGAAGTACCGCCGCCACTCGGCGTCGGTGATCTCCAGCGGGTCGGCGGAGCCGAAGATGCCGAGGTTGTTGACGAGGATGTCCACCCGCGGCAGCAGTTTGACCACCCGGTCGGCGCCCTCCTCGCTCGCCACGTCCGCGGCCACCGGCACCAGTTGGGCGCCGGGGACCTCATGGGCCAGCGTGGCGACCGCGGCCGACACGCTGTCCTCGCTGCGTCCGTTGACCGCCACCCGGGCGCCGGCACGCGCGAGGCCGGCGGCGATGGCGGCGCCGATGCCCTGCGTCGAGCCGGTGACGAGGGCGGTGCGTCCAGTCAGATCGATGTGCATGCGACGACAGGTTCCCCGCGCGTGGGCCGCCCTACCGGGTTCCGGCCCGGCGGGCTCAGGCGTCGTCCAGCCGGCGTACGTCCTCCTCGTCCCACGCGCGCGTGTCGCGCGGCTCGACGTACGGCTCCGCCTCCGGCGGATTCCCGCCGGCGATGGCCCGCTGCCGTGCGGTCTCCGCGTCGAACTCCAGGCCCAGCAGGATGGCCAGATTGCTGATCCACAGCCAGACGAGGAAGACGATGACGCCGGCCATGGTCCCGTAGGTCTTGTTGTACGAGGCGAACCCGGCGACGTACAGCGCGAACCCGGCCGACGCGATCAGCCACAGCAGCAGGGCGAGGAAGCTGCCGGGGGTGATCCACCGGAACCCCCTGACCTTGGCGTTCGGGGTCGCCCAGAACAGGATCGCGATCATCACAACGACCAACACGACCAGCACCGGCCACTTGGCGATCGCCCAGGCCGTCAGGGCCGCGTCCCCCATGCCGAGGGCGTCCCCGGCACGCCGGGCGAGGCCGCCGGTGAACACCACGATGAGGGCGCTGAGCACGGCGAGCACCATCAGCACGACCGTCACGCCGAGGCGCACCGGGAGGATCTTCCAGATCGGCCGCCCCTCGGGGACGTCGTAGACGGCGTTCGCCGTGCGGATGAAGGCGGCCACGTAGCCGGAGGCCGACCAGACGGCCAGCAGCACACCGACGACGGCGAGGACCGAGCCGGTGCCCGCACTGCCCTGCAACTGCTCCACCGCGCGCGTGAGGATGTCGCGGGCCGGGCCGGGCGCGAGGTGCTTGAGGTTGGCCAGCACCCTGTCCGTGGCGGACTTGCCCGTGATGCCCAGCAGGGAGATCAGCACCAGCAGCGCCGGGAAGAGGGACAGCACGCCGTAGTAGGTGAGCGCCGCGGCCCGGTCGGTCAGCTCGTCGTCCTTGAACTCGCGCAGCGAGCCCTTCAGGACCTTGCCCCACGCCGCCTTCGGCAGCTTCGTCGGCGCGTCGGGGGCGCGCCGCTCGACCTCCGGGCCGGGCCCGGCGTGCTCCGGTGACGGCGGCTCGGGCTCCCTCGCCCCGTCGCCGTCGTGATGGTCCTTGTGCCCTGGAAGATGCAGTCGCGCCATGTCCCCCGGGTACCCCCGGAGGCGCGGATACGCAGCCGGGGGCAGGACACGGGCGGTTCTGCGTCAGGCGGCCTCGTCCAGCAGGCCGGCCAGCGTCGCCCGGGCCCGCGCCACGCGGGAGCGGACCGTGCCGACCGGGCAGCCGCCGGCGCGCGCCGCCTCCGCGTACGGCAGCCCGGCCAGCTGGGTCAGCACGAAGGCCTCCCGGCGCTCGTCCGGGAGCGCGGCCAGCAGGTCCAGCAGGGCGACGCCCTCGTCGAAGCCGGGCAGACCGCGCGGCTGGGCGCGCTCCACGGCGGTCTGCCAGTCGGGGGCGTCGGAGAGCCGGGGCCGGGCGGCGGCGTGCCGATGGCTGTCGATCACCGCACGGCGCGCGATGGACAGCAGCCAGGTGCGCGCCGAGGAACGGCCCTCGAACCGGTGCAGGCTGCCGAGCGCGCGCAGGAACGTGTCCTGGGCCAGGTCGTCGACGGCCTGGGGGTCGGCGCACAGGTGGGCGACGTAGCGCCGCACGTCGCGGTGGAGCGCGCGGACGAAGTGTTCCAGCGCGCGGGGGTCGCCGGCCCGGGCCGCGAGGGCCCACGTGGTGACCGGCTCGTCGGCGGGCGCGCGGTTTTCGGGAGCGGTGGACAGGAGGGCAGGAGTGATCACCTGAAGTCCTTCTCGGATCGTCCGGATCCGGGCCGCGGGCACGCTTCGGCGCCGGCGGTCCGGGGAGAGGGGCCGGCCGCCGCGGCACGCGCGGGAAGACGCGGGGCGTGCGCGGGTACGGCCGGGGCCCGGGGCGCGCGGCGGCGGCCCCGGGATTCCGGCTGCCGTCAGACGGCAGCGGCCCCGGCGGGCGGACCCCGGGAGACGATCGAGTGGACGAGGAGCAGCAGCCGCGGTGCCCGCGCCGAACGGCGGCGGCGGATCCGCGGTCGCGGACGCGCCGCAGTGACGGGCAGGGCCAGCAGCAGTCTGAGCGGCGCCGCCAGCCGGGCCGCCGCGGTCCGCAGGATGCGGAACGCGGCCTTCTCGCCGTGGGCCAGCCACAGGCCGCAGAGCAGCGCGGCGAGCAGGTGGGCGGTGAGCATGCCGGGCGAAAAGCCGCCGGCCGCGGAGTGCCGCATGTGCCCCGTGCCGGCCATGTGCGTCATCCGGCCCATGTGGCTCATGTGGCCCATGAGGCCGGCACCGGCGCTGCCCGCGTTCAGGGAGCCCATGGCCTCCATGTCCATGGCGCCCATGCCGGCGGATCCCGTGGTGGCGGAACCCATGGTGGCGCTGGACGGCTGGGCCAGTGAGAAGGCCTCGTGCAGCCCGGTCTGGGCGGCGACCACGACCGTCACGACCAGCGGCAGCCCCCGCTCACGTCCCGTCAGCGCCCAG
Organism: Streptomyces sp. NPDC002386; assembly: GCF_053593175.1. Classification (NCBI taxonomy): domain Bacteria; kingdom Bacillati; phylum Actinomycetota; class Actinomycetes; order Kitasatosporales; family Streptomycetaceae; genus Streptomyces; species Streptomyces sp. NPDC002386. Next base: position 123,907 of record NZ_JBSFBX010000013.1, read on the forward strand.
CCGGCGGCGCCGGTCACGGCCAGTCCCGCTGCGAGCGCCCAGCCGGGGACGTGCCGGCCGGACATCAGGACGTGGCCGAGGGCCGCGAGCAGCACGCAGACGGCCGCGAACACCGCGGCACGCGCCGCGCGCGACCCCCACCCTGCCGTCATGGCGCCTCATCCTCGCATCCGGGCGTTCCCCGTCGTGCCCCGGTACGTGCCGCGGCCCGCCCGTGACTCAACCGGAGCGAGCCGCGGCCTACAGACCGGCCATGCTGTTCTCGGCGCCCCGGCCGACGGCGGGCTCGGCGGGCGGCAGCAGGGCGGGACCGGCGGCGGGCGCGGCGGTCAGCCGGGGCAGCAGGCAGGTCCAGAACTCCACCATGCGGTCCTCCGACTCCGGGTCGCGGTCCGGGCCCCCGAGCCGCTCGAAGCCGACCGTCGCCGCCACCACGACCGTGGCCACGCCATCGGGCGAGACGCCGTCCCTCAGCTCCCCCGCCTCGTGGGCCTGCCGCGCCGTGTCGCGCACCCAGTCGTGCCAGGTGTCGAGTACCGCCGTCCCGTTGTGGCGTGCGGGATCGGCGCTCAGCACGAACCCGGCGCGCACCACGGGGTCGGCGGCCAGGGCCACCACCAGCCGGCGGATCGCGGCGACCAGCGTCCCCGCCGCCCCGATGTCCGCGGACCGCGCGCACTCGGTCAGCTCACGCACCGAGTAGGCGGCGGCGCCCTCGATCTCGCGGGCGAGGGCGTCCTTGCTGGGGAAGTGGAAGTGCAGCGCCCCGGCGCTGACCCCGGCCTTGCCGCTGATCGCGGGCAGGGAGGCGCGGGCGTAGCCGTCGTGGGCGAACGCCTCCGCCGCCGCGCGTATGAGGGCCTGCCGGGTGCGAACCGCCCGAACCTGCTTGACCATGACGCCCTCCTCCTGGGCCGGCGCGGAGGCAGGCCACTCCTCGGCCCCGTAAACCGCATGTTCAGTATGTTTATGCGGGACGGGCACGGCAAGGCCTGGCCCGCGGCCGGGCGCGAAAACCCGTAAGGCCGCGCAAATGCCCTTGTCACGCGGGGAGTCGGCCGTACGGCACTTCGAGGAAAACCGCGTGTCCGGTCGGCCGGGCGAAGCAGGGGAAGTCCGCCGACCGTGGTGGGCGGCGGACTTCCGGCGGGCGGCCTCCCGCGTGTTCAGGAGTCCTGCGGGCGCAGCAGGACGGGCAGCGACCGGTAGCCGTTGAGCATGAACGTCGGCAGCGGCGCCAACTCCGTCGGCGCGCAGGCGAGTTCCACGTCCGGGAACATCTCGAAGAGCCGGGACAGCGCGGAGGCCGCCTCGATCTCCCCGAGCGGGGCACCGAGGCAGCGGTGCGGTCCGTGGCCGAAGCCGAGGATGTCCCGGTCGCGGTCGCGCAACAGGTCGAAGCGGTCCGCGTCCGGCCCGTGCCGCTCGGTCTCGTGGCCGCCTGCCGCGAAGTTGACGAGGATGCAGTCGCCCTTGCGGATCAGCACTCCGTCCAGGTCGATGTCCTCGACGGCGAACCGCATCGGCGCGTACGCCCCGGGCGTGTGCACGCGCATGGTCTCGGCGACCACGTCCGCCCAGGTTGCCCGGCCCTCGCGCACGTGCGCGAGCTGTTCGGGGTGAGTGAGCAGAGCGCCGGCCGCGTTGGTGATGAGGGTGGCGGTGGTGTCCTGGCCGGCGGCGATGAACATGAAGAGCGAGCCGAGGAGTTCGTCCTCGGTGAGCCGGTCGCCGTGGTCCCGCGCCGCGATCAGCGAGCTGGTCAGGTCGTCGCCCGGCCGTTCCCGCTTGTCCTTGACCAGTGCGGCCAGCCGCCCGAAGGCCTCCAGCCTGGCCGCCTCCATCTCCGCGCCCGTGACGGTGGAGCTGAACACGGTGCTCAGTGCGGCCGACAGGGCGTCCGTCTCGGCGCCCCTCGGCACACCGAAGAGTTCGCAGATGACCCTGAGCGGCAGCACCTCCGCGTAAGCGGTGCGCAGGTCGACCGGGCCGCCGGAAGGCAGGGCGGCGAGTTCGCCGAGCAGTTCGGCCGAGAGTTCCCGGACGCGGGGCCGCAGCGCCTCGGAGCGGCGGGCGGTGAACGCGCCGGCCACCAGGCGGCGCAGCCTGGTGTGGTGCTCCCCGTAGGCGAACAGCATGTTCTCGTTCGCCACCCACGGGTAGAGCGGCCACTCCTCGGTGATCTCCCCCGCTATGAACGGCGGCCAGTGCAGCCGCGCGCTGCGCGAGACGCGCGGGTCGGTCAGCAGCCGCTCGATGTGGCTCTGTCCCACGACGGCCCAGGCGAGGATCCCGCCGGGCAACTCGACCTGGACCGCGGGGCCCTGGGCGCGCAGTTTCGCGGCCTCGCCCCTGTGGTCCCGGCCCGTGAGGTCCAAGGCGTAAGGGCAGGCGGTCTGTTCCATCGGTGTGCTCCCTGGGTCGGTCCTGCATCACGTTGTGGCGTGGCGACGTGCCCATGGCAGCGATGTCCGCTCCCCCGCTCCGGGAGAGGGCCGGCGGCCGTACTCCGCGGAAGCCTCCCGCTCAGCGGGCGGCCTGGGCCTCCTGCGGTTCCCCGCGCAGCTCCATGGCCTCCTCGTGGACGCGTCTGCCCCGGTCGAGCGACATGTCCAGACGCACCAGGACCGCGGGGACGGCGATGCTGGTCATCAGGTGCCGGTAGAGGTCGACCACCCGCTCCATCAGGTCGGAGTGGTCGTTCATGATCTTGGAGAGCACCTGCGCCCCGGTGAACGCGGCCACGAACGCCTTCGCCGCGGCCCGGACGTCGACCTGGGGCAGCAGTTCCCCGTTCGCCTTCGCCCGTTCCAGCAGCATGGCGTTGTAGTCGACCCAGGAGGCCATGGGGACCCGGCGGTCCAGCCCGTCGTGCGGTGAGCCCTGGTCCACGGTGAGGCGGATGCTGCCGCGCACCATGGGATCTCCCGAGCCGAGCAGATGGGCGAGGAGGAAGCCCGCGTCCAGCCCCTCCTGGAGCACCAGTTCGCGCGGCGGCGACTCCGGCACCGCCTTCAGCTGGTCGGTCAGCACCGCCTGGGCGAGCTGCTCCTTGGAGGCGAAGTGGAAGTAGAGGGCACCCTTGGTGACGTTCGCCCGCTGGAGGATCTCCGAGATGGTCGCGGCCTCGTAGCCGACGTCGGCGAACACGTCGGCGGCTGCCACCAGGATGTTGCGCCTCGTCCTGATCGCTCGTTCCTGCAGGGCCACGGCACATCCTCCGCACTGGCTTCACAGACCGGTCGGCCACGAAAAGAAACCGACAGGTTCGTATCGTGCCACCTCGGAAGATGCCCCTTCAACCATATGGATGCCTCCCCTTCACCGGGCGCACGGGCCCTCCGGGCCGTCGCCGGCGCCACGATAAAACCTGTCGACCGGTATCTCAATACCCCGCCGGGCCTGTCCGCGACGGGAAGAAGGCCGCGCCCCGGGGGAGTTGGGCATTCCGCTCCTGGCCGATCCGGCAGGGTTCACAAGACGGCCCTGTTCGGCCACCGTTGGCAGAAATTTGGCTTGATAAGCAAACCGGGAGGTCCGTATCTTCTGACTCTGCGCAACCCACCCTGCCGGATCCGCGACCACGGGAGAGGGTCATGACCCTTTTGACGTCCGAGGTACATCTCCCCCCTCTGCCGGAGATCGAGGACCACGGCGAGCTGACCCGGCTCCTCTTCGACGGCGACGACCGCGAGCGGGTCCACGGGATGTGGCGCGAGCTCGTCGCCAAGGACACCTTCCGCCACCGCCCCGGACTCGGCGCCGCCGAGCGGGCCGCGCTCTCCTACGAGTGGCTGCGTCTGGTGAACGACACCGCCGGGGACGCCGAACGGCTGGCGGACGATCCCCGGTTGCTGGCGGCCCTGCACGAGTGGGCGGCGATCGTGGACGGCGGCGGGGGCCTGTGCACGGTGGCGAGCATCCACTACAACCTCTTCCTCGGCAGCCTGCTCGACCACGGGGGCTCCGGCGGCCGGGACCTGTCCGACTTCACGGCCCTGCGGCGCACCGGAACGTTCCTGTGCACCGAGCTGGATCACGGCAACGACGCCTCGGCGCTGGAGACCACCGCCGAGCTGGACCCGGTGACCGGGGGTTTCGTGCTCGACACCCCGCACGCGGGCGCGCAGAAGTTCATGCCCAACACCAGCATGACGGGCGGGCCGAAGAGCGCCGTGGTCGCCGCCCGCCTCCTGGTCGAGGGCCGGGACGAGGGCGTCTTCCTGTTCCTGACCCCGCTGAGCGACGAGCGGGGACTGCTGCCGGGGGTCCGGGTCCGCCGGCTGCCGCTGCGCACCGGAGCCCCCGTGGACCACTGCCTGACCGCGTTCGACCGGGTGACACTGCCGCGCGAGGCCCTGCTGGAGTCCGAGCACGGCCGGCTGGACGCCGAGGGCCGGCTGCACAGCGGTCTCGGCAACCGGCGCAAGCGGTTCCTGCACTCCATCGGCCGGGTCACCATGGGCAAGCTGTGCATGAGCGGCGCCGCCGTCGGCGCGACCCGGGCCGCGCTCGCGATAGCCGTACGCTACGGCGACCACCGGCTGGTCAGCGGACCGCGCGCAGGTCAGCGCGTCCCGGTGAACGCCCATCGCCCGCATCACGGGCGGCTGCTGAAGGGCATCGCAACGGCCTACGCCATGACCTTCCTGCACCGGGCGGCACTCGCCCGCTGGGCCGCCGGGCACCCCGGGGCGGAAGCCGGGGAACGGGCGGACGCCGAACGGCTGATCGCCGTGGCCAAGGGCTGGATCACCTGGCAGGCGCGGGACATCACGGTCGAGTGCCGGGAACGCTGCGGCGCCCAGGGCCTGTTCGCCGCCAACGGCCTGTCGGAGTTCCCGCAGTACATCGAGGGCACCATCACCGCCGAGGGCGACAACCTGGTGATCTGGGTGAAGGCGGCCGCCGAGATGCTGTTCGAGCACCAGCCGCCCCGCCAGGAGCCCGAACCCCCGGGCGATGTGGAGCGGTTGACGGACGTCCGGCATCTGCGCGGGCTGCTGGCCCGGGCCGAGGCCGTCTGGCAGGACCGGGCGCGGGCGGCCCTGCGCCGGGGTCCCTCCGGCGATCCGGTCGAGCGGTGGAACGGCGCGTCCTCCGCCGCCCTGGAGATGGTCTCGGTGCACGCCCGGCTGCAGGCGGCCGACGCCTTCCTGGCCGCGGTGACCCGGGCGCGGCACCCGGAGGCGGGCGGCCTGCTGGAGGATCTGTGCCGGTTGTTCCTGCTGGAGCAGCTCGGCGAGTTCACCGGCGACCTGCTGGCCGACGGGCACCTCTCCGCCGACCAGGTGCGCGCCCTCCCCCAGCTCCTCGACGACGTCCTGCGCGACCTCGCGCCGCGTATGACCGAACTGGTCGAGGCGTTCGACCTGCCCAGGGAGTTCCTGGACGGCATCCCGATGACCGGCGGCGGTCCCGGCTCGCTCGCCGCCCACTGCACCGGCCACGCCCCCGTCGGTTCCGAGGGCTGACCTGTCCCGAGGGATCCCCTGCCCGGCCCGGACCGCCTTCGACCGGGCGTGCCGGAGGGGACCGGACCGTTCCATCGCATTGCGGCGCGCCCGTACCACGCGCCGGCGGCCGCTCGCGCCGGGGTCCGGGGTCCGGCCGGCAGCCGGACCGCGGGGCGGCAGGCGACGTCCCCCGCGCGATGCCCGAGCAGCGACCCGGCACCCCGGGCCCGGGCCGCCACGACGCCATCGGCCGCCCGCACAGCCGTCGCGTGGCCGGGGCGGGACGGAGGCGGAAGCGTCGGGAAGATCACGTGGCTCCGCGGACAGTCCCACGCCGCGGCCCGGTCCGGCGGGTTCCGCCCCGTGTCCTCCCCTTGGCGCTGCCGGTCCGCCCGAAGCGCGCGGGCCGCTCTGCGGTTGGGGCGGGCCCGGCGCCGGGGGCAGCATGGAGGTACCGGTCCGCAGCGCTCGGAGTACGCCCCCGACGACCGACCGGTGGAGGTGGATCCGGTATGGCAGTGGACTCCTTCCGCGCCGGCGACGAGCACAGCCCCGAGCGGCCCCGCCCGACCGGCCTGCTGGACGTGCTCAGCGTGGCCGCCGTGGCGCTCGACACCAGTGGGCGCATCGTCTTCTGGACCCCGCAGGCCGAGGAGCTGTTCGGTTACACCGCCGAGGACGTGCTCGGCCAGTACGCGGCCCAGCTGCTGGTCCGGCCCGAGCATCTGCAGGCCGTGGTGAGCCTGTTCTCCGAGGTCCTGCAGACCGGCCGGGGGTGGGCCGGTGCCTTCCCCATCCGGCACAAGGACGGCAGCAGCCGCCTGACGGAGTTCCGCACCATGCGGCTGCTGGACGACGTGGGACAGGTGTACGCCCTGGGCATCGCGGCCGACCACACGCTGCTGCAGCGGGTGGAGACCGACCTGGCCCTGTGCGAGCGGCTGATCAACCAGTCGCCGATCGGCCTGGCCCTGCTGGACCCGGATCTGCGCTACCTGCTGGTCAACCCGGCACTGGAGCGGATCGACGGCGTGCCCGCCGAGGACCACATCGGGCGCCGGCTGCGGGAGATGCTGCCCTTCTTCGACGTGGGCACCGTCGAGTCCTGTCTGCGTCAGGTGCTCGCCACCGGCCTGCCGCTGCTCGACCAGTACCACGTGGGTCTGCCGCCCTCCGATCCGGAGCACGAGCACGCCTGGTCGCTGTCCTTCTACCGCCTCGAGGACCCCGGCGGGCGGGTGCTGGGCGCGGCCGCCTCGGTCGTCGACGTAACCGAGCGGCACCACGCGGCCGCCGAGGCGGACCGGGCCAGGCGGCGGCTGGCGCTCATCGCGGACGCCTCGACCCGGGTCGGCACCTCGCTCGAGGTGGAGCAGACCGCTCGTGAGCTGGCCGACATCGCCACTCCGGTGCTCGCCGACGTGGTCGCCGTCGACGTGCTGGACTCGGCCCTGGCCTGCCGCCGCGTCCGCCGCCCGGACAACGGCCCGGAGCTGTTCCGCGCCCTCGCTCTCAGGGCGGCCCACCCCACGGTGGCGCTGCGGGCCGCCGACCCGCCCGGCGACCTCGCCTCCTACGAGGGTGACCGGCTGGTGACCCTGTGCGTCCACACCGGCCGTCCGGTCCTGGTCCGGCACGTCGGCGAGCGGGACCTGTCGCGCATCGCGCGCAACGAGGAGGCCGGGGCCTACCTGGCCCGGGCGGGCGTGCACTCGTATCTCGCCGTACCGCTGATCGCGCACGGCGAGGTGCTCGGCGCGCTCGACCTCAAACGCACCCGCAACCCGCTGCCCTTCGACGACGACGATGTCGTTCTGGCGGGAGAGCTGGCCGGCCGCGCCGCGATCGCCATCGACAACGCCCGCTGGTTCCAGAGCGTGCGCAACACCGCGCTCACCCTCCAGCGCAGCCTCCTGCCCGACCACTCGGCGCACCACACCGGCCTGGAGCTGGCCTCCCGGTACCAGCCCGCGCAGGCCACCAGCGAGGTGGGTGGCGACTGGTACGACGTCATCCCGCTGGCCGACGACAAGACCGCGCTGGTGGTGGGCGACGTCATGGGCAACGGCATCGACGCGGCCGCCACCATGGGCCGGCTGCGCACCGCGACCTGCGCCTACGCGGACCTGGACCTGGCCCCCGACGCGGTGCTCCAGCACCTGGACCGGATCACCTGCGATCTGGAGCACTACATCGTCACCTGTCTGTACGCCGTGTTCGACCCCCGCACCCGGCGGTGCACCATCGCCAACGCCGGCCACATGCCGCCCGCCCTCGCCCGTCCCGGCCGGGCGCCCGAGCTGCTCGACCTGCCCACCGGGGCACCCCTCGGCGTCGGGGGCGTCGAGTTCGAGACCGCCACGGTGGAGCTGGGGCCCGGCGACCTGCTGGTGCTGTACACCGACGGCCTCGTGGAGACGCGGCAGCACCCCATCGACGACCGGCTCAACGTGCTCCTCGGCTTCCTCGACGAACCGGGACGGCCGCTCGAGGAGACCTGCGACCTGCTGCTGTACGGCCTGCGGCACCCCGAGGACCACGACGACGTGGCGCTGCTCGTCGCCCGGGCGCTGTGAGGCCCGCGCACCCGGCGCCGGGCAATCCCCGCCCCGCATGGTGCGGTTCGCCCGGCAATGCCACCCTGGGACGGGAGGTCTCTCGAGGAGCGCGATCCAGGAGGGCCTATGGGACGGGACGTCCCGGCGCTCGTCTTCACCCGTGAGGACCGTCGCCGGTACCGGATCAAGATGCAGGAGTGTCTCGACGTCTTCGCGCAGATGCTGCGCGATCAGCTCTTCGAGGCCGAGCGGCCCCAGGTGGGGCTGGAGATCGAGCTGAACCTGGTCGACGACGCCGCCGAGCCCGCGATGCGCAACACCGCTGTGCTGGAGGCGATCGCGGACCCCGCATGGTCCACCGAGCTGGGCCGGTTCAACCTGGAGATCAACGTGCCGCCCCGCGCGCTGACGCAGGGCGGTCCCGACGCCTGGGAGTCGGAGATCCGCGCGGCGCTGAACCACGCGGACGAGCGGGCCAGGTCGGTGGGGGCGCGCCTGGTCGTGATCGGCATCCTGCCCACGCTGCGGCAGGACGACATCGGCGAGGGGACCCTGTCGGAGAACCCGCGCTACCGGCTGCTGAACGACCAGGTCTTCGCGGCGCGCGGCGAGGACCTGCGGATCGAGGTGGACGGCGTCGACCGGCTGCGGACGTACGCCGACACGATCACGCCCGAGGCCGCGTGCACCAGCACGCAGTTCCATCTCCAGGTGTCACCGGAGAACTTCGCCGGCTACTGGAACGCGGCGCAGGCCATCGCCGGGGTGCAGGTGGCGCTGGCGGCCAACTCGCCGTTCCTGTTCGGCAAGGAGCTGTGGCACGAGACCCGGGTGCCGCTGTTCGAGCAGGCGACCGACACCCGCCCCGAGGAGATCAAGGTCCAGGGGGTGCGGCCCCGGGTGTGGTTCGGCGAGCGGTGGATCAACAGCGTCTTCGACCTGTTCGAGGAGAACCTGCGCTACTTCCCGGCCCTGCTGCCCCTGTGCGACGAACAGGATCCCGGCGAGACGCTGGACCGCGGGGACATCCCCGGGCTGGCCGAACTGTCCCTGCACAACGGCACCATCTACCGCTGGAACCGGCCGGTCTACGCCGTCTCCCACGACAAGCCCCACGTGCGGGTCGAGAACCGGGTGCTGCCCGCCGGGCCGACGGTCGCCGACACCCTGGCCAACGGCGCCTTCTACTACGGGCTGACCCGCGCGCTTGTGGAGGAGGACCGGCCGGTGTGGTCGCGGATGTCCTTCGCCGCGGCCGAGGAGAACCTCCACACGGCGGCCCGGCAGGGGATCGACGCCCTGCTGTACTGGCCCGGCATGGGCGAGGTGCCGGTGCCCGAACTGGTGCTGCGCCGGCTGCTGCCGATGGCGCACCGCGGTCTCGAGCAGTCCGGCATGGACGCGGCCTGGCGGGAGCCGCTGCTCGGCATCATCGAGCAGCGCTGCGTCACCGCCCGCAACGGGGCGGTGTGGCAGAAGGAGATGTTCCACCGCATCGAGTCCGGCACGCAGGCCGGCCGCCACGAGGCGCTGCGCCGGATGACCGAGCTGTACATCGACTACATGCACCTCAACGCCCCGGTCCACACCTGGCCGGTGGACTGACCGCGCGGTCCGGGGAACGCGGCCGGCGACGGCAGCCGTCCGGGCTTCCGGGCGCGCCCGCCGGGTCCGATGCCCGTGGCGTCCGTCAGGCGGGCCGTTCCTCGGCGGCCTCCGTCACCGCCTCCTCCTCCCGTGCCGTGGCGCCGCGCGGCCGCCGCACGACGAGGTCTCGCACCTCGAACGACATCGCGGTCGTCGACCGGTCGGGCGGGGGGTGGTAACGCCCGGCGGACACCGACAGGTTGACGATGAGGTGGGCGTGCCAGCCGGAACCCACCCCGCGCCGGTCCGCGAAGGCCCGGGTGCCGTTGACCCACCAGACTACGGACCGGGCGCCGAAGTCGGTCCGCAGGTCGATCCAGGCGCCGGGGCGGACGGCGTCGTCACGGAAGTAACTGCCGCTGCCGCGAACGTGGTTGGAGAGCTCCAGCAGATCCGGGTTGTCGGGGTGGTACTCGAAGACGTCGATCTCCTGGCCGCCGTCGCGCCAGGTCCAGATGGCGGGCCAGGCGCCGGGCTCCCGCGGCAGCCGTACCCGGGCCGTGAGGACGTCTCCGGTCCGGAGCAGGAACGCCTCCTCGCTGCCCTCCGTGGTCAGCAGTCCGGTGTTCCACCGGCCGTCCGGCCTCCGTCTGGCCCGGAAGACGCCCGACCGGCTGTAGGCGGCGTCGGACACCAGGTGGTCGAGCTTGTCGTCGCCGGGGTTGTCCGGGCCGCCGTCGGGATACGCCCACGAACGGCCCGCGACCCACTGGCGTTCTGAGGTGAAGTCCGCGGTGAACACCACGTCGGACCGGGCCGGAGTGCGCGGAGCCGGAACCGGGCCGCTCGGTGTCGGTTGTTCCATGACCGATGTCTCACCGGCTGGGGCCCGACCATGCGCCGGGACGGCCGGAACACCGCGGGAATGACCCGTCCGGGTGAAGGGCGCCCGCGCACGCGCCGGAGCGTGCTCAGTCCTCGCGCAGGACGAGGACCAGCGGGACGCCGCGGCAGGGCACCAGCCGCAGGCCGTCGTGCTCGGCGGGCGCCGACCCGGCGAGCAGGGCGCCGAAGCCGGGGCCCCTGGTGAGGGAGCCGGCCAGGTGCGCGGGGTCCGCCGAGGCGGCGACCCGGCCGCGGGCGTTCACCAGGTGGGCGGGGCGGGGCAGCCTGCGCAGCAGGGGCAGTACGGCGGCCTCGAAGTGCCGCAGGTACACGTCGGCGGCGGCGACCCCGGCGAAGCGCCCTTCCGTCTCGACGGGCGCGGACAGGGTGAGGCTGTACTCGTCGGAGCAGAGGTAGTCGACGTAGGGGCCCGCCACGGCCCGGCGGCCGGTGTCGCGGGGCAGGGTGAACCAGTCCCAGTGCGTGTAGTCGGAGTAGGCCGAGTGGTCGGGGTCGAGGTCGAGCAGCAGGGGCCGCAGGTCTCCGTCGGTCCCCTTCTGCCACCACTCCAGCCACGCCGGTACGTCGGCCAGCAGACCGGGGGCCGCCACGAAGCCGGCGCCGGACACCAGTTCCTGGCAGGTCAGGCGGTGGTGCAGGCCGGGACGGAGGGCGGCGAGGTCGGCGCTCGCGGGGCGGCCGCCCCGGGCGGACACCCTGGCGAGCAGGGCCGTGGTGTCGGCGCGGATGGCGGCGACGGCCTCGAAGACCGTCTCCAGGGCGCCGCCCACCCGGGAGGCCACCCAGGCCTCGACGTCCGTGTCCAGCGTGGCTGCCGCCGAGGCGGCCTGCCCGGGGCTCCAGCCCATGATGTCCTCCAGCGGACGGGAACCGGACGCGGCGCGTCAGAGGGTGAGGCGCACGGCGACGAGCCGTTCCGTGGCGTCCCTGACGCACCGCTCGGCCAGCGTGCCGGCCGTTTGGTCGGCCCCATCCTGCACGGCGGAGATCACGGAGCGGTGACGCTCCGCCACTTCTTCACGATATTCGTCGCTGTCGAGGACCAGGCACAGCAGAGCGCCCACCTCGCTCTGGAGGGCCACCTGTTCGCGGGTGAGCCGGGCGGACTGGGCGGCGGCCGCCAGTTCGACGTGGAAGCGGCCGTACAGGCGGCTGCGCGCGGCCGTCTCCCGGGCCCGCGCCAGTTCCTCGGCGGTGCGGCGCAGCGGGTCCAGGTCACCGAGTTCGGTGCGCCGGGCGGCGAGGCGGGCGGCGGCGCCGGACAGGGCGGCCCAGTGGTCGCCCAGGTCGCGCAGTTCGTCGGTGCTCCAGCCGCGCAGCCGGGCCTCCAGCCGGTCGGCGGCGGGGACCTCGGGCAGGGAGACGAAGCTGCCCCCGCCGCGGCCCCGCCGGGTGGTGACCAGGCCCTGCTGCCGCAGGGCCATGAGGGCCTCGCGCAGGGTGACGGTGGAGACGCCGAGCCGGCCCGCCAGGTCGCTCTCGCCGGGCAGTTGCTCGCCGTCGGCGAGCAGGCCGAGTTCGATGGCGTCCCCTATACGGCGGACGACGGCGTCCACCCGCGCCCCGCCGTCCACCGGGGTGAAGACGGCCAGGCGGGCGCCGCCCTCCCTCTCGTGCTGCCTCACGGCCACCACCTCATGCGTTGACTCAAGCTTTACCTTAAGGGGCCCTTGAGATCAGAACTATGACTTCATATGTTTGCGCTCAACGTTGAGCGCTCCAGAAAGGTTCCCGCATGGAGGGAATTGCGATCCGGCTGCAGGATCTGCGGAAGTCGTTCGGTGAGACGACCGCCGTGGCCGGAGTCGACCTGGAGGTCCGGGACGGGGAGTTCTTCTCGATGCTCGGCCCGTCCGGATCCGGGAAGACCACGGTCCTCCGGCTCATCGCCGGGTTCGAGACCCCCACCGGGGGCGGCATCGAACTCGCCGGGCAGGACGTCACCGGCCTAGCCCCCTTCGAGCGGGACGTGCACACCGTCTTCCAGGACTACGCCCTGTTCCCGCACATGACCGTCGAGCAGAACGTCGCCTACGGGCTGAGGATCCGCAAGGTGCCCAAGGCCGAACGCCTGGTCCGCGCCCGCAAGGCTCTGGCGGAGGTCCGCCTCGAGGGCTACGGCCGCCGCCGCCCCGCCCAGTTGTCCGGCGGCCAGCGCCAGCGCGTCGCCCTCGCCCGTGCCCTCGTCGGCCGTCCCCGGGTCCTGCTGCTCGACGAGCCGCTCGGCGCCCTCGACCTGAAGCTGCGCGAACAGATGCAGGTCGAACTCAAGGCGCTGCAGCGGGAGGTGGGCATCACCTTCGTCTTCGTCACCCACGACCAGGAGGAGGCCCTGACGATGAGCGACCGCATCGCCGTCTTCGACCAGGGCCGGATCGCCCAGGTCGGCACTCCGGCGGAGATATACGAGCGGCCCGCCACCCCGTTCGTCGCCTCCTTCGTCGGCACCTCGAACCTGCTGGAGGGCGAGACGGCCCGGCGGATCGTCGGCGCGCCCGGCACGTACAACATCCGCCCGGAGAAGATCCGCGTGCTGAAGGAGTCCGCCGAGGCGGACGAGCCCGGGCACGCCACCGCGACCGGCACCGTGGCCGAGGTCGTCTACCTCGGTGACGCCACCCGGTTCCTCGTCGACCTCGACGGCGGCGGCCGGCTCACCGCCCTGCAGCAGAACCTGGAGACCTCCTCCGAGGACGTCGCCGCCTACCGCGGCACCCGGGTCAGACTGCGCTGGCACCGCGGTCACGCCGTCCGGCTGCCCACCTGACCACCGGACCCGGCCCCACCCGACTCCGCTCCCCCGTCCGTCCCCCCGCTCGCGCAAGGCTCCCTCACCCCTGGAGAACGTCGTGCGTCTCACCCGTACCCTGAAGGCCGCGGCCGGCGCCGCCGCGCTGCTGCTCGCCGCCGCCTGCGACTCCTCCGGCTCCGGCGGCTCCGCCGCCACCGGTCTCAACCCGCCCGACCTCAAGGCGCCCACGAAACTCGGCCGGACCGAGGGACAGGTCAATCTGATCGCCTGGGCCGGCTACGTCGAGGACGGCTCCAACGACCCCAAGGTCGACTGGGTCAGCGGCTTCGAGAAGCAGAGCGGCTGCCAGGTGCACTCGAAGGTCGCCGCCAGCTCCGACGAGATGGTCAAGCTGATGAAGACCGGCGAGTACGACGCCGTCTCCGCCTCCGGTGACGCCTCCCTGCGCCTGATCGCCTCCGGTGACGCCGCCCCGGTCAACACCGCGCTCGTCCCCCACTACAAGGATGTCTTCAGCGGACTGAAGAACGGCTCCTGGAACTCCGTGAACGGGAAGATGTACGGCATCCCGCACGGCCGGGGCGCCAACCTGCTGATGTACAACACCGAGAAGGTGAGCCCGGCGCCCACCTCCTGGTCGGCCGTCTTCGACGACGCCGCCCGGCACAAGGGTCACGTCACCGCGTACGACTCGCCGATCTACATCGCCGACGCGGCCCTGTATCTCAAGGCCACCAGGCCCGAGTTGAAGATCAAGGACCCCTATGCGCTCGACCAGAAGCAGTTCGACGCCGCCGTGACGCTGCTGAAGAAGCAGAACGGTGACATCGGCGAGTACTGGAGCGACTACCTCAAGGAGGTCTCGGCCTTCAAGAGCGGGGACTCCGTGGTCGGCACCACTTGGCAGGTCATCGCCGGCCTCGCCGCCGACGAGGGCGCCAAGGTCAAGGCCCTCGTCCCCAAGGAGGGTTCGACCGGCTGGTCCGACACCTGGATGGTCTCCGCGAAGTCCAAGCACCCCAACTGCGCCTACAAGTGGCTCGACTGGATCGTCTCCCCCAAGGTCAACGCCCAGGTCGCCGAGTACTTCGGGGAGGCCCCGGCCAACGCCAAGGCCTGCTCCGAGACCAGTGCCAAGACCTTCTGCGCGACCTACCACGCCTCCGACGAGGGCTACTGGAAGAACATCGCCTTCTGGAACACGCCCATCGAGCAGTGCCTCGACGGCCGGACCGACGTTCGCTGCGTGCCCTACGCCAAGTGGGTGCAGGCCTGGACCGAGATCAAGGGCTGAGCGGTGACGACCGACGCGACCGCGGCCGCCGGACGGGGCACCGTCCGGCGGCTCGCCGGGACACTGCACCGACGGCCCCGGCTGCGCCTGACGCTGCTGCTCACCGCCCCACTGCTGTGGCTGGCCGTCCTGTACCTCGGTTCGCTGACCGTTCTGTTCGTCTCCGCGTTCTGGACGACGAACTCCTTCACCTCCGAGGTGGTGAAGGTCTGGTCGACGGACAACTTCCACGCGCTGTTCACCACACCGGTGTTCCGGCAGGTGGTCCTCCGCAGCGTCGGCGTGGCCCTGGCGGTGACCGTGCTGTGCGCCGTGATCGCCTTCCCGGTCGCCTTCTGCACCGCGCGGGTGGCCCGGCCGAAGTGGCGCCCGCTGCTGGTGGTCGCCATCCTCACCCCGCTCTGGGCGAGCTACCTGGTCAAGGTGTACGCCTGGCGGCTCATACTCGCCGAGGGCGGTCCGGCCGACTGGATGCTCCGGCCGTTCGGGCTGAGCGGCCCGGGCTTCGGCCTGACCGCCACCGTGCTCACCCTGACCTACCTGTGGCTGCCGTACATGATCCTGCCGATCCACACGGCCCTGGAGCAGCTCCCGGACAATCTGCTCGACGCCTCGGCCGACCTCGGCGCGCGGGCCGGCCGCACCTTCCGCTCGGTGGTCCTGCCCATGGTGCTGCCCTCGGTCGCCGCCGGATCGGTCTTCACCTTCTCACTGAGCCTCGGCGACTACATCACCGTGCAGATCGTCGGCGGCAAGACCCAGCTGATCGGCAACCTCGTGTACTCCAACATCGAACTCAACCTGCCCATGGCCGCGGCGCTCGGCACCGTGCCCGTGGTCGTGATCGTCCTGTACCTGCTGGCGATCCGCCGTACCGGCGCGCTGAACAACCTGTAGAGGAGGAGCGCCATGCATCTCGGCCGCACCGCGCGGATCGCCCTGCGCCTGGGCGCCGCGCTCGGTTTCGCGGTGATCTACGTCCCGCTGCTGCTCGTCCTCGTCAACTCCCTCAGCCCGGACCGCAGCGCGAGCTGGCCGCCGTCGGGGCTCACCCTGCACTGGTGGTCGGTGGCCGCGGGCAGCTCCGGAGCGCGGGCGGCGGTGTGGGTGTCGGTCAAGGCGGGTCTCGGGGCCACGGCCGTCGCGCTGGTCCTCGGCACGCTGATCGCGTTCGCCGTGGCCCGGTACCGCTTCTTCGGCCGCGGCACGGTGTCCTTCGTCGTGGTGCTGCCGATCGCGCTGCCCGGCATCGTCACGGGCATCGCCCTCAACTCCGCGTTCGGCACCGTCCTGGAGCCGCTCGGCGTGGGCCTCGGCCTGTTCACCGTGATCGTCGGCCACGCCACCTTCTGCATCGTCGTGGTGTTCAACAACGTGGTCGCCCGGCTGCGGCGTACGGCCGCGTCGTACGAGGAGGCGGCGATGGACCTCGGCGCGAACTCCTTCCGCGCCTTCGCGGACGTCACCTTCCCGCTGGTCCGTTCCGCCCTGCTGGCCGGGGGCCTGCTCGCCTTCGCCCTGTCCTTCGACGAGATCGTCGTCACGACCTTCACCGCGGGCCCCGGCGTCGAGACCCTGCCCATCTGGATCTTCAACAACATGACCCGGCCGCAACAGGCGCCCGTGGTGAACGTCGTGGCCGCCGTCCTCGTCCTCGTGTCGGTCGTCCCGATCTACGCCGCCCAGCGGCTGTCCGCGGACACGGCCACGTCGAGCCGGGTGTGAGGGGCGGCACGACCGGGCGGCGCGGCCCCGAAGCGGATCATCAACTTCCGTATGGAGTAGGGAATTTGACGACATGCGCCCGCCGCGGCCGGGTAAGCGACAGGCCTTGACACCGCGACGGGAGGAGACCGGCCATGACATCGCGCGGGACACCGCTGGACCGGGGGCTGGGTGACCTCGAACCGGGCACCGCGCAGCGCGCGCAGCTGCGCGCCCGGATCACCGGCATCGCGTGGACGGCGGGGTGCGCCGTCCTCGCCCTCTGGGCGGTGTGGAGCGCCGTCGGCGCGGTGCGCGGGACGACGGCCTGGGCGTACAGCGCGGTGGCCTGGGTCCTGCTCGCCGTGGCGCTGACCGTCCGGGTGGCCGGCCGCCGCCGGCCGCGCCTCTGAGGCGGGAGAGGCCGTGGAACGCCTGAACGACTTCCTGAGCCGCCATCTGTGGCTGCAGATCATCGTGTCCGTCCTGCTCGGCAGCGCCCTGATCCTGCTCCTCTATCCCGGGCGTTCGCCCGCCTCCGTCCTGGCGCGGACGGCACTGTGCTCGCTGGGTGGCATCGCCGTGGTGGTGGTGGCGCGCCGCAGGGAGAAGCGCGCGGCCGGCGGTTCCACGGACCGGCTCGTCGGCCTGGACGGCAGGCTGCGCAAGGGCGAGGTCCCCACCGATCCCGCGGAGCGCGAGGCCATGCGCGCCCTGGTGGAGCAGCGTCTGCACCGCACCCGGCACCGCGTCGCCGCGCAGGTCGTACTCGCCGTGCTCTTCTGCTCGGTGACCGCGCTGACGGCGCTGACCGCCGGGACGCGCCAGACCCTGGGCCTCGCGCTGCTCACCGTGGTCTTCCTCGGCTGGTTCATCCCCTTCGGCAACCTCCAGCACAAGAGGCTGTGCCGGATGCGAGCGGCGCTGGCCGGTCACTCCGGCGCCGCCGGCGCCGAGCCGCATCAGCGGTGACCGGACCACGCACCCGGCAGCGGCGCGCCGCGCCGGGTGCGTACCGGCGGTCCCCGCCGTCCGGCCGACGGCATCCGCTCACGCCCGCCGCCGCGGCGGAACCCCGTACCGCCGTACCGGCCCGTGGCGCTGCGGCGCCCCGGCGAGGGCGTTCGTGGGCCGAACACGCCCGAGGCCTCTTCGGAAGGCATGGTCCGCGGGCGGGAGACGGTCGTGATCGAACTGGCCGCGGCGTCCGCCGTCGCGGGAGACGCGAGCAACGCCGCGGGCACCGCGTTCCAGCGCGAGGCGGCCTCCGCGAGCCGGCACGGCGGACTGCGGGCTGCTGCGTGAGCTCGCCCGCGGACCCGTGTGGGCGCTGGGCATGGCGGGGGCGATCGGCGCGGCGGTGTGCCAGAGCCTGGCCCTCGTCAAAGGGCCGCTCGCGCTGGTGCGGCCGCTGTTCATCCTGGAGCTGCCGTTCGCCCTGCTCATCGCCGAACCGCTGATGCACCGGCGGCTGCCCCGCCGGGGCTGGTGGGGTGTCGGCGGCGTGGTGGCGGGACTGGCCGTGCTGCTCGCGGCGGCCGCACCGCCCATGGCCACCGACCAGGCGGAGCGGTGAACGGGGGCGGGTCCGAGGCCTTCCCGCGGTCCGGTGCGCCGGTCGCCGCGGCGGGCGGCGTCGTATACCGGCGCGCGTGATCCCAAGTCCGACAAAGGGCAATGAGTCCGGCGGGATGACGGGAAAATGACGGCCGCCGCGCATTCAATAGGCGACCCGGCGAACAACCGGTGGTTACCGGCGCCGCGCGCGGCAACCGGTACGTCCGCAAAAGGGGCGGAGCCAGCGCTCCGGGCCGACCTGATACGACCACTCCGCGTTGCAAACGTTTAGCCAAGTCAGTGATAGCATCCCCGCGTCTGCGACCTTGGTCCACTCGGCTCGGGAGCTGCACTGGGACCGACTTCTCGACCCGAAGTCGGCCGAGTCGTTCCGAGCGGTTGTGTCACGGATTCCCCCGATGTCCGTCCACCGATGGTTGCGGGCTACACATAGGAAAGGTATCCATGTTTCGAGACGCACTCGTTTGGTGCCTGGTCGCAGTGGCGGTCATCGCCGTCACCGCGGCACTCGCGCTCAGTCGTCGCAACAAGGCCATCGCCGCGAAGAAGCGCCTGGCCGAGGCGGAGCTGACCCGGCAGCTGAGCGCGGCCGACAGCCAACTTGCCGCTTTAAGCGCACAGTTGCAGCAGCACAGGGCCGAGCACGACAAGACCATCGCGGACGCCGAGGAGGCGGCCGAGGAAAGCACGAAGGCCGTCCTCAAGGGATCGGCGCGCTTTCTGCAGAGCCTTGCCGCGGAACAGCTCGCACTGCTCGAGGAAATCCAGCGCAAATACGGTGGCCATTCCGTACTGGGCGATCTGCTGGAAGTCAGTCACGCCAATGCGCAGATGGCACGCAAGGCGCAGGGCATTGCGGTGATGTGCGGCGCACCGCTGGGCCGTCGTAATAGGCCCGCTAATGTTTATGACGTGGTGCGCAGCGCACAGGGTCAGATTCGAAACTTCCGGCGCGTCGAAATCATGCAGCAGACCGGTCTCGCATTGAAGGCGTCCGCCGTTTCCCCGGTCGCCCTCGCGGTCGCCGAACTTCTTGACAACGCCGCCAGCTTCTCCCAGCAGGGTTCGCCGATCGAGGTCAATTTCCAGCGGGTGCAGAAGAACCTGTGCATCGTCATCGACGACGCCGGTGTCGGTATGAACGACGAGGACAGGCAGAAGGCGACCGCGCTGCTCTCCAGTGACTTCAGCCCCCGGCTCTCGCATCTCGGGAACCAGCCGAAGTTCGGTTTCCCGGTGATCGGCCTGCTCGCCCGGCAGTACGGATTCCGGGTGGACGTCACGGGCGTCTCCCGCTACGGCGGTGTGCGGGCGGTCGTCCTGCTGCCGGAGGAACTGTGGACCGAGGAGGAGCCGGCGGTGTCCGAGGAGCCCCAGGTCAGCGGTATCCGTGGCAGCGTGGGCCGGCCGGAGCCGGTATCCCGCACGGCGCACGGCCTGCCCCGGCGGGGTGCCCGTCAGGTACCCATCGCGAGCGTTCCCGACCAGGACGCCGCCGCGTCGCCCGCCCCGGCGCCGGAGGACGCCGGCCGGGCCGTCGGCCGGAGCCTGGGCGCCTTCCAGCGCGGCACGCTCTCGGGCCGCAATCTCGCCTCGGCGCCGTCCGAAGGGTCCGATGACGCATGACCAGCGACCTGTCGTGGATGCTCGAGGACATCGTGCACAACGTGCCGAAGGCGCGCCACGCCGTCCTGCTGTCCGCGGACGGCCTGCCCCGCGGCGCGACCGACGGCATGGAACAGAAGGACGTGCGGACGATCTCCGCCGCCATGGCGGGCATGCAGTCGCTCAGCCGGGCGACCTCGCACTTCGCCGGGCCCGGCGCGGACCGGCAGTGGAACCAGACCATCATCGAGTTCTCGCACGGCTGGATCTTCCTGATCGGCGCCGGCCAGGGCGCCTATCTCGCCGCGGCCGCGGCCCCCGACGTCGACATGCAGCAGATCTCCTTCCGCATGCACCGGCTCGTCGCCCGGCTCGGCAATAACCTCACCTCGCCGCCGCGCGTGCACACGGAGAGCGGGGACGGGCCCTCCGGCGGCGCCCAGCAGGTGCCGGTGGGCGGCACGGGAATCCCTATCGCGGACCTCGACGCGGCCGTCGGTGAGGTGCAAGGCGCCCGTCACGCCGTCCTGTTGGGCCACGACGGCCTGCCCCGCGGCGCCACCACGGGCATGAGCCAGGACCTGGCGGACACCATCTCGGCGGCGATGACCGGCATCCACGCCTACAGCAGGGCCACCTCGCAGTTCGCCGGGCCGGATCCGGCGGCGCAGTGGCGGCAGACGGTCATCGAGTTCCAGCACGGCTGGATCTTCCTGATCTCGGCCGGGCACGGCGCCTTCCTGGCCGCGGCCGCCGAACACGAGGCCGATATCGAGGAGTTCACCACCCGTCTGCACGAGGCGGTACCCCGGCTGAACGGATATCTGGCACCCCGCGGGGAGGCGAGCCGTACGTGAATGACGAGCCGCACGAGGAACTCGAGCTGACCTCGGCATTAGTCCCGCTCTTCGTGATCACCAACGGACGGGCCCTGCCACCGGACAATACCTACGAGCGCACCACGCTGGTGTCCGCGCAAGAGGATGCCGCCGCTTCGGTGCGCACCCTTTCACCGGAGGCGCGCCGGGTTCTGGAACTGGTGGCGGAAGGTTTTCTCTCCGTGGCCGAAGTGGCCGCCCACACCCATCTGCCCCTGGGGATCGTACGGATTCTCCTGGCGCAGATGGAGGAGAGCGGTCACATCATCGCGCGTAAGCCGGTTCCACCCGCCGAACGTGTCGACCGGGAAGTGCTCAACGCCGTACTCGACGGCCTCAAAGCCCGATTCGGAGCGTGATTCGTGTACCTGGATTCAGGTGTTCTCACCGCGGTCAAGATCCTCGTGGTGGGGCACTTCGGGGTCGGGAAGACCACGTGCATCGGGAGCATCTCCGAGATCGAGCCCCTGCGGACCGAGGAGGAGATCACCGAGGCCAGTGTGGGATTTGACGACCTGTCGGGAACCCCGGACAAGGTCACCACGACGGTCGCCATGGACTTCGGCCGCCTGACCATCAGCGACGAGGTGGTGCTCTACCTCTTCGGCACACCCGGTCAGGAGCGCTTCAAGGAGATGTGGGAGGAGCTGTCCCGGGGCGCGCTCGGCGCACTGGTCCTCGTCGACCCCGAGCGGCTGTCGGACTCCTTCCCCGTCCTCGACCTGGTCGAGCGGTTCGGCCTCACGTACGCCATCGGCGTCAACCATTTCGACGGCACGACCAACTACCCGCTCGCGGAGATCCGCGAGGCGCTGAACCTGTCCGAGCGGACCCCCGTCGTCGCCTGCGACGTACGGGACCAGCAGTCGTCCGCGCAGGCCCTGATCACCCTCGTCCACCACCTTCTGTCCCTTCTCGACTAGGAGCCACCCCCACATGCAGCAGCCTCCCGGCATCCAGGGGCCACCGCCCGGCTGCCCCGCGCACGGCAACGTCCCGCTCTACGGGCCCGAGTTCGGCTCCGATCCGGACGCCCACTACGAACAGCTGCGCCGCCTCGGCCCGAGCGCACCGGTGGACATCGCCCCGGGAGTGGAGGTCGAGCTGGTCACCAGCTACGACGCCGCCCTGTACATCCTGCAGAACCCGGCCTCCTTCGTCCGGGACTCCCGGCGCTGGCGGGCGCTGAACGAGGGACGCGTGCCCGCGGACAGCCCGGCCCTGCCGATGATGGGGTACCGGCCCAACGCGCTGTTCAGCGACGGGGCGGCGCACGCCCGGCTGCGCCAGGCGGTCACCGACAGTCTGGCGGGCGTCAACGAGCTCCAGCTGGTGCGGCAGACCCAGCAGTCGGCCGACTACCTGATCAGCCGGTTCAGTTCGGACCGGCTCGGACAGGCCGAGCTCATGGCCGAGTACGCCCAGTCGCTGCCGCTGCTGGTCTTCAGCGACCTGTTCGGTTGCCCGCCGGAGATCGGCGACCGTGTCATCGTCGGCATCAGCGGCATCTTCGACGGCACGGCCGGCGCGGACCAGGTGCTCGGTGAGGCGCTCGGCGAGCTGATCGCGCTGAAGCGCCGCCGGCCCGGCAACGACCTGACGACCCGTCTGATGGAGCACTCCGCGCAGCTCACCGACGAGGAGGTTCTGCACCAGCTGGTGACCCTGCTCTCCGGTGGCACCGCTCCGCTGTCGGCGACCATAGGCAGCGCCTGCGCCCTGATCCTCGGCGAGGAATGGCAGACCGGCCTGCCGGTCGAGGACGCCGTCACCCAGGTGCTCTGGAACTACGCGCCGATCGCCAACTACGCGGCCCACTACCCCACTCACGACGTGGAGCTGGGCGCCAGGACGGTCCGGGCCAACGACCCGGTGCTCATCTCCTTCGCCGCGGCCAACACCGACCCCCGGCTGGCAGAGCACCGCGAACAGCTCAGCGCCAAGGCCCATCTGGCCTTCGGGGCGGGGCCGCACGCCTGCCCGGCCAAGGACCCGGCGTTCGTGATCGCCGTCACCGCCGTCGAGTCGCTGCTCAACCGGCTGCCCGACGTCGAGGTCCGGGTCCCCTTCAAGGACCTGAACTGGGTGCCGGCCCCCTGGAGCCGGTCCCTGGTGAACCTGCCGGTCCGGTTCACCCCCCGCAGCGTGACGCCCGCGCGGTCGGCGGAGCCCCAGCCGGCCCCGAGCGCCGCGCACCGGGTCCCGAGCACGTCGCCGCAGTCGGCGGCACCGGCCGCGCCCAAGGGCAGGCCCGGTCTGTTCAGCCGGTTCCTGGCATGGACCAGGGGGGAGTGACGTAGGCAACGCGCGCCGCGCATAGTCATCTTGTATGTATCGGCCATCGGCTGGGTATGCATGGCGCGCCCGATGCTGACGATCAAGAAGGGACCGTCGTGGAGATCGCGACAACTCCGCCCGCCGACAGACGCTTCGCCGTCTCGCTCTTCTCCCGGCTGCGGACGGCGAAAGGTCAGGCGAACCCTTTTCCGGTGTACGCGGAACTGCGGTCGAGGGGCGGAGTGGTCGCGGCACCGTGGGGAGGTCATCTCGTCACCGGCTTCGACCTGTGCGACCAGGTCCTGCGCGGCCGCGAGTGGCTGGAACCCGACGCACGCTGGCGGGAGCAGCAAGGAGACGGAACACGCTGGACGGCGCCCTCCTCACGGGAGATGAGCAAAACGCTGCCCGCGCTCAACGCGCCGGACCACACCTGGGTGCGCCGGTCGGCGGGCATGTTCGACCGCAGCTCCCTGGAGGAACTGCGCGGGACGGTGGAGCGGATCACCGGCGGACTCCTCGACACCTTCGCCGAGCGGCTGCGCGACGGCGAGGCGGACTTCAACGCCCTGGTGAGCGAGGAGCTGCCGGTGGCCACCATCGGCCACTGGATGGGGCTGCCCGCCGCCGACTTCCCCCGGCTGCGGGAGCTGACCCACGACCAGGTCTTCACCCAGGAACTGCTGCCCTCGGCGAGCCAGTTGGCCCTGTCGGACGCGGCGACGGCCGAGCTGCGCGGCTACTTCACCGCTCTGGTCCGCGACCGCCGGGCGCGCCCGGGTGACGATCCGGTGTCCCGCTGGATCGCGGTGTGGGACGGCATGGAGAGCGACCGCGAGAAGGCCGACGAGGCGGTCTACCACCTCGCCCTGTTCTTCCTGCTGGCCGCACTGGAGACCACGTCCACGCTGCTGTCGACGACGGCGCTGCTGCTGCTGGAGCACCCCCGGCAGTGGGACCGGCTCGCCGTCAGCCCCGACCTCGTCCCCGCGGCCGTCGAGGAGTCGCTGCGGTACGACCCGCCCACGCACGTCATCAGCCGCGTCGCCTCCCGGGACTGTGTGCTCGGCGGCACCGAGGTGCGCCGGGACGACATGGTCCACCTCATGGTGGGCGCGGCCAACCGCGACCCGGCCCGGCACGAGGACCCGGAGCTGTTCAACCTGCACCGCAAGCCGGGCCACCTGTCCTTCAGCGGCGGCATCCACTACTGCCTCGGCGCTCCGCTGGCCCGCCTCGAGGCCCAGACCCTGCTCCACCAACTGGTCCGGCGCTTCCCCGGCCTGACCCTCGTGCGCCGGCCGTCGTGGGCGCCCCGTGTCGCCTTCCGGCGGCTGCTGAACCTGGACGTCGCCCTCTCATGACCGAGATCATCACCCCCTCCCCCGCCGCCGCGTCGTTCCACAGCAGGGCACTGGACGCCGAGCAGGACGGGCCGGTCCTGCGGGTCCGGCTCAACCCCTCGGGCCGGGACAGCACGCTGACCGTGGCCGCCCTCGACGCCCTCGCCGACCTCCTCCACGGCCTGCACGACCGCCCCGACGTCCGGGTGCTGGTGCTGTCGGCCGCCGGGGACGACTTCTGTCTGGGCGCCGACCGCAACGAGTACCGGGCCGCGCTGGAGGAGGACCCGACCGGGGCCCTGATGCGCCGGATCGCGGACAAGGCCCACCGGGTGTGCGACGCCCTGGAGAACACCCACGCCGTCACCATCGCCCGGCTGCACGGCCGGGTCATCGGCGCCGGCCTCGCGCTCGCCTCGTTCTGCGACCTGCGCGCGGGCGCGGACACCTGCCGGTTCCGCATGCCCGAGATCGGCGTGGGGCTGCCGCCGGCCTGGGGCGGCGCCATGGGCCGGCTCATCGTGGAGGGCGGTGCCGCACGGATCCGTGAACTCATGCTCACCTGCGACGTCTTCGACGCCGCCACCGCACACCGGCTCGGTCTGCTGCACAAGGTCACACCGCCCGGAGAGCTGGACGCCGCCGTCCAGGCATGGGTGCGGCCGCTCGTGCGGCGCTCACCGGAGGCCGTCACCCTCACCAAGCGCATGCTCGCGGGCCACTCACGGGCCGCCCGCACCGCCGACGTCGCCCTGCTCGACGCGCACCTGCTGACCGCGGAACTCAACCGGCCGCGCTCGCGGCGGGCGGAAGAACACGCCTAGTTCCGCCACCGGCGGACTTACGGGCGGTGCGGCGGCACGGCGAAGCGGGCCGTGCCGCCGGTGGCACAGCCCGCTCCGGCAGGGGCGGAGGTCTCCCCTGGGTGTCAGCGCACCTTGTTCAGCTTGTCCAGGGCCTTGGCGAGACCGTTGGCCCACAGCTGGTTGACGCGCGCCCGCTCGGTGGAGTTGGGGTAGCGGTTGGTGCAGGACGTGCCGGGTCCGCCGCCCGACATCAGCTCGCTGCACGGGCCGCTGTAGTGGTCCGGCAGCCCGAGCACGTGGCCGGTCTCGTGCGCGGCGACGCGGATCGAGTCGTACTGCCGGTTCTGCGCGTAGTCGAGGAAGATGTAGCCGCTGCCGTGGCCGTTGGTGGATGCGTACGAGCCGCGGGAGTCGTTGCCCTCGTAGTACGAGAAGTCGGCGCTGCCCGTGGTGGACGCCAGCTTGACGTTGCTCACGGAGCTGTTCCAGATCGAGGCGGCGCTCGATATCTGGGAGCGGAAGGTCGGCGCCTGGGAGGCGTTGTAGTACACGGTCACCGACTGCAGGTTCGGGTGCGCCGCCTGCTTCCTGGCCACCGAGTCGAGCACGGCCTGGAAGAACGCCTTGTTGTTCGCCGCCTCGTGGGCCGAGCCGGTGTAGCCGGCCCGGACGGTGGCGGTGGGGCCGGTGGTCTGGGCGCTCGCCGGGATCGCGCCGCCCAGGGCCGCGAACGTCACGCCCAGGCCGAGCGCCAGCAGTCTCCTGGAGGCCTTCGCGGACGTGGAGGACGTACGGGTGGACGTCATGTGGGGGGGCTCCTACTCGTTCGTGTGGGGTGATGAACGATCGGTTCGCCCACGAGTCTGGGTCAGTCCGGTGGCCGAGCGGATGATGGCAACTGGGGATAGCGCACGGCTATCAGGGCGACTCGTGCTGTTCCGTTGGCGTTTGAACATCTGGCGCCTCATCAGACGCAACCCTTACGCTCCGCGCATGGAGCTCGAGGTGAGGCACTTACGCGTGCTGTGCGCCGTCGCCGACGCCGGCAGCCTGCACAAGGCTGCTCGCGAACTGGGCATGGCACAGCCCTCGTTGAGCACCCAGCTGCGCCGCATCGAGCAGCTGCTGGGCGGCCGGCTGTTCACCCGCGACCGCACGGGCAGCCGCCCCACGCCGCTGGGACACATCGTGGTGAGCCGTGCCCGGCCGCTGGTCGCCGAGCTCACCGCGATCGTGACCGAGACACGGGCCGCGGCCGCCCGCGCGGCGGGCGGTCCCCGGCTGCGCATCGGCGCCACGGCCAGCCGGGCGATTCCGGGCTGGCTCAGCCGGCTGCGCGCCCGCGTCCCGGCCGTGGAGCCCAGCCTGCAGATGGACGTGTCCGCGAACGCCCTGCTGCGTCAGGTCGCCGAGGGCAGACTCGACCTGGCCTTCGTCCACGAGGTCGAGGGCAGCCCGCTGCGCGTCCCGGACGGACTGTGTCTGCGGGTCCTGGTCGAGCGCGAACCCCAGTTCGTCACCCTGGCCGCAGACCA
The DNA here is from genome assembly GCF_053593175.1 of Streptomyces sp. NPDC002386. Lineage (NCBI taxonomy): Bacteria > Bacillati > Actinomycetota > Actinomycetes > Kitasatosporales > Streptomycetaceae > Streptomyces > Streptomyces sp. NPDC002386. Next base: position 150,186 of record NZ_JBSFBX010000013.1, read on the forward strand.
CCCCGCCGCGGCCCGGCGCGAGGTGCGTCTCGCGGACCTGGCGCACGACCGCTGGATGGTGGACGCCACGGTCGACGGCGAGTGGGACGGGGTCTGCCGGGTGCTGCGCGCCGCCGGCATCGAGCCCGACCTGCTGCACGGCGACTACCTCACCGCCTACTTCCTGGCCGCCATCGGCGAGGTGGTCACGGTCAGCCAGCCGACCGCGCTTCCGCCCCGGTCCGACCTGGTCATCCGGCCCCTGCACGGTGACCCGATAGGAGTACGGCTGCTGCTCGCGGCCCGGACGGCGGACGAACTCATGACCGGCTGGCGCGAGTTGGAGGAGGCCTACGGGGAGGCGGCCCGGCAGGCGCCGGCGTACCAGGAGTGGCTGGCGCGCCGGGCGGCCGGCCGTCCCGCCCAGACACTGCGTGCGGTGGGCGCCTGAGGTGCGATGACTTCCGGTCGGCCGCGAGGTCGGTACGCCGGCAGCATCACCCGTCCGCGCCCCTCCGGGAGGAACCGCACCATGGCGAACGTTCGAGTCGGCGAGTCCGTCGTGGATGCGCCCGACGGCCGCGTACTGCACGTCTACGACACCGGAACCGGCGGTCTGCCCGTCCTGTGGCACCACGGCACGCCCAACGTGGGCCTGCCGCCCGAGCCGCTCTTCGCCGCCTCCGCCCGGCTGGGGATCCGCTGGGTGTCGTACGACCGGCCCGGGTACGGCGGATCGACCCCGGTGCCTGGCCGTACCGTCGCGTCGGCCGCCGAAGACGCCCGCCGGGTCGCCGACGCGCTCGGCCTCGGCCGGTTCGCCGTCATGGGCCACTCGGGCGGCGCCTCGTACGCCCTGGCCTGTGCCGCGGTGCTGGGCGAGCGGGTGCTCGGCGTGGCCGCCGTGTCGGGGCCGGCCCCGTTCGGTGCCGAGGGGCTCGACTGGTTCGCGGGCATGGCCCCGTCCTGCCGGGCGTCGCTCCTCGCGGCCGCGGCGGGCCGCGAGGCCAAGGAGCGGCACGAGGCGGACGCGGAGTACGACCCCGAGATGTTCACCCCGGCCGACCACGCGGCGCTCGCCGGTGACTGGTCCTGGTTCGACGAGGTCGTCCGGCCGGCCGTCGCCGCCGGCCTCGGCGGGCTCGTCGACGACGATCGGGCCTACGTCCGTCCGTGGGGATGCGATCCGGCCTCGGTCACCGCTCCGGTGCTGGTCCTGCACGGCGGGCGGGACCGGGTCATCCCGTTCGCCCACGGACGGTGGCTGGCGAGCCGCTGCCCCACCGCCGAACTCCGGCCGAGGCCCGGCGACGGGCACATCTCCGTGCTGGCCGGCGCCGAGGGCGCCCTGGTATGGCTGGTCCGGATGGCCGGGGGCGACGGCACCCCGCGGCCGTGAGCGATCCGGATCCGCGTGCAACCCTCGGGCGGTCGTACAGGTCTTCCTCCGGGGAACGCGCGTTCCCTCCAGGTTCACCTGTCCGCAACAGCCGCTCCACCCACGAGGACTCCATGCCCCCCACGCTCTCCGGCTCCCGTGCGACGCTCCGGACCGCCGGTGCCGTCGGCGCCGTCGCCCTGATCGCCCTCGGGGCCGCCCCCGCCGGTGCCGCGGACCCGGAACCCTCCCTGGTCCTGGGGAGGATCGCCCCGATCGACGGGCTGCGGCCCGGCAGCGGGTTCACGGTTCCCACCTCGTTCACCAACACGGGTAGCGCGGCGCTCGGCAAGGTCTGGATGTCGTACTCCGTCACCCGCGGGCTCGCGCACACCGAGGTGCCCGCCAACTGCTCGCGCTACGAGATCACCGACTTCGACGAGGAGCCGAGCCGCTCGGTCGTGGTCTGCGAGTTCGACCAGACGGTCAAGCCGGGCGTCGTCTACGCCCCGGAGCGGCCGCTGACCTTGAAGGCTCTCGACCACGCCCTCTACGACGAGCTGCGGGTGACGGTCGACAGCACCGAGACCGGTCCGGGCGACGGCGCCTCCGAGCCGGTGCGGGGCACCGGGCCCGCGCTGAGACTGGTGGAGCGGCCCGACGAGACCCCGGCCGCCCCGGGCAGCGCCCGGCATTCCGGCTGGGACGGGGCGACGGTGAAGGTGACCGCGGAGAACACGGCCGACTTCCAGGTGAGCGGAGCCCGGCTGAAGGGCCGGGCCGGGGACACGGTGCCGCTGGTCGTGAAGTTCACCAACGCCGGGCCCGGCTGGGTGCTGCGGGAGATCGGCGCCGGGGCGACCCGGGTCCGCGTGAAGATGCCCGCGGGCACGTCCGTCACCAAGACCGACGGATTCTGCAAGAGCCTCGGGTCGGGTACCTACGAGTGCGGCACCGCCCAGGCCTGGATCAACGAGGGCGGCGGGGCGACGTACCGGTTCACGCTCCGCATCGACAAGGCGGTGACGGGGGCCAGGGGCTCGGTGGCGCTCGCCGGGCAGCCGCGGCCGTTCGACACCCACAAGGCCGACGACACCGCGGACATCGTGCTGGACGCCACCGGCGCCGGTTCCCCGACGGGCGGCGGCTCGACGTCCGCCACCGGGGGCTCCGGCACGGGGACCACCGGCGGCTCGGCACCGGCGCCGGCCTCCGGTTCCGGGTCGAGTGGCACCGGTGGTACCGCCACGACCGGCACCTCCGGGTCGGCGGCCACCGGCGGCGGGCTGGCGGACACCGGCGCCGGGTCCGCCCTGCCGCTGGCGGGCGCGGCGGCCGGCGCCGTGGTCCTCGGCGCGGGCACCGTGCTGGCGGTCCGCCGGCGCGCCGCCCGGCAGCGCTGACGGCGGCGAACGGACGCGGGGCGGGCCGGGCCCGCCCCGCTCCGGTCAGTAGCTGGACCCCAGGGTCCGGGTCGTGTAGGCGCATTCCGTGTAGACGTAACCGGGCCGCAGCCTGGCGGTGTCGGAGGCGGGCGTGGCGGTGCTGCCGCCGTGCGGCTTGTGCACGAAGTACGTGGTGCCGACCGGCAGGCTGAGCGTGCGCTGCGGGTAGTGCCGGCCGCTGTCGTCGCAGGGTTTGAAGCCGTTCAGGAGTGTGCTGGACAGCGAGTACGCCTTGCAGCCGCCGCACCCCTTGAGGGTGAAGCTTCCGGTGACCGGTCCGGTGTACAGGACCGTGACGTCGTCGGGGCTGTCGTTCTTGACCGTGACGGAGATGCCGCCGCCGGAGGCGGTGGTGGGCAGCTTCTTCCCCGCGGCCGGCAGGGTCCGGGCCACCTCGGCGCCGATGGCTATCTTCTTGGCGCGCTCGAGGTTCCCGCCGTGCTTGTTGCCGTCTGCGTAGTCCTCCATCGTCTTCTGCGCCGCGTCGAAGTCGCCGTCCTCGAACTGGTCGACGCCGCAGGCGTACTGCCCCGCGCTCCCGCTGCGGCCCGCCCGGCCGGCCGTCCCGGTGAGGTCGTCCGCCGTGTCCGCGGCGGCCGGCGCACTGCGTGCGAGGTCGCTGATCCGGCTGTCCAGGCTGTTCAACCGCTCGACGGCCGCGCACGGTTCATCCCCGCGGACGTCCTTCTCCGCCTTCCGTACCGCCGCGTCCACCGCGGGCGCCACCCTGGCCGCCGGGGCGGACCGCGGGAAGGTGCTCAGCAGGTCGCCGAAGCGCGCGACCCAGTCCGCCCCGCCGTCCGTCAGGCCCGCCGAGCCGCACTCGTACAGCGAGTCGGCGAGACGGTCGTCCGGCCACCGCGCCAGCGAGCCGAGCTGCCGCTCCGGCATGGTGCGGGGCACCGTGCGCAGGTAGGTGAGCGGCTCGACGGCCGCGCAGTAGTCCTTGTGGCCGTAGGGCGCCCCGACGGTCGTGTAGTAGGTCCGCATGCGGTCCGGGATCTGGCCGGCCGCGCGGGAGCCGGGGTGGTTCACGGCGAGGTCGCGGTAGACGTCCAGGGCGGTCCGGTAGTCGGACCTGGCGGTGGCGAAGGAGTGCCGGCCGGCCGCCGTCACCAGGTGGTCGGCCCGTTCCAGACGGTCCAGCAGCGCCTGCTGCACGGCCTCTTCCCGCGCGTCGTGGTACCAGAGGGCGCCGCCGGCCGGGACGGTCAGCAGCAGCACGGCGAGCAGCAGGGCGAGGGGCGCGCCGGCCGGTCCGGTGAGCCGGGTGCGCAGGCCGACGACCGCGCCGTGCACGGCGGCGAGCAGCAGCAGTACGCCGTAGAGGGCGAGGGCTGTTCCCGGGACGCCGTCGGCGTCGGCGGGCAGGGCGACGAACAGCAGGACCGCGGTGGCCACCCAGCAGGCGGCCATCGGCAGCCATCTGCGGACCAGGGCGTAACCGAGGCCGAGGCCGCTCAGGTTGAGCACCGCGACGGCGGCGGCCCGCAGCGCGTCGGGCGGTGCGGGCGGTGGTGCCTGGGGCATGGGTGGTACGGCGAATCCCGGTTCCGGGCCGTACGGATTTCCGGACATGGCGGCTCCCCCCGTCAACTGTCCCCACATGTCTGCGGATGGGCAGTGTAGGGCGGGTGGGCGGGGCCCGACAGAGGGGCCCCGGACAGCATGCTCCCGCCCCGGCACAATGCGGCCGGGTCGCGGTGCAAGCCCGTCCCGTTGGTGTGGTCGGTAGCGCCCGGGTCCCTCACGGCGGGCGATCGCGCCGAGGGCGTGTCTTGTCCTGAAGGCGTCCAGGTCGGCGCCGCCGAGCGGCCGGGCGCCGACGACGAAGCCGTGGTCGGCCCGGGCAGATGGTCCCTGGTCAGCCGGGCCGCGGCGTCACACCGGCGGTGGGTCCCGGCTCTCCCCAGGAAACGACGGGAGGTTGCGGGTCGCCGGCAGCGGCGACAGGCGGGAGGCTGAGGGAGAGCGGCCGGCGAACGAAGGCAGGGAGGCGGGCGTGGTGATCGCCGTCGATCCGACGGACAGCGCCTCGCTGCTCGCTGCCTTCGGGGCGCTGGGCGTCCTGGCGGTGATCTTCGCCGAGTCGGGTCTGCTCGTCGTGGGATTCTTCCTTCCCGGTGACGCGCTGCTGTTCCCCGCCGGAGTGTTGTGCGCCCCGGGCGCCGGGCAGCCGCCGCGGCTGGAGCTGTGGCAGGTGATGCTGTGCGCGGCCGTCGGCTCCGTGGTGGGCGGCCAGGTGGGCTACCTGCTGGGGCGGCACGGCGGACGGCCCCTGCTGGAACGCTCGTCGAACCGGCGGGTCAAGGAGGTCACGGCACGGGCGGAGCGTCTCCTGGTCCGGTACGGGTACGGCAAGGCTCTGGTGATCGGCCGCTTCGTCCCGATGCTGCGCACCGTGCTGCATCCGGCGGCCGGCGCGCTGGGGGTGCCGGTGCGGGCGTTCACGTTCTGGCAGACGCTGGGCGGGCTGCTCTGGTCCCAGAGCCTGGTGCTCGCCGGGTATCTCCTCGGCTCCTCGGTCTCACACGTCGACGGCTATCTGCTGCCGCTGGTCGCCGTCATCGTCGCGCTCTCGCTGTTGCCGCTGCTGGCGGAGGCTCGCCGGACGCGTCGCCTCCGGCGGGACCAGGACCGTCAGCGAGACGGCTGAGCCCCGGCCGGGCCGGGGGTACGGCCGGCCCTGCGCCGGGTCAGCACCTGGTTCGGCGCATGTTTCGAAACATTCGCCTTCGGGAGGTCCGAAGCTTTCGGATCCGATCGGAATCGGGCCGTCGCCCGACCGGCCCAACGTGGCTCCGCCGGAGGGGCGAGGTCCGGTGAGGGGTGTTTCCGTGGTGGAAGAGATGGGCCGGTGCACCTGTGACGAGGAGGCGGTATGCCGGAGTCGGGCGGCGTTGGCGGCGTGGCGGGTGTCGCCCTGGTGGGCGGCGACACGCCTGACGGCGGTTCCGGCGACGCCTTCGCGCGAGTGAGCGGCGTCGCCGACGCCGTCCTGTACGAGGGCTACCTGCTGTACCCCTACCGCCGGTCCTCGGCCAAGAACCGTGTCCGGTGGCAGTTCGGGGTGCTGCTCCCCCGCGACTGGGTGGAGGCGGACGGCCCCGTCGTCCCGGGCGTCTCCGGCTCCGCCGACTCCTGGTACCAGCGCACCGAGTGCCTGGTGCGCGTGCGGCGCCCCGACGCGGTCGTACGGGTGCGCGTGCGGTACCTGCAGATGCAGCACAAGCAGGTGCGGGCCGCCGGTGCGGACGGCTGGGACCGCGCGGTCGAGTCGCTGCGGACGGACGACGGGCGGGACCATCTCACCTTCGACGAGGCGGTGCCGCACGAGATCGATCTCGCGTGGCCGCTGGCGGACCTGCTGCGCGGCGAGTGCGGTGCCGCGTCCGGGGCGCCGGCCGGTGAGGAGAGCGAGCCGCTGCCCGGCGGAGCCGGGCGGGTGGTGCGACGGCGCGAGGAGGTCCGGGCCCGCACCACGGTGCTGGCCGAGCGGCTCACCGAGGACGTGTACCGGCTGCGCGTGCGCACCGAGAACACCGGACGGGCGCCGGACGTCCGCGCCGTGCGCGGCGAGGCGATGCGGCACGCGCTGCTCGCCGCGCACACCCTGATCGGCGGCGCGGACCTGGAGTTCGTGTCGCTCGTCGACCCGCCGGCCTCTCTGGCGGAGCAGGCGCGCGGCTGTGCAAACGCGTTCACGTACCCGGTCCTGGGCGGCGAGCCCGAGGACACGGGCCCCACCGGGCCGGTCGTGCTGTCCTGCCCGATCATCCTCCCGGACCGGCCGCAGGTGGCGCCGGAGAGCCCGGGCGATCTGCACGACGCGGCGGAGATCGACGAGATCCTGACGCTGCGCACGATGCTGCTCACCGACGAGGAGAAGGCCGAGGCCCGCGCCACCGACCCGCGCGCCGCCCGGATCCTGGACCGCGTCGACAGCATGCCCCCCGAGATCTTCGCCCGGCTGCACGGCGCCATCCGCTCGCTCACGCCGGCGCGGCCCGCACCGCCCGCACCGCCCGGCGCCCCCGCCGCCCGGCCCACCTGGTGGCAGGAGGGCGCCGACGACGGGCTGTCCCCGGCCACCGACACGGTCGTGGTCGACGGTGTCGACGTGGGCGGCGGCAGCCCGGTGCGGCTGCGTCCGCGCGGCCGGGGCGCCGATGCCCAGGACATGTTCCTGGCCGGCCGGACCGCGCGGGTGGCGGCGGTCTTCCACGACGTGGACGGCAGCACGCACCTCGCGGTGACCGTGGACGACGATCCCGCGGCCGAACTCCACGGATGGTACGGCCGTTTCCACTACTTCCGGCCCGACGAGGTCGAACCACTCGCCTCCGCGGACCCGGTTGCCCCACCCGGCCGCGGTACCCGCGGCTCCGACGCCCGGCCGGCAGGCCGGAGGAGGGACGGCTCGATGGAGGGCGCGACGGACGCCTCCGAGACGCCGGCGCAGACCGCCGGCCGACTCCCCGACCGACTGCAGCAAAGGCCGACCACATGAGCAGCCAGAGCGGTACCACCCAAGCCAGCCGCGAGCCCGGCGGGGCCGGAGCGAGCCAGGGGATCGACGAGATCCACATCCTCTGGATCTCGGAGGGAATGAGCTGCGACGGCGACACCGTCTCCCTGACGGCCGCCGACCAGCCCTCGATCGAGGACGTCGTCCTCGGTCTGATCCCGGGCCTGCCCAAGGTCAACCTGGTCAACAAGGTGCTCTCGCCCAGCCTGGGCGGCGAGGACTTCCTGGCGCCCTACCGGGCGGCGGCCCGCGGCGAGCTGGCCCCGTTCATCCTGGTGATCGAGGGCTCCATCCCGAACCAGAACATCATCGACGGCGACGGCTACTGGACGTCCTTCGGCAACGACCCGGAGACCGGGGAACCGCAGACCCTGAACTGGTGGATCGACCAACTGGCGCCCAAGGCCTGGGCGGTGGTGGCCGCCGGCACCTGCGCGACCTACGGCGGCATCCACGCCATGGCCGGCAACCCGACCGGCTGCATGGGCCTCGCGGACTACCTGGGCTGGGAGTTCAAGTCCCAGGCCGGTCTGCCGGTGGTCAACGTGCCCGGCTGTCCCATCCAGCCGGAGAACTTCATGGAGACCCTGATCTGGGTGCTCCAGCACGCGGCCGGTTCCGCTCCCCCGCCCCCGCTGGACCACATGCTGCGTCCGCAGTGGCTGTTCGGCAAGACCGTGCACGAGGGCTGCGACCGGGGCTCGTACTACGAGCAGGCCGACTTCGGGCTCGACTACAACTCCCCCAAGTGCCTGGTCAAGACGGGCTGCTGGGGGCCGGTGGTCAACTGCAACGTGCCCAAGCGCGGCTGGATGGCGGGGATCGGCGGCTGCCCCAACGTCGGCGGTATCTGCATCGGGTGCACGATGCCCGGCTTCCCCGACGCCTTCATGCCGTTCATGGACGAGCCGCCCGGCGGCACCCTGTCGTCCATGGTCATCAAGCCCTACGGGGCGGTCATCCGCCGGCTGCGCGGCCTGACCAACGACATGGTGAACCACGAGCCCAGGTGGCGCCACAACAAGCGGAAGCTGACCAGCGGGTACGACCCGCGCTACCGCCCGTGACCGCTTCCGCGCCGCAACCCCCCACCTAACCGCCGATCCCGAACAGCGAGGGGCAGTACCGCAGATGACCACCACCGAGTCCCGGCAGACACAGCGCAAACCCGCCCAGATCGTGGACATGTCCTGGGATCCGATCACCCGGATCATCGGCAACCTGGGCATCTACACGAAGATCGACTTCGCGAACCAGGAAGTCGTGGAATGCCACAGCACCTCGTCGCTGTTCCGCGGCTACTCGGTGTTCATGAAGGGCAAGGACCCGCGTGACGCGGGCTTCATCACCTCGCGCATCTGCGGCATCTGCGGCGACAACCACACCACGTGCTCCAACTACGCCCAGCAGATGGCGTACGGAGTGAAGCCGCCGAAGCTGGCCGAGCACATCACCAACCTCGGCGAGGCCGCGGAGTACATGTTCGACCACACGATCTTCCAGGACAACCTGGTCTTCGTGGACTTCTGCGAGGCGATGGTCAAGGCCACCAACCCGGGAGTGCTGGCCCGCGCCCAGCGGACCGACGCGCCCCGCGGGGACATCCACGGCTACCGCACCATCGCCGACATCATGAAGGCCTTCAACCCCTTCGAGGGCGAGGTCTACAAGGAGGCGCTGAAGGTCAGCCGGGTCACCCGGGAGATGTTCTGCCTGATGGAGGGGCGCCATGTGCACCCCTCCACGCTGTACCCGGGCGGCGTCGGCACGATGCCGCAGCCGAACACCTTCACCGACTACCTCAGCCGGCTGATGCACGTCATCGACTTCGTGAAGAAGGCGGTGGCGATGAACGACGACGTCTTCGACTTCTTCTACGAGGCGCTGCCCGGCTACGAGGAGGTCGGCAGGCGCCGCATCATGCTCGGCTGCTGGGGCGCCTGGCAGAACCCGGACGTCGTCGACTACCGGTACGAGAACATGGACCGGTGGGGCAAGGCGATGTACGTCACCCCCGGCATCGTCGTGGACGGCAAGCTCGTCACCAACAACCTGGTCGACATCAACCTCGGCCTGCGCATCATGCTGGGCAGCTCCTTCTACGAGGACTGGGTCAACGAGCAGCCGTTCGTCACCCACGACCCGCTCGGCAACCCCGTGGACATGCGGCACCCGTGGAACCAGACCACCGTTCCCGTGCCGCAGAAGCGCGACTTCGACGGCAACTACAGCTGGGTGATGAGCCCGCGCTGGTACCACCGGGACAGCGGCGAGCACCTCGCCCTGGACACGGGCGGCGGTCCCCTGGCGCGCCTGTGGTCGACCGCGCTGAGCGGCCTGGTCGACACGCCCTACGTCAAGGCCACCGGCAGCAGCGTGCGGATCTCGCTGCCCAAGGGCGAGTCGCTGCCGGAGACCACGCTGGAGTGGCACATCCCGAAGTGGAGCAACACCATCGAGCGGGACCGCGCCCGGCCGTACTTCGTGGCCTACGCCGCCGCCATGGCCCTGCAGTTCCTGGAGGAGGCCATGGGCATGCTGCGCAGCGGCGACACCAAGGTCTTCGAGAACTTCGAGGTGCCGGACGACGCGATCGGCTGCGGCTTCCACGAGGCGGTGCGCGGTGTCCTCTCGCACCACCTGGTGATCCGCGACAAGAAGATCGCCAACTACCACCCCTACCCGCCCACGCCGTGGAACGCCAGCCCCCGCGACATCTACGGCACCCCCGGGCCCTACGAGGACGCCGTGCAGGGCCAGCCCATCTTCGAGGAGAACGGGCCGGACGACTTCAAGGGCGTCGACATCATGCGCACCGTGCGCAGCTTCGACCCCTGTCTGCCGTGCGGCGTCCACATGTACATGGGCAAGGGCAAGACCCTGAGCACCGTGCACTCCCCCACGTACGGCGCCAACCATGGCTGAGGCCGCCGTCCGGCTCCCGGACCCCGCGGTGGAGGCGCGGCTCGCCCGGCTCGACGAGGTGCTGGCGGGACTGGAGTCCGCGCCGGGCCCGGCCGCCCGGGAGGCGCTGGAGTCGGTGCTGCTGCTGACCGAGGTGTACGGCGAGGCGCTGGCCCGGATCGTCGACGTGGCGGACGAGCGGCTGAGCGAACGGCTGGCCGAGGACGAACTGCTGGGCCACCTGCTGGTGCTGCACTCCGTGCATCCCGAGCCGGTCGAGCGCCGGGCCGCCCGCGCGGTCGAGAAGCTGCGCCCCGCGGTGCGCGAGCGCGGCGGCGACGTCGAGTGGGCCGGCGTCGAGGGTCAGGTGGCCCGGGTGCGGGTGAGCGGCGGCGGATGCGGCTCCGGGTGCGGCGGCGGGTCCGCCGACGTCACCGAGGTGGTCCGGGCGGCGGTGCTGGCCGCCGCTCCGGAGCTGACGGCGGTGGAGCCGGTCGCCGAGGAGCGGCGGGCAGCCCCCGCCTTCGTACCGCTGGATTCCATCAGGCGCCGGGCCGCCGCACAGGAGGCCCGGTGACCGCCGAGGGAGCGCTGGCCCGGGTCATCCGCTCGGCCGCGAACCGGGCGGCGGCCGGGGAGCCCGAGGTGTGCGAGCTGTGCGCCGCCCCGGTGGCCGAGACGCACCCGCACCTGTACGACACGGCCGACGCGGACGTGCGGTGCGTGTGCGGACCCTGCTCGGTGCTGTTCGCCGGGGACGGGGCGGGCGAGGGCCGCTACCGGCTGGTGCCGCGGCGCCGTCTGCGGCTGCCGCCGGTCGACACGGCGGTGCTGGGCGTGCCCGTGGGCCTGGTGTTCTTCGTGCCCCGCTCCGACGGCACGGTCACCGCGCAGGGCCCCAGCCCGGCCGGGGCCATGCGGTGGGAGGTGGACGCGGCGGCCTGGCGGCGGCTGGCCGGCACCTGTGCGCCGCTCGCCTCGATGGAACCCGACGTGGAGGCGCTGCTGCTGAACACGGCACGCGGTTCCGAGCAACACTGGATCGTGCCGGTCGACGACTGCTTCCGGATGGTCGCCCTGGTCCGCCGCGAGTGGCGGGGCCTGTCCGGTGGCGGCCGGGTCTGGCCGGCCGTGGAACGGTTCTTCGCGGAGCTCACCGAGCGGCGCTGAGGACCTGGAAGGAGAGACACGATGGGCAGCATCCGAGTGGGCCGCGCCCAGGCGAAGCCCGACACACCCAGCCATGTGCCCGGTCTGCACCAGGGCAACAGCGGCCCGTGCGACCGACAGACCGGATTCCACGAGGACGGCACCTCCGACGCCCGCCGCTCCACCGGGATCCACTGGAAGCGGCATGACGCCCTGATCGACGCCATGCCGAACATCTCCCCGGGATGAGAGGGCGGAACGTGACGAAGCGCTGTGGAACGGCAAGGAAGACGAGGTCGGTGACGACCGGACGGCAGGTGCTGCTCGCGCAGGCCGCCCTGGTGGGCGGCGTGGTGACGGCCCTGTTCCTGAAGGAGCTGCCCGGTCTGCTGCGGGAGGTGCGGATCTACCGGATGACCGGCGGGCTCCGCGCGCACCGCCGGTACCCCTGAGTCCGCCGCATGCACGAGCTGTCGATCGCGACCGCGATCGTGGAGCAGGCGGAGGAGATCGCCCGGGCGGACGGCGCCGACGATGTGTCGGCGGTGACCGTCCGGGTCGGGGAGCTGGCGGGTGTGGTGCCGGACGCGCTGCGGTTCGCCTTCGAGGTGGCCCGCGACGGTACGGCACTGGCCGGGGCCCGGCTCGTCGTCGAGCAGGTGACGGCACTGGCCTGGTGCGGCGGGTGCGCCGAGGAGTTCGCGGTGGGCATGCCGCCGTTCTTCTGGTGTCCCCGCTGCGACCGTCCCTCGCAGGAGCTGCGCAGCGGACGGGAACTGGAGATCACGGAGGTCGAAGCGGTGCCGGCCCCGCGCTGAGCGCGGGGCCGTTCCCGTTCCTGGGCCGCTTCAGCAGATGCGGGGCAGTTGCTCGCCCAGCGGCAGGTCGAGCACCCGGGTGCCGCCGAGTGCGGTGGCCACGACGACCATGCCGGGGTGCTCCTCGACGCAACTGCCGATGACGGTCGCCCCGGTGCCGTGCGGATGGGCGCGCATCGCCTCCAGCACGGCGTCGGCCCGGTCCCGGGGCACGAAGGCGACGAGCCGTCCCTCGTTGGCGACGTAGAGCGGGTCGAGGCCGAGGAACCCGCAGGCGTTCGCGACCTCGTCGGGCACGGGGAGGGCGCGTTCCTGGAGCCGTACGCCGGTGCCGGAGGCGCGGGCGATCTCGTTGAGCGAGGCGCCGAGGCCGCCCCGGGTGGGGTCGCGCAGGACGTGGACGTCCTTGGTGACCTCCAGCATGGCGGCCACCAGACCGGCCAGCGGTGCGGTGTCGGAGGCGATCTCCACGCCGAACTCCAGGCCCTCCCGCACGCTCATGATCGCCACGCCGTGCAGCCCGATCGGCCCGCTGACGATCACGGCGTCGCCGGGCCGGGCGCGCTGCGGGCGGATGTCGACCCCGTCGGGTACCAGCCCGACGCCGGCGGTGGTGACGTAGACGCCGTCACCGTGTCCGGACTCCACCACCTTGGTGTCGCCGGTGGCGACGGTGACCCCGGCCGCCTCGGCCGCCGAGCCGATGGCACGGGCGATCCGCCCGACGACGGCCAGTTCCACGCCCTCCTCCAGGACGAAGGCCGTGGAGAGGTAGGCCGGCCGGGCGCCGCTCATCGCCAGGTCGTTGACGGTGCCGTTGACGGCGAGGTCGCCCAGGCAGCCGCCGGGGAAGAACAGCGGCCGTACGACGTAGGAGTCGGTGGAGAAGGCCAGCCGGGCGCCGCCCAGGTCGAACACGGCGGAGTCGGCCATCGTGGCGAGCGTGGGGTTGCCGTAGGCGGGGGCGAAGACCTGGTCGATCAGCTCGGCTGACAGCGCGCCGCCGCCGCCGTGGCCCATGACCACGACCGGCTGGTCGCGCAGGGGGGCGGGACAGGTCCAGTTCGCGGGGTCGACGGGCGCTTCGGCGGCGTCGGCGGGCGCCTGCGTGGCGCCGGGGGCCGCTTCGGTGGCGAGGTCAGCCAACGGGGTTCATCTCCTCCTGCGGAATGCGGGATCCCCGGGGTGCCGGGCCGCCGCTCATCCGGCGGTACAGGTAGTAGGCCGCGCAGGCGCCCTCGCTGGAGACCATGGTGGCGCCGAGCGGGGTGCGCGGGGTGCAGGCCTCGCCGAACGCCTCGCACTCGGTCGGCTTGATCAGGCCCTGCAGGACCTCGCCGGCGCGGCACACCGCGGGTTCCTCGGTGCGGATGTCCGTGACGTCGAAGAGGTGCTCGGCGTCGTGGTCGCGGAAGGCCTCGCTGAGCCGCCAGCCGCTGGCCGGGATGAGGCCGATGCCGCGCCAGTTGCGGTCGGCGACCTCGAACACCTCCTCGATCATCCGCTGCGCCGCCGGGTTGCCCTGGTCGCGCACGGCGCGGGCGTAGGCGTTGTCGACGCGGTGCTCGCCGCGTTCGAGCTGATGAACGGCTTGGCGGATGCCCTCGAGGATGTCGAGCGGTTCGAACCCGGTGACGACGATGGGCACCCGGTGCTTCTCGGCCAGTTCCGGGTACTCGGCGGTGCCCATCACGCTGCACACGTGCCCGGCGGCGAGGAAGCCCTGCACCCGGCAGGCGGGGGCGGTCATGATGGCCTCGATCGCCGGGGGGACCCGGACGTGGGAGACCAGCAGGCTGAAGTTGGTCAGGCCCAGCCGGCGGGCCTGGTGGACGGCCATGGCGTTGGCGGGGGCGGTGGTCTCGAAGCCGATCGCGAAGAACACGACCTGCCGGCCGGGGTTCTTGCGGGCGAGTTCCAGGGCGTCGAGCGGCGAGTACACCACCCGTACGTCACCGCCCTCGCTCTTGACCCGGAACAGGTCGCGGTCGGTGCCGGGCACCCGCAGCATGTCGCCGAAGGAGCAGAAGATGACGCCGGGGCGGGCGGCGATCGCCAGCGCCTTGTCGATGACGTCGAGCGGCGTGACGCAGACGGGGCAGCCCGGCCCGTGGATCAACTCCACCTGTTCCGGCAGGAGCTGGTCGATGCCGTGCCGGATGATGGAGTGCGTCTGGCCGCCGCAGACCTCCATCAGGGCCCACGGGCGGGTGGCCGTGGCGCGGATCTCGTCCAGCAACCGGCGTGCCAGGCCGGGGTCGTTGAACTCGTCGATGTACTTCACTGGACCTCACTCCCGCTCCCCTGCCGGGCCGCCTGCTCCCAGGCGTCGCCGAACTCCTCGTCCAGCAGGCCCAGTTGCTCGAAGAGCTCCAGGGAGGCCCGGGCCGACTCCTCGTCCAGGCGCTGCAGCGCGAAGCCGACGTGCACGATGACGTACTCCCCCACCCGCACGTCGGGCAGGTACTCCAGGCACGCCTGTTTCTGCACTCCGCCGAAGTCGACCAGCCCGGTGAGCGGGTCGGCGCGATGGTCGATGGACACGACCTTGCCGGGCACTGCCAGACACATGGGTCACTCCGTCTCGTGGTGGTTTGCCGTTCCCGCGACCATGAGCTGGCCGAGCGCCAGCCCGCCGTCGTTGGGCGGCACTTCGTGGTGCCGCAGGATGGTGAAGCCGTCCGCGTCCAGCAGGGCGGCGCACTCCTCCTCCAGCAGTCCGTTGGCGAAGACACCGCCGGTGAGGGCCACGGTGGTCGGGCCGGCCGACCGGCGGGCCCGCCGGCATACCTCCGCGACGGCCCGCGCGACCCCGCGGTGGAAGCGGGCCGCGAGCACCGGTGCGGGGGTGCCGCGCCGCCGGTCGGCGAGGAGCGCCTCCAGCAGGGGCGCGGCCTCCATCCGGTGGCCGGCGCCGAATCGGAACGGGTAGGCCCCGGTGTCCGCGCCCCAGGCCTCGGTCGCCGCGGCCTCCAGCTCCAGCGCGGCCTGCGCCTCGTACGTGGTGCGGTGGCAGACGCCGGTCAGCGAGGACACGGCGTCGAAGAGGCGGCCCATGCTGGAGGTGGGCACGCAGGCGACGTCCCGTTCCAGCTGCTGCCGCAGTACAAAGAGTTCGGCGTCGGTGCAGGCGAGCAGGCTCGGCAGGTCCGGCTCCCACGGCAGCCCGGCGGCCCACAGCCGGGCCAGTGCCAGCCGGCACGGGTTGGCCACGCCCGCGTCGCCGCCGGGCAGGGGGGCCGTGGCCAGGTGGGCGAAGCGGCGGAAGCCGGAGTAGTCGGCCAGCAGCACCTCGCCGCCCCACACGGTGCCGTCGTCGCCGTACCCGGTGCCGTCGAAGGCGACGCCGATCACCGGTGTGGTGCCGTCGAGACCGTGCTCGGCCATCGCGGCGGCGACGTGGGCGTGGTGGTGCTGGACCAGCACGGGGGGTGGCAGGCCGCGGTCGTCGGACAGGCGCCGGGCCCAGCCGGCCGAGTGGTAGCGGGGGTGCCGGTCGGCGGCGATCAGCCCGGGGATGACACCGGTGAGGCCGGTGACATGGCCTTCGGCCCGCGCGGCGGCGTCGAGGGCGGCGAGGTCGCCCATGTCTCCGATGTGCGGCCCGAACCAGGCCTGGTCGCCGTCGCCCAGGCACAGGGCGTTCTTCAGGTCTCCGCCGACGGCGAGCACGGGGCGGACCGGGACCGGCAGGCGCAGCGGTCGGGGGACGTAGCCGCGGGAGCGGCGCAGCACCTGTTCGGTGCCGTCGGGGCGGACCCGCAGCAGGGAGTCGTCGCACGGGGAGGCGATGGGCCGGTCGTGGGCGAGCCAGGCGTCGGCGAGGCCGGCGAGGCGGTCCAGCGCCTCGGTGTCGTCGGTGACGATGGGTTCACCGGAGCGGTTTCCGCTGGTCATGACAAGGACGCGCGGTCCGGGGGGATCTCCGGGCAGTCCGAGGAGCAGGGTGTGCAGGGGGGTGTAGGGCAGCATGACGCCGATGTACGGGCTGCCCGGGCAGACCTGGTCGGCGAGCCGGGGTCCGGCCGGGGCCCGGTGGCGGCGCAGCAGGACGACGGGGCGGCGGGCGCTGGTGAGGGCGGCACGTTCGGCGGGGGTGAGGACGGCGATGTCCTGCGCGGTGCCCACGTCGGCGCACATCACGGCGAAGGCCTTGCCGCCGCGCTCCTTGCGGTCCCGCAGGGTGGCGACCGCCCGGGCGTCGGTGGCGTCGCAGGCCAGGTGGTAGCCGCCGACGCCCTTGACGGCGACGATGCGGCCGGAGGCCAGCAGCGCCCGGGCCGAGGCCAGGGCGCCGGCGTCCCGGGCCGGGCGGACGCCGGTGCCGGCGGCCGGGGTCAGGGTGAGCCGCGGGCCGCAGTCGGGGCAGGCGACGGGCTGGGCGTGGAAGCGCCGGTCGGCGGGGTCGCCGTACTCACGGGCGCAGGGGGGACACAGCGGGAAGCCGGCCATGGTCGTGGCCGCGCGGTCGTAGGGCATCGCGGTGGCGATGGTGAAGCGGGGGCCGCAGTGGGTGCAGGTGATGAACGGGTGGCGGTGCCTGCGGTCGGCGGGATCGGCCAGTTCGCGCAGGCAGTCCGGGCAGGTCGCGGTGTCGGGCGGGAGCTGGGTGCGGCCCGTGGAATCGCCGGTGCGGTGGATGGTGAAGGGGCCGGCGGCACCGGTGGCGGGGATGTCCTCACGGCCGACGCCGGTCACGACGGCCAGCGGGGGCGGATCCTTCACGAGCCGGTCGTGGAAGAGGGCCACGTCCTGCGCCGGGCCCTCGACCTCGATGAGCACGCCGCTCGCGGTGTTGCCGACGAACCCGGCCAGCGCCAGCTCGGCGGCCAGGCGGTGCACGTACGGCCGGAAGCCGACGCCCTGCACCGTGCCGTACACGGTGATCCGGCGGCGCACCCGGCCGGTGAAGGGCGCGGTCACGAGGCGGGGGCGGAGGCGGGGTGGTGGTGCCCGTGGGGGTGCGGGGCGAGCGGCGGCCGGTGCGGCGGGGCAGCGTCGCGGGCGGCGAGGGCGTGGTCCAGGAGGGTGTCGGACCCGTCGCCGGTGCGGGCGCAGGACCGTACGATCTCCACGCCCGGGTTGACGCGCTGGACATTGGCGCGGAAGGCGGCCTCGTCGAAGCCGGCCGCCTCGGCCAGGTCGGTCTTGGTGATGACGACCAGGTGGGCGGAGCCGAACGCGGTCGGGTACTTCAGCGGTTTGTCCTCGCCCTCGGTGACCGCCATCAGCGCGATCCGCAGGGTCTCGCCGAGGTCGTAGGAGGCCGGGCAGACGAGGTTGCCGACGTTCTCCACGAAGAGCACCGCGGTGTCCTCCGGCAGCCAGCCCTCGAGGTGACCGCGTACCTGCCGGGCCTCCAGATGGCACAGCCCGTCGGTGAGCAACTGCCGGACCGGCGCGCCCGAGCGCGCCAGCCGGACGGCGTCGTTCTCGGTGGCGAGGTCGGCGGTGAGCGCGGCGACGGGCACGCCCCGCTCCACCGCCCGCGCCAGGACCCGGCCGAGGAGTTCGGTCTTCCCGCTGCCGGGGCTGGACAGCAGGTTGACCACCGTCACGCCCTTCAGGGCCAGGTCCTCGCGCAGGCTCGCGGCCAGGTCGTCGTTCTTCGCCAGGACGGCCTGCTTGACGTCGGACCGGCACATGGGCGCAGCTCCTCGCGGTCGTGGGACGGAAGGCCCCGGCCACGCCCTGTGCGGCCCGGGGTCTCACCGATCTTCGGCCGCGTCGGCCGTGAGGCGGTGCAGCGCAGCCGTGTGCGGGGGCCCGGATTCCATCGGGCGGCCCAACGGGGGCGCGGGGGCGGCGGGGTCGGCCAGCAGGACGGGAACGAGCGCGTGCAGTGCGTCGACGGCCCGGTCGACGGCCTCCCGCACCGGTTCGCTCAGCCCCGGCAGGATGTCCTCGTCGCCGGCCGGCAGGACGGCGGGCTCGCAGGCGAGCACGAGGACGCGGGGCAGCGGCTCCTCGCCCAGGTGGGTGGCGAGGGCCAGCACCTTCTCCGGGTCGAGGCCGTGCGCCTCGGGCGCGACGCTCCCGTCGGGCGGTTCGGCCTCGACCAGGGTGAGCGTGCCGGGGCGGTGCCCGCGCGGGGCCGCGTCGATCAGGACCGCGGTGGCGCAGCCGCCGAGCAGGGCGTAGGCGAGGTCCATGCCGCGGATGCCGAAGTCCCGCACCGCGGCGCCGGGTGGCAGCGGGCGCCGCTCCAGGGCGCTGATCACCTCGGGGCCGAAGGCATCGTCGCCGAGGAAGATGTTGCCGACGCCCGCCACGAGCAGCCGGCCGGGCGGGGCGCTCATCCGAGGTCTCCGGTGACCGCTGCCAGTGGCCGGACGGAGCCGGCCGGCTTCTTGCGCACGAAGGCGGAGCGCAGGGCGTGGTACGGGGCTCCGGGGTCGAAGAAGACGGCGTGCATACGGTCGAGTTCGTCGCGCCGGTACTCCGCGAGCGGCCGCCGCGCCTCGTCCAGGCGGCGGGCCGTGTCCTTGTCGGCGATCCGCCGGGCGAGGTCCGGGGCGGCGGCGAGGTCCACGGCCAGCCGCTCGACCTGGGCGCCGAACTCGCCGGGCGCGGCGGGCACCATCCGGTCCACCAGTCCGATCCGGCCGGCCGAGGCGGCGCTGAGCGGCAGCGCCTCGCAGGTCAGCCGGTGGGCCAGGCCGTCTCCCACCCGGCGCGGCAGGGTGTAGGTCCAGAACTCGGAGCCGTACAGGCCCATGCGCCGGTAGTGCGGGTTGAGGACGGTGCCGGTGCGGCACCACACCTCGTCGGCGGCGAGGGCGAGCATGGCGCCGCCGGCGGCCGCGTTGCCGGGGAGGGCCGTCACCACCAGCCGGTCGGTGGTGCGCAGCACCGCCTCCACCAGGTCGTCCATGGCGTTGAGGTTGATCCAGGACTCCTCGGCCGGGTCGGCGGCCGCCTCGATGACGTTCAGATGGATGCCGTTGGAGAAGAAGTCCCGGTCCGATCCGAGCACGAGTACGGGGGTGGGGCGGGCGAGGGCGTACCGGTAGGCGGTGAGCAGCCTGCGGCACTGCTCGGTGCTCATCGCCCCGCCGGGGAAGGAGAAGGTCAGGAAGCCCGCGTCGCCGCGCCGCCGGTAGCGGATGTCGCTCCAGGTGCGCCGGTCCGGGGGCGGTTCCAGGGGGAAGGTGTCCTCGGGCAGGCGGGGGGCGTCCGGGAAGGAGGCGAGCACGGAGGCGGCCGGGCGGCGAAAGGGCGCGGGGTCGCCGGAGTTCCTGCGCGGGCGCAGTTCCGGGATCCAGACGGCGCCGTCGCGGGTGGCGCGGCAGACCGCCCCGTGCCGGGTGGCGAGCAGTTCGCCGGGGCGGCCGCGGAGCAGGTCCTCGGGGTGCCCGCCGTGCAGGAACACCTCCCGGCCGAGGAGTTCGTCGAGGACGCCCGGCTGGGAGTCGGCGCCGCGCAGCTTGCGCAGCACGGCTTCGGTGCCGTCGTTCTCCCAGTCGATCCGGCGCCGCTCCTGCCGGAGGAAGCCGCGCCACACGATGTGCGGCGCGGTGGCCGGGTCATCGGTCTGCGAGCGGGGTTTGTACGAGCCGTCGGCGTACCGGCGCACGGCGAGCAGGACGGCGGCCACGGCGGCGTCGGAGGCCTCGTTGCGGTACAGGTCGCTCTTGCCGACGGGCGGTACCGGGAAGGGTTCCGACGCCCAGATGTCGCCCGCGTCCATGGCCGCCTCGGCCTGCAGGACGGTCACGCCCCAGGTCGGGGCCTGTTCGGTGATCGCCCAGTCCAGTGCGGACGGGCCCCGGTCACCTGGGGGCCCCGGGTGCACGATCAGGCAGGTGTGGTCGCGCCAGACGTCCTCGGGCAGGGCCGACTTCAGCATCGGCGCGACGACCAGGTCGGGGCGCAGCTCGCGGACGGCGGCCCGGACCGGTTCGGTGCCCTGCGTGGCCAGCACGACGTCCACCCGGTGGCCCAGGTCCGACAGCTCGGCGTACACCCGTTGGGAGAGGCTGTTGAACGCGCTTGCGACGAGCAGAATGTCCATGACGGGGCATGTTCGTCCCTTCACGGGGTGCCGTGAAGAACCGGTGCGGCGTTTCGTCAGGCTCGGTCGGATACCTTCCGCCAACCGGCTCGCATCGCGCGTTTCCGAACGTTCGGCGTCGTTCGTTGTCGCCGGGGGCGGGGCCGTCGGGCGGTGAGCGCCGGTCCGGTGGCGGGTGAGCGCTGCCGGCTGTCCGTGACCCGCCGGGAATCACGGAGGCCGCGGCCGTCCTGGATGCGCTCGACGCGGCCCTCGCCCCGGAGCTGACCGAACGGATGGCCGGAGCGCTTCCCGCGGATGTCCGGAAGTTGCTCCCGGTGGAGCGCGCAGCGGGAGAGGGCGGGGAGTAGCGGCGGGGGCGCGGCCGGAGCGGCCGTCCGTCACCGGTGGTGCGGCACCCGCACCCAGGGGCGCCGGAGGAAGGACCGCCGCCGGGCGTGGCGCGCCCCGGCCGGCCGGGTGACCCAGCGGTCCTCGACCTGGTCGAGGCCGAAGAGCAGCACGCCGAGCGCGGGAAGCAGCAGAAGTGCGACAAGGACCACTGGAGGAACTCCTCCCTGCGAGTACGGCGGCCGAGTGCCCGTGCCGCCGCCCTCCCAACATCCACGGCATGTGAAGGTCCTGTGACGCCCCGGCGCGCCGGTGGAAACGGTCCGCGGCGCGCGGCCCGGGCGCGTTGGTCCGGTACGGTGCCCGGCTGCCCGTAACGTTCTCGACGGTGACCGAAAGTCACATGATCGTCACTTCGAGCGCACGGGAGGCCGGGTGGGCGGTCCGGGACGGCGGACGGGCCGGGGACGCCGGACACGTGGGACGGTGCCGGGCAGCCGGCCCGCGCGGACCGTACGTCTCCCGGCGGGCGCCCGCCCCGGCCACGACGCCGCGGTGACGGCGCGGGTCGTGCCGTGGCTGCGGATCACGGCCGCCTACGCCTGGCGGCTCATCCTGGTCGGCGCCGTGGTGTACGGCGTCTTCACCGTGCTCGGCCGCTTCCAGCTCATCGCCGTGGCGCTGTTCCTCGCCCTCATCGTCACCACGGTCCTGCGCCCGCTCGCCGATCTGCTCGACCGCTTCCTGCCCCGGCCGCTGAGCGTGGCCGTCGCCCTGGTCGGCAGCCTGTTGCTGCTGCTCTCCCTGCTCGCCCTCGTCGGCAACGCGGTGGCGAGCGAGTCGGCGACGCTGGCGGGCGAGTTCCGCGGCGGGGTGCACCGGATCGAACTGTGGCTGCAGCGTCCGCCGCTGCGGCTCAGCGCCGGCCGGCTCTCCGCCCTGGAGAACCAGGTGACGAACTACATCGACGCCCACCGGTCCAGGCTGCTCAGCAGCGCGGTGACCCAGCTCGGCAAGGTCGTGGAACTGGTCACCGGCGGCGCGCTGGCGCTCTTCGCCTCGGTCTTCTTCATCCACTCCGGTGAGCGCCTGTGGGCCTGGGCGCGCGACCAGCTGCTGCCGAGCGGGGCGCGCGGCGCCTGGGACCGGGCGGGGAGCACGGCCTGGCGGACGTTCGCCGGGTACACCCGGGGGATCATCATCGTCGCCGCCACCAACGCCGTGCTCGTCGGCATCGCCCTGCTCGTGCTGCGGGTACCGCTGGCGCTGCCCCTGACGCTGCTGGAGTTCTTCGCCGCGTTCGTGCCCCTGGTCGGTTCGCCGGTGGCGCTCGGGGTGGCCACCGTGGTGGCCCTTGCCGGGCGCGGGCCGCTGACGGCCGTGGCCGTCCTGGCGCTCATCGTCGTCATCGGCCAGTTCGAGGGGCACGTGCTGCACCCGCTGGTGCTGAGCTGGGCGGTCCGGCTGCACCCGCTCGTCGTCGCCGTGTCCGTCATCGCGGGCAGCATCGTGGGGGGAGTGATCGGGGCGGTCGTGGCCGTCCCGTTCGTCTCCGTGGTCTGGGCGGTGCTGCGCGCGCTCCGCCCGGCTCCGACCTGAGCCCGGCGGATCCTGCATGGACACCCGCTCCTGGTGGCACCCGGTGCGTCGTGCGTGGAACGGTATTGATGTGGCAAGCGGTACGGCGGGACCTGTCGGAGGCGGTGGCGGCGGTCCGCCGCGCCGCGGCGGCGCCCGGCCGGGAACGGGATCTGATCGTGCAGGCGCTGAAGGCGGCGCTGGCCGCCTGGGTGGCCTGGGCGGTGGCGGGCTGGTGGCTCGAGGCACCCATGGCGTTCGTCGCGCCCTGGGTGGCGGTGGTCCTGGTGGAGTCGACCGTGTACCGGTCCATCGCGCGCGGACTGCAGCAGCTCGCCGCGATCGCGGCCGGCACGGTCGTCGCCACCGTCGTCGGGCTGCTGCTGAACGACACGATGGCCGCGATGGCGATCGTCCTGCCCACGGCGATGCTGCTGGGGTACTGGCGGCGGCTGGGCAGCCAGGGGATCTACGCGGCCACCGGTGCCCTGTTCGTGCTGACCGGCGGGTCCGTGTCGGTCGGCACCTCGGCGGCCCGGCTCGGCGAGGCCCTCTTCGGCGCCCTGGTCGGTATCGCCGTCAACGCGCTGATCCGGCCGCCGGTGTACCTGCGCGACACCAGCGCGGTGCTGCGGGACGCCACCGACGAGGCCCACGACATCCTGCGCGACGTGGCCGACGGGCTGGCCGAGGGCCGCTGGGACGCCGACGAGGCCGGTGCCCGGCACGAGCGCGCCCTGCGTCTGCGCTCCCGGGTGGAGCAGGCCCACGCCGCGGTGGACCTCGGCCGGGAGAGCCTGCGGGCCAACCCGCGCCGCCGGAACGGAGCCGCGGCGCTGCCCGGCAAGGGGTACGACGACGCCGTCCTGGTGCTGGACTACGCGGCCGTGCACACCGCGGGCGTGACCCGCACGGTGCTCGAGGCCGCGGCGCAGGACCGCCCCGCGCCGCGGCCGCACCCGGAACTCGCGCGCCGCTACGCGGCGTTCCTGTCCCAGACCGCCCACGCCCTGCGGCTCTACAGCCACAGCCGGTTCGGTCACTCGAGCGAGGACGGACTGCGCGAGGCGGTGGCGGAACTGCGCGGCACGCTCCAGGAACTGCGCCGGGAC
Organism: Streptomyces sp. NPDC002386; assembly: GCF_053593175.1. Lineage (NCBI taxonomy): Bacteria > Bacillati > Actinomycetota > Actinomycetes > Kitasatosporales > Streptomycetaceae > Streptomyces > Streptomyces sp. NPDC002386. Next base: position 173,421 of record NZ_JBSFBX010000013.1, read on the forward strand.
CTGGTCCGTTCGACGACGGACGACCCGGACGACATCGCCACCTACGGGGCGTTGCTCGCCCAGGCCCACCGCCTGGCGGACCGCCTGGTCGTCCCGTCGTGACGCGGCCGGGCGGCGGACGGCAGTGCCGTCCGCCGCCCGGCGGCGGCTCATCCCTTGGCGAGCGCGACGACCTTGTCCACCGAGCCGTCGAACCTGTCGTGGTCGCCGACCGTCGGACCGGTCGAGGTGTACTGCCACATGGTGTACGCCGACCAACCCGAGGGCAGCGTTCCCGCCGACGAGGCGTAACGGGCGATCCAGAGCGGGTTGTTCGCGCCGAAGCCGCCGTAGTTGCCGGTGCACTGGGTCCACCAGCTCGTGGCCGTGTAGATGACGGCGTGGCGGCCGGTACGGGTCTTGTAGCGGTTCAGGAAGTCCCGGATCCAGGTGACCATCCCGCTCTGTGACTTCCCGTAGCAGTCGGCGCCGTACGGGTTCCACTCGATGTCGAGCACACCGGGCAGGGTCTTGCCGTCCTTGGACCAGCCGCCGCCGTGGTCGACGAAGTAGTCCGCCTGGGTGGCGCCGTTGGTGGTGTCGGGGGTCGCGAAGTGGTAGGCGCCGCGGATCATGCCGGCGTCACGGGACCCGTTGTACTGCTGGGTGAAGTAGGGGTTCGTGTAGTACGTCCCCTCCGAGGCCTTGGTGTAGGCCCAGCGGACGCCGCTGTTCCACAGCGTCGGCCAGGCGACGTTGCCCTGGTAGCTGGCGACGTCCACGCCTTCGGTCTGGGTCGCCCGGGGAACCGTCGGCGTGGCCTCGTCCGTGGGGCCGGTGCCGTCGTGGGTCAGCACTCCGATGCCCATGTAGGCGCTACCGCGCTCGGGCGTTGACCCGCCGGCCGGCGAGGGCACGGCCGCGGGTGTCGTCAGTGACAGCAGAAGGCCGGTCAGAGCGCCGGTGACGGACCAGCGTGAGCGGCGGCTGTGAAGGGTTATATGGCTTCGCACGGGATCCATCTGACCCGGGGTCGGACGGCGCCGCACTCCGGGTTCGGCCGTGCGGTGTCACTCCGGCCGGACATTGGGCCATGCGGGTGCGGCGCTCAGCGGGGGCTCAGGGTCATGAGCACGGCGCCGAGGCGGGTGCCGTCCGGTCCGGGCCAGCCGCACGCGACATGACCGAGCGGGTCACCGCCGGGCAGCGGCGGGTTCCCGGCGACGGGGACGGGGACGCGGTGCACATGGAGGGTCGTGCCGTGCGGTGCGGGCAGGTGGGTGCCGTGTGCGTCGTCGGTGGGGCGCGGGGTGAGCCCGCCCCGCGGGAAGGGCTCACCGGTGTAGGCGCGGCTCACCTCCCGGTCGGGTGTGTCGGTGACGCTCTGCGCCATGGCCCGGGCCCGGCCCTCGATCAGCGAGAGCAGTTCGGTGACCAGCACCGGGTCGTGGCAGCCGTCGTAGACCCAGCGCTTGCCCAGCACACCGTGCTCCGAGGTGCCGATCAGCGCGTGCTCGGCGCCGGTCAGCGGAGCGCCGCGGTAGGTGAGCGGGACCAGGTGGGCGACCGGCTCGGGGCCGGAGGTCTCGGTGGTCAGCATGAACTCGATCCCGACCTCGCCCGCCGGATCGTCCAGCCGGAAGCCGCCGGACTTCTCCAGCTCGGGGACAGGTCCCCCGCGGTACCAGGGGCGGGTGGGCAGCCATGCGGCGAGGAGTTCCAGCTTGGTCGGCGTGAGGGTGGTGCGGTGGATGACGGCCATGCGGCAACTCCTCCTGGGCCGGGGTGTCATGGGCCCCCAGCCTTTCACATCCGTACGACGGCATGATCGGCTCCGCCGGGACCGCCGGGCCGCGCCGGGACCGGGGTGGATCGGTTTCGCGGCGGATCGGGGGACATGCCGGGGCGGGGCGCGGGTAGTCGGCTCTCGACTTGATCGACCTCGGCTACGCACCAGGAAGGCGGATCTCATGCTGATGGCACACCCCGCGGTACTGAAGGACCTGATCGCCCAGTACGAGACCCTGACGCTGCTCGGCGCCGAGGAGAGTCCGCAGGCCCGGCAGCGGCTGGCGGACATCGCCTACTCGCTGTGCGTGGCCACGGGGACCAAGGACGTCGACATGGCGCTGATAGCCGCCCGCCACCGGCTGTCCGGGGCGCGCCCCGAGGACGACTCGCTGCTGGGGCCGACCGCGGTGCTGGACCCGGCCGCCGTGGCCCCTCCGGCTCCCGCGGTTCCCGTGATGGAACCGGCCGCCCTGACGGACCCGGCCGCCGCGGCGGAACCCGCCTCCGGGGTCTGACGGTCCGGCCGCCGCGGCGGCGCGCGGTCGCCCGCTCCTCCCCCGGCGAATGTTCCTTCCCGCTTATGGCCCGCGCGACCTACTGGGCGGTATACAGGCCCAGTTGAATCGCGGAGCGCCGCTCGGGGCGCTCCGCGGGCCCGGCCTCTGGGGGAGGAACCATGGCGAACGACACGCGCGCGGCCGACGGGGCGAGAGGCCGGCGGCGGACGACCGTACTGGGGACGGCACTCGGGGGCTTCGCCCTCGTCGCCGCCGCCACGGTGCCCGCCGCCGCCCGTCCCGCCGGACCCGGCCACGAGCTCGACTACGTCTCCCTCGGGGACTCCTACACCTCGGGCCCGCTCATCCCGCAGCAGGTGAACGCCGAATGCGGCCGCTCCGACCACAACTACCCCTCGCTGCTGGCGTCGTGGCGCGGGACGAAGTCGTTCGAGGACGTGAGCTGCGCCGGGGCCACGACGAACGAGATGTGGCAGGCGCAGGGAGGCAACGCGGCCCAGCTCGACGCGCTGGACCGGAACGACGACCTGGTGACGGTCCAGATCGGCGGCAACGACGTCGGGTTCGGCTCGATCATCAGCACCTGCGCCCGTCTCGGCGTCCAGGATCCGGCCGGCAACCCCTGTGAGCGCTCGTACAAGGCCGGCGGGTACGACCAGTTGGCGCTCGCCGTCCTGCGCACCGCGCCGAAGATCGACCAGGTGCTGCGGGCCGTGCACCGGCGCGCACCGCACGCCCGGGTCCTCCTCGTCGGCTACCCGGACCTGCTCCCCGACGACGGCGTCGGCTGCTTCCCCGCGGTGCCGTTCGCGGCGAAGGACTTCTCCTATCTCCGGGACACCGAGAAGCGGTTGAACCTGATGCTGCGGGCGGTCGCCGCCTGGAACCGGGTCGAGTACGTCGACACCTACGGGCCCACCGTGGGCCACGACATGTGCAAGGCGCCCGCCGACCGCTGGATCGAGCCGCTGCGGCCGGCCGCGCCCGCGGCTCCGGCGCATCCCAACGCGCTCGGCGAGGACGCCATGGCGCGGGCCGTGCTGGACCGGCTGGACCACGGGCGCGGGCGCGGCTGAGCACCGCGCGGCGACGGCCCCGGCGCGAGCACGCCGGGGCCGTCGTACGGTCCGCGGGGTCAGCCGCCGAGCGCGGCCCGGACCACGCCCTTGGCCTCCTCCTGCACCCGGGCCAGGTGGTCGGGGCCGAGGAAGGACTCGGCGTAGACCTTGTAGACGTCCTCGGTGCCCGAAGGCCGGGCCGCGAACCAGGCGTTGGCGGTGGTGACCTTGATCCCGCCGATGGCGGCGCCGTTGCCGGGCGCCTCGGTGAGGACGCCGGTGACCGCCTCGCCCGCCAGGGTGTCGGCGGTGACCTGGGCCGGGGACAGCTTGGCGAGGAGCGCCTTCTGCTCCCGGGTCGCCGGTGCGTCGATACGGGCGTACGCGGGCTCGCCGAAGCGGGCGGTCAGGCCGGCGTAGTGCTCCGACGGGGTCCGGTCGGTGACCGCCGTGATCTCGGCGGCGAGCAGGGCCAGCAGGATGCCGTCCTTGTCGGTGGTCCACACCGAGCCGTCCCGGCGCAGGAACGACGCCCCGGCCGACTCCTCGCCGCCGAAGCCGATGGTGCCGTCGGCGAGCCCGTCCACGAACCACTTGAAACCGACCGGCACCTCGACCAGCGGCCGGTCCAGGTCGGCGGCGACCCGGTCGATCATCGTGGAGGAGACCAGGGTCTTGCCGATGCCGGTGCCGGCGGGCCACTGCTCGCGGTGCCGGTACAGATAGGAGATGGCGACGGCGAGGTAGTGGTTGGGGTTCATCAGGCCCGCGTCCGGGGTGACGATGCCGTGCCGGTCGGCGTCGGCGTCGTTGCCGGTGGCGATGCGGAACCGGTCGCTCTGCTCGATCAGCGACGCCATCGCGTACGGCGACGAGCAGTCCATGCGGATCTTGCCGTCCCAGTCCAGCGTCATGAACCGCCAGGTGGGGTCGGTGTGCGGGTTGACCACGGTCAGGTCGAGGCGGTGCTGCTCCGCGATCCGGCCCCAGTAGGCGACGGACGCTCCGCCGAGCGGGTCGGCGCCGATGCGCACACCGGCCGCGCGGATCGCGTCGAGGTCCAGGACGCTGGGCAGGTCGCCGACGTAGGCGCCGAGGAAGTCGTGGCGCCGCGTGGTGCCTGCGGCGAGCGCGCGGGCGTACGGCAGCCGCCGTACCTCCTTCAGCCCGCCGGTGATGATCTGGTTGGCGCGGTCCTGGATCCAGGTGGTCGCGTCGGAGGCCGCCGGGCCGCCGCTGGGCGGGTTGTACTTGAAGCCGCCGTCGGCGGGCGGGTTGTGCGAGGGGGTGACGACGACGCCGTCGGCGAGCCCCGCGTCGCGGCCCCGGTTGTGGGTGAGGATGGCGTGCGAGACGGCCGGGGTCGGGGTGTATCCGTCCGCGCTGTCGATGAGCACGGTCACGTCGTTGGCCGCGAACACCTCCAGCGCGGTGACCCGGGCAGGCTCGGACAGGGCGTGCGTGTCGGCGCCGAGGAACAGCGGACCGTCCACGCCCTGTGCCGCGCGGTACTCGCAGATCGCCTGGCTGGTGGCGGCGATGTGGTCCTCGTTGAACGCGCTCGCCAGGGACGAGCCACGGTGTCCCGAGGTGCCGAACGCCACCCGCTGGCCGGGGTCGGCCGGGTCGGGGCGCAGCGCGTAGTACGCCGTGACCAGCCGGGCCACGTCGATGAGGTCCTCGGGGCCGGCCGGCCGTCCCGCTCGCTCGTGCGGCATGAGTCCGCTCCTCCGCATCGGTGTGATCGATCGCTCGGGGCCATCTTTCCCCGTCGGGGCCCCGGCGTGCGAGTGCGCCCGCATCGAGCGGGGCGCACCGGCCGCGGACTGCCCTATGATCCGCTTCTCCGACGATCATCTTCGGCCACGCTCCCGTGCGCCTCCACGACAGGCAGGTACCCTCCCGTGCCCGGACCCACCGTCAAGGCCCCCTGGCTGCTCGCCCATTTCGCTCAGGCCGCTGTTGCCGCCGCGGCCGTGGCGGAGGCCGTCCGGGCGGTGACGGTGCGCGTGCACGCGCTGCATCCGCCGGACACGCCCGAGAGCACGTCGGGGCGGGTCTCCCAGGTGTACGTGAACCTGATGATCGTCGCGGCGGTGCTGTTCCTGGTCTGGTTCACCCGCTCCCGGCGCATCGCACAGGCGCTGTCCCCGAGCCCTCTCCGGGGCTCGGCCCCGTGGGCCGTGCTCTCCTGGCTGATCCCGGTGATCAACTTGTGGGCGCCGCGCGGTCTGGTCCTCGACGTACTCCGCGCCGGCGGTCCCGGCGCGGCCGGGCGGCGCGACCGGGTGCTGGTGAACGTCTGGTGGGCGACGTGGATCGGGCACGCGCTCGTCGCCGGCGTGAGCGGCGGACCGGGGCAGCGGACGCCCCTGGCCCTGCTCCTGGTGGCCGAGGGACTCGAACTGGCGGCCGGCGCCCTGGCGATCGCGGTGATCCAGCGGGTGACGGGGCGGCAGGCCACCGCGCTGGGATCGACGCTCCCGGTCCCGGGCGCCGCGAGCCTGCCGCGTCTGTCGTGATTCCGGCCGGGGGCCTCAGCCGATGTGGTAGCTGTCGCCGTACACCTTCCAGTCCAGCGGCGTGTTCAGGTCGAGGTTGCCGTTGCGCAGGAAGACCCGCTGAGCGGTGTCGACCCTGCTGGTGTCGCTGTGCGCCTCCTCCTGCTTCATGGCCCACACCCGCGCGTCGAGGAAGGCGTTCAGGTACGCCGTCTCGCCGCCGCCCCGCGCCGGCGGCCCGGCGACGCGCAGGGCCCGGCTCCGGATGTTGCGGAAGCTGGTGGGATCGTCGCCGTCGCCGTGCATGACGATGGCGTCGTAGTAGGCGAACTGGCCGAGTGCGCGCAGCCCGTCCGCCTTGCCCCGGGCGACGGCGGGGCCGAAGTAGACCCGGTCGCGTTCGTCGTTCTGCGCCCGCTGGAAGACCGGGTCCTGGGCGGCCCTGCGCCAGTCCCGGGGGTAGTCGGGGTCCAGGCCGTCGTGCGAGTCGCTGCCGTCGACCCGGCGCAGGGCGGGCAGGTAGCGGGCCAGGACGTTGCCGGGCGCGCGGTCGGTGTAGAGCTGGACGAGGTCGAGCATGTCGCCGGTGCCGGAGCAGAAGCCGATGATGCCGGCGGTGTAGCCGCGTCCGTCGCCGATGTCCTCGATGTACTTGTACTGGGCCTTCCAGTCGAGCGAGGAGTTCTCCGCGCTGGAGACGAGCCGCATGGCGATCTCCTTCTTCGCCGGGTCGTCGAGGCCGGGCGCGGCCGCCGTGGCCCGCGCGGTACGCGGGACGCCGGCGAGCAGGGTGCCGGTGGCGGCGGCGCCCAGCAGGGCGACGGCGCAGCGGCGGGAGAACGCAGTGCGGGAGGCTGCCGGGCGGCGGTCTGTGTACGCCACAGGGACTCCAAAGGGAGGTGGGGGGCTGGGAGTTGGTCCGTGCCTGACTGATAGGAAAGTTTCCTATCGTGTCCGGCGGGGACCTGTAACCCGTCCGGCGCGAAGTTCGTAGGATCGAACAGTCCGCTTCGCGGACCCCCGGGACTCAGCCCCGCGGCGCCCCGGCCCGCTCCCGCGCGACGGCGTACAGCTCCTTCGAGGTGGTGATCAGCTCCCGCCGCTCCTCCTGCGAACCGACCATCGGCTGCGAGCCGCTGAGCGGCACCTGGGCGCTCTCCGGCAGGAACTTCACCGTCAGCAGGCCGATCGCGCCGGCCAGCATCAGGTAGTAGGCCGGCATCAGGTCGTCACCGGTGGCGCCGACCAGCGCGGCGGTGACCAGCGGTGTGGTGCCGCCGAACGCGGCGACGGCGATGTTGAAGCCGATGCCCATGGCCGCGTAGCGGACGGCGGTCGGGAAGAGCGCGGGCAGGGTGGCCGCGCTGGGCGCGGCGAAGCAGGCCAGCAGGGTGGACAGCAGCAGCACGCCGAGGATCGGCGGCCAGGTCCCCTCCGCCTTGATCAGCAGGAACGCGGGAACGGCCAGCACGATCATGGCGGCCGCGGCGACGGCGTACAGCGGGCGCCGGCCGACGCGGTCGCTGAGCCGGCCGAGGAAGGTGATCAGCAGGACGATCCACACCATGCCGATCAGCACCAGGACGTCGGCGGAGCCGCTGGAGCGGTGCAGCGTCTCGGTCTGATAGGTCGGCAGATAGCCGGTGACCATGTAGTTGGTGACGTTGTAGAGCAGCACCAGGCCCATGCAGATGAGCAGGGCGGGCCAGTGGTTCTTGACGATGTCCTTGAACTCGCTGCCCGCCGACTCCTGCGCCAGGCTCTTCTCGTGGTCGTCCAGCTGCTGCTGGAAGGCCGGCGACTCCTCCAGCTTGAGCCGCATGTAGAGGCCGATCACGCCGAGCGGCCCGGCGATCAGGAAGGGGACCCGCCAGCCCCAGGAGAGCATCTGGGCGTCGGTCAGCATCAGGTTCAGCGCGGTCACCAGGGCGGAGCCGAGGGCGTAGCCGACGAAGGTGCCGAAGTCGAGCCAGCTCGAGAGGAATCCGCGCCTGCGGTCCGGCGAGTACTCGGCGACGAACGTGGTGGCGCCGCCGTACTCGCCGCCGGTGGAGAAGCCCTGCACCATACGGGCCAGCAGGAGCAGCACCGGAGCGGCGATGCCGATGGTGGCGTAGCCGGGAATGATTCCGATGGCGAAGGTTCCGGCCGCCATCATGATCATGGTGGTCGCGAGGACCTTCTGCCGTCCGACACGGTCACCGAGCGGCCCGAAGACCAGCCCGCCGAGGGGCCGTACGACGAAGGCGGCGGCGAAGGTCGCGAAGGAGGAGATCACCTGGGCCGCCGGGGAGGCACCGGGGAAGAACACCTTGCCGATGGTGGCGGCGAGGTAGCTGTAGACGCCGAAGTCGAACCACTCCATGCAGTTGCCGAGCGCGGAGGCGCCGACCGCGCGCCTGAGCAGCGGCGGCTCGACGACCTGGACGTCGTCCTTGCCGAAGGCCCGGCGGTTGCGGCGCAGCCTGCGGGTCAGCTCCTCGCGGACCTGGCGCGGAAGTTCCGCGACGGCCTTCGTAGTCCTCGGCCTCACCCCGGCCCGGCGCTCGCCCTCAGGCGTCACCCCGCTCATGGGCGCCTCCCTTCCCACTGCCCGCCGGCCGGCCCCCGATCGGCCGGCACCTCTCACCGCGTGCCCCACCCGTCTGCCCCGCTTCGCACCCGCCATACAGCAAAGTGATCACCCCGGCGGCCTGACACCGGGTGCCGCGCGCAGCCGCATTCAGAAGCCGGGCCGCTCAATGCCATGACAGGCGGTGGTTGGACTTACGAATCATGGAGGCGCAGGGTGGACGTGCCCCCTCGCACACGAAGGGCACCCCCTACGGCACCACCCGGAGACGACCCGATGAACCACGTCGCGGACCCCGCTCGCTACGACGGCACCATGCGCTACCGGCGCACCGGCCGCTCGGGACTGGACCTCCCGCTCCTGTCCCTGGGCTACTGGCACAACTTCGGCGACGACCGCCCCTTCGAGACCCAGCGCGAGATCGCGCTGCGCGCCTTCGACCTCGGGATCACCCACCACGACCTGGCCAACAACTACGGCCCGCCGTACGGCGCCGCCGAGATCAACTTCGGCCGGCTGCTGCGCCGCGACCTCGCGCCGTACCGGGACGAACTGGTGATCTCCACCAAGGCGGGCTGGGACATGTGGCCCGGCCCCTACGGGCAGGGCGGCGGCTCCCGCAAGTACGTGCTGGCCTCGCTGGACCAGTCGCTGAGCCGCATGGGCGTCGACTACGTGGACATCTTCTACTCGCACCGGCTGGACGCGACCACGCCGCTGGAGGAGACGATGGGCGCGCTGGACACCGCCGTCCGCCAGGGCAAGGCGCTGTACGTCGGCATCTCCTCCTACGACGCCGAGCGCACCCGGCAGGCCGCCGCCATCCTGCGCGAGCTGGGCACACCGCTGCTGATCCACCAGCCGTCGTACAGCATGCTCAACCGCTGGATCGAGACCGACGGCCTGCTGGACACGGCCGAGGAGGAGGGCTTCGGCGTCATCGGGTTCACGGCGCTCGCCCAGGGGCTGCTCACCGGCCGCTATCTGGAGGGTGTGCCCCAGGACTCGCGGGCCGCCGCCGGCAAGTCCTTCGATCCGGCCTGGCTGACCGAGGACATGCGGAGCCGGCTGCGCGCCCTGAACGACGTCGCCGCGCGCCGCGGGCAGAGCCTCGCGCAGCTCGCCCTGGCCTGGGCGCTGCGCGACGAGCGGGTCACCTCGCTGGTCATCGGCGCCTCGCGCACCGAACAGCTCGAACAGAACGTGGCCGCGCTGGAGAACCTCGAGTTCAGCGCCGAGGAACTGGCCGAGATCGACAAGCTGGCCACCGACGGCGGCGTGGACCTGTGGCGGGAGGCGCGCCAGGGAACCCTCGGGTGATTCCTGGCACTGAGTGACACAAGGCGTAGACATAAGGGAAAAGTCGGACATAATGGAAGTCATCCGGACCGCGACCGCGACTCGAGGAGCCGCTCCCCGTATGGCTTACGGAGCCCACCACAGCCCCTTCCCGCCGCCCCACCCCGACCTGGGCCTCGCCCGTCACTGCGAGCACTGCCTCGGCTGGGGAACCGTCGTCACCCGCGACGGTGAGCACGAGCTGTGCCGCACCTGTCAGCCCGATCCACGCGACGGCGAGAGCGGCCCCGGGTCCGTCTCCTAGTCCCCGCCACCCCTGCTCGAACCGGGACCCCGAACGGCCGTGCGCCGCGAAGGGTTAAGATCCCGGTAATGGTTTCCCCAAGAAACCTTCAAGTCGAGCAGGGGGGCGGTCATGGGCGCAGCACGCACCAGCAGTACGCCGTTGCCGGGAATCGGTGTGCGGTACGACCTGACGACGCGGGAGCGGCGGCGCCTGTCGGTGGTGGCCCACCGCGACGGCGCGAGAACGCTCAGCGCGTACCAAGGCGACGATCCCGACGCGTGCGCCCTGTCCGCGCGCCTCACCGGCGGAGAGGCACAGGCGCTGGCCGAGGCGCTCCAGCCGACGCACCACAGCCCCAGCCTGCTCTCCACCACGGAGCTGGGCCTGGTGGCCGAGCGGATCGAGCTGTCCGGGGTCTCCCACTGGAACGGCCGGCTGCTCGGCGACACACGGATGCGCACCGAGACCGGGGTCTCCATCGTGGCCGTGCTGCGGCGCGCCGAGGCGATCCCCTCGCCCGGTCCCGGATTCCGGCTGGCCGGCGGGGACACACTCATCGTGATCGGCACCCGTGAGGGCGTCGGCGCGGCCGCCGTCATCCTCGGCCGGGAGTGACGCGGATGCATTCCTCCGCGGTCTTCCTCATCGAATTCGGCGCGATCATCCTCGGCCTCGGGCTGCTGGGCCGGCTCGCCGCGCGCCTGAGCTTCTCCCCCATCCCCCTGTACCTGCTGGCCGGGCTGGCCTTCGGCGAGGGCGGGCTGCTGCCGCTCGGCGCCAGCGAGGAGTTCGTGGCGATCGGCGCCGAGATCGGCGTCGTCCTGCTGCTGCTCATGCTCGGCCTGGAGTACACCGCGAGCGACCTGGTCTCCAACCTCAGGACCCAGTACCCGGCCGGGATCGTCGACGCCACCCTCAACGCGCTGCCCGGTGCCGTCATGGCGCTGCTGCTCGGCTGGGGGCCGATCGCCGCCGTCGTCCTCGCCGGCATCACCTGGATCTCCTCCTCCGGTGTCATCGCCAAGGTCCTCGGCGACCTCGGCCGGATAGGCAACCGGGAGACTCCGGTGATCCTCAGCATCCTGGTGCTGGAGGACCTGTCGATGGCGGTCTACCTGCCGGTCGTCACCGCGCTGCTGGCCGGGACCGGTCTCGCGGCGGGCAGTGTCACGCTGGCCGTGGCCCTCGGCGTCGCCGGGCTGGTCCTGCTGCTGGCGGTGCGGTTCGGGCGGCACATCTCCCGCTTCGTCTCCAGTGACGATCCGGAGAAGCTGCTGCTCGTCGTGCTGGGACTGACCCTGCTGGTGGCCGGCGTGGCCCAGCAGCTCCAGGTCTCGGCGGCGGTCGGCGCGTTCCTGGTCGGCATCGCGCTCTCCGGCGAGGTCGCCGAGGGCGCGCACAACCTGCTCGCGCCGCTGCGGGACCTGTTCGCCGCGGTGTTCTTCGTCTTCTTCGGCCTGCACACCGACCCGGCGAGCATCCCGCCGGTCCTGCTCCCCGCCCTGGCCCTGGCGGTCGTCACGACCCTGACGAAGATCGCGACCGGCTACTGGGCGGCGCGCCGGGCGGGCGTCTCCGCGAAGGGCCGATGGCGGGCCGGCGGCACCCTGGTGGCCCGAGGCGAGTTCTCCATCGTCATCGCCGGTCTCGCGGTGACCGCGGGCATCGACTCCGACCTCGGCCCGCTGGCCACCGCGTACGTCCTCATCCTGGTCGTCCTCGGCCCCCTCACCGCCCGGTACACGGAACCCGTCGCCCGCCGGCTCGCCGGCCTGGGCGGCCGTCGTCCGGAACCGGCGGCAGGGACCGCCGCGGACGACGACGCGTCACTCGCCGGGGAGGCCGAGCCCGCGCTGCGGGACCCGGACACGGTCGGCCGTTCCTGACCCGGGCACCGGGAGGCACGGGGGCCCGCACCCCTCAGCCGCCGCGCCGCTCACCGCCCCGTGCGTGCAGGTACTCCAGGGCGTCCAGCACCACGGTGCGGCGGTACCAGGAGCGCCATGCCGCCAGGTCGGCGGCCACCTCGTCGAGGGCGGCCTCCTGGCCCCGGTCCAGCCAGACGCCCGGGTCCGCCCGGTGCACGCAGACCACTCCCTTGCAGTCCCCCGCGGCCGTCGTCATCGGGGTGCCGTGCACGGCACGGCTGCCCGCGGCGAGCGTGGCCCGGCCGACGGGGTGCCCGGCCAGCCCGGGATCGGCGGCCACGTCGGCCACGGTCACCGGCCCGCCGGCCGCCCGGGCCCGGGCGCACACCGCGGGCGGACCGCAGACCAGGGCGAGGCAGTCGCGGTAGGCGGCGTCCAGCGCGTGGTGGGCCTCCAGGACGAGGGCCTCCTCGCGGGTGTGGTCGGTCAGGTGGATCTCCGCCGCGTCCGCGTCCGTCAGGGTCACCGCCGCGTACACGGCCGCCTTGAGCACCTGCCGGCGGTCGCGCACGTCCACCCGGCCGGGCGGCGCGAGACCGAGGACGGGCGGCGGCAGGTGGCGGCGGCCGGGGAACCACTCCCCCGGCGTGTGCGGCGCCGGCGCGCTCACCACCGCCGCGGCCAGCACCCGCAGCGGCACGTTGTGGTGCTGGGAGCCGTCCCGGAGCAGGGCGAACGCCTCCTCGGGGCCGGTCAGGCCGTACCGGGCGAGCAGCATGCCCTGGGCGATGCCGATGAGCCCGCTGGTGCGCGCCTTCGCCCGCAGCCCGAACACCTCGCTGCGCACGTCCTCCGGCAGCGCCTCCGCCGCTCCGCGCCCCGGTCCGGCGTGCGCCGTGCGGCGCACGGCGGCCAGGGCCGCCTCCAGCGTGGGGCACAGCCGGACGCCCGGCAGTTCGGCGGCCGTGAGCACGCCGCGCACCTCGGGGCAGGCGCCGCTGACCAGGACCGGTCCGGTCCCGAGGTCCCGGGTGCGGGCGTCCAGGGCGTCCCGGGCCTCGGCGCTCATCCGGCTGACGCCCGAGACGTCCAGAACGAGGCGCAGCCCGCGCCGGTCGGCGCGCGCCAGCCGCAGGTCGAGTTCACGGCCGAGCATGCCGGCGCCGTGCCTGTCGAGGGCCCCCGACAGGCTCAGAACCACGGCCCGGTCGGCCACCGGCAGCACGGCCGGACGGGCGCCCGCCGTCATGGCGCGCGACCCGCGGGATCCATACACACGTACATGCCACGATCCGGTCGGCGCGGACCCGTGTCCGCCGCCGGCCGGCTCCTTTTCTCACCTTGTTCTCAGCCGTCGTGAAACGGCAACCGGAGACCGGACGGCCGGGGTGGCGACCGGCGTCGCGGCCCACGGCGGGACGAGTCGAACCTGGCGCGATGGGGGGAGATCTGGTTTGGACCGGGTCAGAGCGGCAAACCGGATGTCGACCGCACACCGCAACGACGATGGGAGTGACCACCCATGGCTGGCAACCAGAAGGCAAAGGCCAAGGCGGAGCAGGCCAAGGGCAAGGCCAAGGAGGCCGTGGGCCGCGCCGTCGGGAACGAGCGCATGGAGGCGGAGGGCCGCATGGAGGGCGCGCGCGGCGACGCCCGGCAGGCCAAGGAGAAGGGCAAGGACGCCTTCAAGCACTGACGCGCACCAACCGGATCAGCACGCCGGGGCAGGCCGTGGAGATCGATCGACCCGATGTCCACGGCCTGTCCCGGTTCGCGTGTATCGACCCTCCAGTGGGTATCCGCGACAAGGACGGCACGAGCCTCTCAGATCAGGAAGGGACCCCGACCCCGGAGGAAGAGGGCAACGAGGTATGGACATCGACCTGTCGACTCACACGGCCACGCGGGCCCGCCCCGGGCCCCTGCGGGACAGCCGCACCTGGGACCTGGGCGCGCCCTGCATCGCCGAGGCGAGGGACGCGGTCGGCGCCCTCCTGGCACGGGCTCGTCCCGCACCGGGCCGGCGCGCGGTCCAGGATGCCCAGCTCGTCGTGAGCGAGCTCGTCACCAACGCCGTCAAGCACGCTCCCGGCCCGTGCGCGCTCCGGCTGGAGCTGACGCCCGGCGCCACCGCGCTGAGCATCACGGTCGTCGACACGTCCCCCGACCTGCCCCGACAGCCTCCGCCCGACCCGGGCCGGGTGGGCGGGCACGGACTGCTCCTGGTGAACATGCTCAGCGGCGGACTGGAGGTCACACCACTGCCGCGCGGCAAGCGCGTCACCGCCACCGTCGCCCTGCACAGCGGCGCCGCCGGGTGACCCGCGGCGGCGCCGCCCGGCTCAGGCCAGCCTGAGCCCCACGATGCAGGTGTCGTCGTCGGTGTCCGACCTGCTGTGCGTGAGCAGCCGGTCCAGGTGCTGGTCCAGACCGCAGGGCGCCGAGCGGGCCATGGACAGCAGGTGCGAGAGGGACTCCTGGACGGAGCGGTCCCGTCGCTCGATCAGACCGTCGGTGTACATCAGCAGGGTGTCCCCCGCCGCCAGCTGGACCTCCGTCTCCTCGTACACGGCGTCCGGTACGGCGCCCAGCAGCAGCCCCTTGAGCGTGGGCATGGCGGTGGCCTCCCCGTCCCGCACCAGGACCGGCGGGAGATGACCCGCGCGGGCCCAGCGCAGGGTGCGCAGCTCACCGTCGTACAGACCGCACACCGCGGTGGCGGTGACCGCCCCGGTCAGATGGTGGGCGACGATGTTCAGCCAGGACAGCAGCTGCGCCGGCCCGGCGCCGGTCACGGCCAGTCCGCGCAGCGCGTTGCGCAGGACGACCATGCTGGTGGCGGCCTCTATGCCGTGCCCGGCGACGTCGCCCACGCACAGCAGTACCAGGCCCGAGGGCAGCACCACCGCGTCGTACCAGTCGCCGCCCACGAGCTGCTCCGTCTCGGCCGGCCGGTAGCGCACGGCCACCTGCAGGTCGGGCACCTCCAGGGGGGCCTGCGTCGGCGGCATGATGGCGTGCTGGAGCTGCAGGGCCAGCCGGTTGCGCTCGTCGGCCTGCTGCTCGGTGTGGGCGAGCTGGTCACGGGTCGCGGACAGCGCGACCTCCGTCCAGTGCTGGGCGGAGATGTCCTGGTAGGCGCCGCGGATCACGAGGAGCTGGCCGTCGGTGTCCAGGACGGGTTCGGCCACCACCCGCACGTGCCGGGTCACCCCCTCCGGCCGCTGCAGCCGGAAGGCCACGGAGGCCGGGCGCCGGTGGTGCACCAGGGTGCGCAGGAACCGGCCGATGCCGACGGCGTCGTCGGGGTGGGCGTGCGCGGCCAGGTCCTCCAGCCGGACCGGAGGGCTGGTGGGCGGCCGCCCGTACAGGTCGAAGAGCTGGCCGTTCCAGGTGATCTCGGCGGTCAGCAGGTTCTCCTCGAAGCCGCCGATGCGGCCGAGCCGCTGGGCGTGCTGGAGCAGGCTGGCCAGGCGGGCCGCCTCGTCCTCGATCCGCCAGATCAGCAGCACGGTGGAGCCGTGCCGGCTGATGCTGATGTCCGCGACCGCCGACAGCGGCACCTGGTCGACCAGGGCGGTGAGCCGCATGCGGTGGGCGCGGAACGGCTCGCCGGTGGCGTAGACCCGCTCCACCCGCTGGAACAGCTCGTTGGTCCCGGCGGCCATCGGGTAGGCCTCCAGCAGCAGGGCGCCGCCGACGACGGCCCGTGGCCGGCCCGCCGGGTCGAGGAAGTGGCTGTTGACGTGCTGGATACGGAAGTCGACGAGCTGTCCGGTGTCGTCGAGGTGCGGCACCAGGACCAGGGCCGGGTCGTGCAGCCCGTCCGCCAGATCCATCAGTTCCACCACGTCGGGCAGCACCCGGTTCTCCTGGACCCCGGGCAGCAGCGGCTGGGACTCCAGGGTGTGCGCGCACAGTTCGGCGAGCGCCTCGAGCTGGCGGACCACCTGGGGCGGCTTCGGGCCCTCGGGACCCGGCCAGGCGATCTCCAGGACGCCGTGGATGCGGCCGCCCACGCCGGCCGGTACGGCTGCCCGGGCGCCCTCCGCGAAGTCCCGGCGGCCGATGGTGGGCAGGCCGGACTCGGCCAGGGACGTCAGCCACTGGCCGTCCGGCTCGGTCAGGCCGCGCCGGGCCACGGTGGCCACGTCCGGCGGGACGTAGCGCCAGCGGTCCGCCTCGGCCTGCGCGAACCCCGCGCTGCCCGCGAGGGTCAGCGACCCGTCGGAGCCGGTGGCCCAGACCGCGACGGCCACCGCGCCGAGCGGCCGCAGGGCGTGCTGGAGCAGCGAGTCGGCCACCGCCTGGGTGTCGTGGGCGGCGAGGACGCCGCTCTCGGCGCTGCGCAGCCGCACGGCGGCGGAGTCCTCGACCTGTCCGGCCGGATCCGCGGTGGCGGCCAGGAAGGCCTTGGCGACCTCCGAGACCCGGTCCCGGGCGGCCTGGTTGATGACCTCGACCGCGAACTCCAGCGGGGTCACCCGGGCCTGCTCGGTGAGTTCGGCGAGCTGCCGGGCGGCCTGGGCCGGTCCGCAGCCGAGGCGCTCGACCAGGATGCCCTTGGCCAGTTCCAGCAGCGCCCGGCCCTCGGCCTCGGCCTGCGCCGCCCGCACCTCCCCGCGCAGCCGCTCGACGGTCGCGGCCAGCCTGCCCACGGGCGAGGTGGCCGGTGTCCCGGACGGGCCCGCGGGGACGCTCTCCCCGGCCGGCCCGGAGGATGCCGCGGCCTCCGCCGGGCCGGACGGTGCCAGGGCCCCGGGCGGGCCGGGGACGGCGAGCGGGCCGGCACCGGCGGAGCCCGGGTCCAGCCCGGCCGCCTCGGTCAGCGGTTCGTGGTCGTTCACCGGTTACCTGCCCCTCGGCCGGTGGTCATGGCGTGCGTCCTCATGCCGGCAGCCAGCGCCGGACGCAGGCGATGAGGTCCTGGGTGTCCACCGGCTTGGTGACGTAGTCGCTGGCGCCGGACGCGAGGCTCTTCTCCCGGTCACCCTGCATGGCCTTGGCGGTCACGGCGATGACCGGCAGGTCGGCGTACCGGGGCATCCTGCGGATCTCGGCCGTGGCGGTGTAGCCGTCCATCTCGGGCATCATCACGTCCATCAGGACGAGTTCCACGTTCGGGTTGCTCACCAGCGTGTCGATGCCCTTGCGGCCGTTCTCCGCGTGCAGCACGCGGAAACCGTGCAGCTCGAGGATGCCGCTGAGCGCGAACAGGTTCCGGGCGTCGTCGTCGACGACGAGGACCGTACGGCCGCGGGTCCGCTCGTCGACCGGCTGGACCGCCGTGAGCTGCGGCTCCTCGCCGCGGACCAGGGTGAGCACCTCGCCGGGCTCCTCGGCCGCCAGGTGCAGGGCGATCCGCTCGCGCAGCTCGTCCAGGCTGTACAGGTACTCCAGCGAGCCGCCCCCGGTGTCCTCGGTGAGGTGCTCGGTGCGGTGCGAGCTGTGCACCAGGACCGGGACGCTCGCCAGCGCGGAGTCGCCGCGCAGCGCCCGCAGGAAACGTGCGGACTCCCCGTCCGGCGCGCCGAGTTCGACGACGACGCAGTGGCAGGGTTCGGCGGCGAGGGCACCGGCCGCCTCGTGCGCGCCGACCGCGGCGATGATGTCGACGGCTGTGGCCTCGGCACGGCCGTGCCCGAGATCCCCGACGACGCTCTCGGCGACGAGGGTGAGCAGGCCGCGCGGCCGTTCCTCCACCACCAGCAGGCGGCGCGGGCGTTCCCGCTTGGCGGACGCCGGGGGCCCTGCCTCCAGGGCCACGGTTCCGGGCGCCGCGCCGGCCGGCGACAGCTCGGGCGGCTTCGGCGCGCTGCGCAGCAGGTCCTCGAAGTCCTCCCGGGCGACCGGCAGGAAGAGGGTGAAGGTGCTGCCCTTGCCGGGTGTGCTGGTGACGGTGACGGCGCCGCCGAGGAGATGTGCGATCTCCCGGGTGATGGACAGACCGAGGCCGGTACCGCCGTACTTGCGGCTGGTGGTGCCGTCCGCCTGCTGGAAGGCGCCGAAGATCGTCTCCCGCTGCTGTTCGGGGATG
Source organism: Streptomyces sp. NPDC002386 (assembly GCF_053593175.1). Taxonomy (NCBI): domain Bacteria; kingdom Bacillati; phylum Actinomycetota; class Actinomycetes; order Kitasatosporales; family Streptomycetaceae; genus Streptomyces; species Streptomyces sp. NPDC002386. The sequence goes on from NZ_JBSFBX010000013.1 coordinate 191,330, forward strand.
CCGATGCCGGTGTCCTTGACCCGGAAGGCCACGACGGCTCCGCCCCGCACCACGCCCTCGGGCACCTCGCCGTCGGGGGCGGGTTCGATGCGCAGCTCGACGCTGCCCTGCTCGGTGAACTTCACCGCGTTGGACAGCAGGTTGCGCAGGATCTGGCGCAGCCGGGAGTCGTCGGTGAGCAGGTCGGCGGGGGCGCCGGGCGCGGTGGTGACGGTGAAGTCCAGGCTCTTCTGCGAGGTCATCGGGCGGAAGGTGGCCTCGACGTACTCGATGAGCTGCCGCAGCGGGACCCGCTCGGGGCTGACGTCCATCTTCCCTGCCTCGACCTTGGACAGGTCGAGGATGTCGTTGATGAGCTGCAGCAGGTCGGAACCCGCGGAGTGGATGATGCCCGCGTACTCGACCTGCTTCGGGGTGAGGTTGCGGGAGGGGTTCTGGGCCAGGAGCTGGGCGAGGATGAGCAGACTGTTGAGCGGGGTGCGCAGCTCGTGGCTCATGTTGGCGAGGAACTCGGACTTGTAGCGCGAGGCGAGCGACAACTGCTGTGCGCGGGCCTCCAGTTCCTGCCGCGCCTGCTCGATCTGCAGGTTCTTCGCCTCGATGTCCCGGTTCTGGTCGGCCAGCAGGGAGGCCTTGTCCTCCAGTTCGGCGTTGGACTGCTGGAGTTCCTCCTGGCGTGCCTGCAACTCGGCGGAACGGGATCGCAGTTCGCTGGTGAGGCGCTGGGACTCCTCCAGCAGTTCGTCGGTGCGGGCGTTGGCGACGATCGTGTTGACGTTGACGCCGATGGTGTCCACGAGCTGCTGCAGGAAGTCCCGCTGGACGGGGGTGAACGTGGTGACCGAGGCGAGCTCGATGACGCCGAGGACCTGCTCCTCGAAGAGGATGGGGAGCAGCAGCAGGGCGGTGGGCTCGACCTGTCCGAGCCCGGAGGAGATGGTGACGTAGCCGGCCGGCAGCTCGTCCACGGCGATCGTGCGGCGGCTGCGCGCGGCCTGGCCGACCAGGGACCGGCCGAACGGGATGCGGGCGGGCCGGTTGTCCTCCTCCGGCCGGCCGTAGGAGCCGACGAGCCGCAGTTCGGGCCCGCTCTCGCCGTCCTCGGCGAGGTAGAACGCGCCGTACTGGGCGGAGACCTGGGGCACCAGCTCGTCCATGATCAGCTCCGCGACGACGGGCAGGTCGCGGTGGCCCTGCATGAGGGCGGAGATACGGGCGAGGTTGGTCTTGAGCCAGTCCTGCTCCTGGTTGGCCAGGGTGGTCTCGCGCAGGGACTCCACCATGGAGTTGATGTTGTCCTTGAGGTCGGCGACCTCGCCGGAGGCGTCGACGGTGATCGACCGGGTCAGGTCCCCCTCGGCGACGGCGCTGGCCACGTCGGCGATGGCGCGCACCTGCCGGGTGAGGTTGCCGGCGAGTTCGTTGACGTTCTCCGTCAGGCGCTTCCAGGTGCCGGAGACGCCCTCGACCTCGGCCTGACCGCCCAGCCGGCCCTCGGTGCCCACCTCGCGGGCCACCCGGGTCACCTCGTCGGCGAACGCCGAGAGCTGGTCCACCATCGTGTTGATGGTCGTCTTCAGCTCCAGGATCTCGCCGCGCGCGTCCACGTCGATCTTCTTGGACAGGTCGCCCCGGGCCACGGCCGTGGTCACCAGCGCGATGTTGCGCACCTGGCCGGTGAGGTTGTTGGCCATGGAGTTGACGTTGTCGGTGAGGTCCTTCCAGGTACCGGCCACGTTGGGCACATGGGCCTGTCCGCCGAGCCGGCCCTCGGTGCCGACCTCGCGGGCGACGCGGGTGACCTCGTCCGCGAACGCGGAGAGCGTGTCGACCATGGTGTTGATGACGTCGGCCAGCGCGGCGACCTCGCCCTTGGCCTCGACGGTGATCTTCTGCGACAGGTCGCCCTTGGCGACGGCCGTGGCGACCTGGGCGATGGAGCGGACCTGACCGGTGAGGTTGGACGCCATCACGTTGACGTTGTCGGTGAGGTCCTTCCAGGTGCCCGAGACCCCTCGCACGGTGGCCTGTCCGCCGAGGTTGCCGGCGGTGCCGACCTCGCGGGCCACCCGGGTCACCTCGTCGGCGAACGCCGAGAGCTGGTCCACCATCGTGTTGATGGTGTTCTTCAGCTCCAGGATCTCGCCGCGGGCGTCCACCGTGATCTTCTGCGACAGGTCGCCCTGCGCCACCGCGGTGGCCACCTGGGCGACGTTGCGCACCTGGGCGGTGAGGTTCCCGCCCATGAAGTTGACCGAGTCCGTGAGGTCCCGCCAGGTGCCCTTGACGCCCTTGACGTCCGCCTGACCGCCCAGCCGGCCCTCGGTGCCCACCTCGCGGGCCACCCGGGTCACCTCGTCGGCGAACGCCGAGAGCTGGTCCACCATCGTGTTGATGGTGCTCTTCAGCTCCAGGATCTCGCCGCGGGCGTCCACCGTGATCTTCTGCGACAGGTCGCCCTGCGCCACCGCCGTCGTGACCTGGGCGACGTTACGTACCTGAGCGGTGAGATTTCCGGCCATGAAATTGACCGAATCCGTGAGGTCCCGCCAGACACCGGCGACTCCGGGCACCTGCGCCTGCCCCCCGAGGCGCCCCTCGGTGCCCACCTCGCGCGCCACCCGGGTCACCTCGTCGGCGAACGCCGAGAGCTGGTCGACCATCGTGTTGACGGTCTCCTTGAGCTGGAGGATCTCTCCGCGCGCGGGGACGTCGATCTTCTGCGACAGGTCGCCCTTGGCCACGGCGGTGGCGACCTGGGCGATGTCGCGCACCTGGGTGGTGAGGTTGCCCGCCATCGCGTTGACGGAGTCGGTGAGGTCGGCCCAGGTGCCGGAGACGCCGGGCACCTCCGCCTGGCCGCCGAGGGTGCCCTCGGTGCCCACCTCGCGGGCCACCCGGGTCACTTCGGAGGTGAACACGGACAACTGGTCGACCATGCCGTTGAAGACGGTGGCGATGTCGCCCATCAGTCCGCTGGAGTCGTCCGGCAGTCGTGTGCCGAAGTCACCGTCACGGACCGCCGTCAGCCCCGCGAGGAGCCGTCTCAGTTCCTGTTCACCCGGGACCGCGTCGATCGTCCCAGTCGCCTTGCCGGCCATGCGCACCCTCGTTCCGCTCCCCAGGAGCCCTCGGGCAGAGGGCTCGGAACCACCACCGGGCACGCGGCCTGACCCGGCCCTTGGTGTGTGCATTTCCGCAGTTCACGGATTTGCCTGATGAGAAAAATACGTCGCAGGCTAACCCACTTTCACGATGCCTCACAAAGCAGCGGCCCGGCCGGAAGAACTTCACGGCGCGATCCGCGATCCGGGGTGTACAGCGCGTTTTCCCGGGTACCCCATTCCGTTCGGCGCCTCCCGGGACATCGCCCGGCGCGCCTCCCGGAACGTCCCGCCCGGCGGCGTCGCCCCAGAGGTGGTGCGGCCGCCGCGGGGCCGTTTCGGACGCGCGGAGCGAGGGCACCCGTGCCACGCTCGAGACAGGGCACCAGGACCCGGACCCAGGACGTCTGCGCGCCTCGGGCTGGCGGGGCGAGGGCCGAGCGAGGAGGGTGCGGCATGACCCCGGACGACGACGGCACGAGGGGCGCCGGACCGGCACCCGGGCATCTGCTGTACGGCCCCCAGCCGGATGTCGCGGGTGCCGCGGGCTATCCGGACGCCCCGCCCAGGATGGGCTTCTTCACCGACACCTCCGTGTGCATCGGCTGCAAGGCGTGCGAGGTGGCCTGCAAGGAGTGGAACGCCGTCCCGGAGGACGGGCTCGAACTGACCGGCATGTCGTACGACAACACGCAGGGCCTCGGCGCCGACACCTGGCGGCACGTGGCGTTCATCGAGCAGCGCAAACCCTTCGGCGGGCACGAGCCCGGGGTCGTCCACGAGGACGTCGACGTGTTCGCCGCGGCGGCGGACCTCGGCACCGGCGCCGGCTCGCCGGGGCCGGGGGCCGCCGCTCCCCCGCCCCGCGCGGCGCCCGCGGGTGCCCCGGCCGGGGAGATCTCCCCCGTCTCGCCCGACGGCCGCACCGAGCTGCGCTGGCTGATGGCCTCGGACGTGTGCAAGCACTGCACCCACGCGGCCTGCCTCGACGTGTGCCCCACGGGCGCGCTGTTCCGCACCGAGTTCGGCACGGTCGTCGTCCAAGAGGACATCTGCAACGGTTGCGGCTACTGCGTGCCCGCCTGCCCGTACGGCGTCATCGACCAGCGCCGGGACGACGGCCGGGTGTGGAAGTGCACCCTGTGCTACGACCGGCTGGGCGTCGGGATGGAGCCGGCCTGCGCCAAGGCCTGCCCGACCGAGTCGATCCAGTTCGGCCCGCTGGACGAACTGCGCGAGCGGGCCGCGTCCCGGGTGGCCCGGCTGCGGGAGGCCGGGGTGAGCGACGCCCGGCTGTACGGCGAGAGCCCGGACGACGGGGTCGGTGGGGACGGCGCGTTCTTCCTGCTGCTGGACGAACCGGAGGTGTACGGCCTGCCCCCGGACCCGGTCGTGACCACCCGGGACCTGCCAGGCATGTGGCGGCACGCCGCGCTGGCCGCCGGCGCGCTCGCCGCGCTCGCCGTCACCAGCTTCGTGAGGAGGCCGCGATGAGCGGTTCGGACGTGACCCGGGACGGCATGCGGGGCGGGCGGCCCGGCCGTGCGGCCCCGACGGGCGCGCGGGCCGGGCGCCGCCGGCGCCGGCGCGGCCGGGGCGAGCAGCCGATGGTCCCGGAGGCGGAGTTCTCGTCGTACTACGGCAAACCGGTGCTGAACAAGCCGACGTGGAAGGCGCTCGACATCGCCGGCTACCTGTATCTCGGCGGTCTGGCCGGGGCGTCGTCGCTGCTCGCGGCCGGGGGTTCGCTCAGCGGGCGGCCGGGGCTGGCCCGGCCGGCGAAGCTCGGAGCCGCCGGCGCCATCTCGCTGTCCCTGGTCGCGCTCGTGCACGACCTGGGCCGCCCGGCCCGCTTCCTCCACATGCTCCGGGTGTTCAAGCCCACGTCGCCGATGAGCGTGGGCTCGTGGCTGCTGGTGGGCTACGCCCCGCTGACGATGGCCGCGGCGGCCGCCGACGTCGCGGGCCGCTACCGTCTCGCGGGCTCGGCCGCCACGGCGGGCGCCGCCGTCCTCGGCCCGGCGGTGGCGACCTACACCGCGGTGCTCCTCTCGGACACGGCGGTGCCGTCCTGGCACGAGGGCTACCGGCAGCTCCCCTACGTCTTCGCGGGATCTGCGGCCGCCGCGGCCTCCGGTCTCGCGCTGGCCGCCGCCCCGGCCGGCCAGGCGGGCCCGGCGCGCCGGATGGCGGCCCTCGGTGCCGCGCTGGAACTGGGCGCCTTCCGGCTGATGAAGGGACGTCTCGGACTGGCCGCCGAACCCTACGACACGGGCAGGCCGCACCGGTTGCTGCGCGCCGCCGAGGCGCTGACGGCGGGCGGCGCCGCTCTGGGGGCGCTGTCCGGGCGGGTGCGTGACCGGCGCCTGGCCCTCGCGGCCGGTGTCGCGCTGCTGTCCGGCTCGGCGGCCCTGCGCTTCGGGGTGTTCCAGGCCGGAGTGGACTCCGCCGAGGACCCGAAGTACACGGTCGTACCGCAGCGCGAGCGGCTGGCGGCGCGCGGCGGCTGAACCGGTTCCCCGGTGCGCGCGGCCCGGGGCGGCGACGCCTGTTTGGCCGTTCGGGCCGGGGGTACCCCGCCGCACACCGGGGCCGGGATGCCGCCGTCGCGCGGTGGCGTGAGAATCGAGGAGCGTCGACGGGAGGAGCGAGTCGTGGGCGTACGCACCTGGATCGACTCCTGGCCGGTCTATCGCCAGCTCACGGGCACGGACCCGCTGGGCCGGGGGGCCGCCGCCAAGAGCGGGCGCAGCGCGCGGCTGGAGCCCCGGGTGGCCTCGGCGGACCGGGTGGTGAAGTCGGTCTGCCCGTACTGCGCGGTGGGCTGCGGGCAGAACGTGTACGTCCAGGACGGCGAGGTCACCCAGATCGAGGGCGACCCGGACTCCCCCATCTCGCGCGGCCGGCTGTGCCCCAAGGGCTCGGCCAGTCTGCAGCTCACGACGGGGAGCGCGCGCGAGCACCAGGTGCTGTACCGGCGACCGCACGGCACCCGGTGGGAGCGGCTGGCCCTGGACACGGCGATGGAGATGATCGCCGACCGGGTCGTCGAGGCGCGGCGGGCCGGCTGGCAGTGGGAGGCCGACGGCAAGCGCACCCGGCGCACCCTCGGCATCGCGAGCCTGGGCGGGGCGACGCTCGACAACGAGGAGAACTACCTGATCAAGAAGCTGTTCACCGCGCTGGGCGCGATCCAGATCGAGAACCAGGCGCGTGTTTGACACTCCTCCACCGTTCCCGGTCTGGGAACCTCGTTCGGACGCGGCGGCGCGACCACCTTCCAGCAGGACCTGCAGAACTCGGACTGCATCGTCATCCAGGGCTCGAACATGGCCGAGTGCCATCCGGTCGGGTTCCAGTGGGTGATGGAGGCGAAGGCGCGCGGCGCGAAGGTGGTCCATGTCGACCCGCGGTTCACCCGGACCAGCGCGCTGGCCGACGTGCACGTGCCGCTGCGCGCGGGCTCGGACATCGCGTTCCTCGGCGGCATCATCAACCACGTCCTGCGGGAGGAGAAGTACTTCCGGGACTACGTGCTGGCGTACAGCAACGCCTCGGTGATCCTGCGGGAGGACTTCCGGGACACGGAGGACCTGGACGGCGTCTTCTCGGGCCTGGACACCGACAGCCGCTCCTACGACAACAGCAGCTGGCGGTACGAGGGCACCGAGATGCAGGCGGCCTCGGGCGAACGCGATCTGGAGTACGACGAGCGCACCGGTGGTGAGCGCTCCGACGACAGCTCGGTCACCGAGGCGGCGCGCGGTGAGGCGCACGGCTCCGGCGGCGCCGTGATCGGCGAGGGCGAGCCCGAGCGGGACGAGACGCTGACCCATCCGCGCTGTGTCCTGCAGGTGCTCAAGCGGCACTACGCCCGCTACACGCCGGAGCTGGTCGAGGAGGTCTGCGGGGTGCCGCGGGACCTGTTCCGGCAGGTGTGCGACCTGGTCACGGAGAACTCCGGACGGGACCGGACCACGGCGTTCGCGTACGCGGTCGGCTGGACGCAGCACACGGTCGGCGTGCAGTACATCCGCGCGGCCGCCGTGCTGCAGACGCTGCTCGGCAACATCGGCCGCCCGGGCGGCGGCATCCTCGCCCTGCGCGGGCACGCCTCCATCCAGGGCTCCACGGACATCCCGACCCTGTTCAACCTGCTGCCCGGCTACATCCCGATGCCGCACGCCCACCAGAACCAGGACCTCGAGGCGTTCGTGGAGGCCGAGGCGGCGCACAAGGGCTACTGGGGCAACATGCGGGCCTACCTGGTGAGCCTGCTCAAGGCGTACTGGGGCGACGCCGCGACGCGGGAGAACGACTTCTGCTTCGACTACCTGCCGCGGCTGACCGGCTCCCACTCCGCCTACGAGACGGCCATGGCGCAGCTCGAAGGCAGGTGCAAGGGCTACTTCCTGGTCGGGGAGAACCCGGCGGTCGGCAACGCCAACGCCAAGCTGATGCGCATGGGCATGGCCAACCTGGACTGGCTGGTGGTGCGGGACTTCTCCCTCATCGAGTCGGCGACCTGGTGGCAGGACGGACCGGAGATCGAGACCGGGGAGCTGCGCACCGAGGACATCGGCACCGAGGTCTTCTTCCTGCCGGCCGCCGCGCACACCGAGAAGGAGGGCAGCATCACCAACACGCAGCGGCTGCTGCAGTGGCACCACCAGGCCGTGGAGCCGCCCGGCGAGGCGCGCAGCGACCTGTGGTTCACGTATCACCTCGGGCGGCTCATCCGGCAGCGGCTGGCCGGGTCCGACGACGAGATGGACCGTCCGGTGCTCGACCTGACCTGGGACTACCCGACCAGGGGCGAGCTGGTCGAACCGGACGCGGAGGCCGTGCTGGCCGAGATCAACGGCCACGGGGCCGGTGGCCGTCCGCTCTCGTCCTACGAACAGCTCGAGTCCGACGGGTCCACCGCCTGCGGCTGCTGGATCTACTGCGGGGTGTACGCCGACGGCGTCAACCAGGCCGCGCGCCGCAAACCGGGCCGGGAGCAGGACTGGGTGGCGGCCGAGTGGGCGTGGGCCTGGCCGGCCAACCGGCGCATCCTGTACAACCGCGCCTCGGCGGATCCGGAGGGCAGGCCGTGGAGCGAGCGCAAGGCCCTGGTCTGGTGGGACCCGGACCGGGGTGAGCACGGCGAGTGGTCCGGGCACGACGTGCCCGACTTCAAGAAGGACAAGGCGCCCGGTCACGAGCCGCCCGAGGGCGCGACCGGCCCCGAGGCGCTGTCCGGCCGGGACCCGTTCATCATGCAGGCCGACGGCAAGGCGTGGCTGTACGTGCCGTCGGGGCTCACCGACGGCCCGCTGCCGACGCACTACGAACCGCAGGACTCCCCGTTCCCGAACCTGCTGTACGGGCAGCAGCGCAATCCGGTACGGCAGTTGATGCCGACGCTCCCGGACAACCGCTACCAGCCGAGCGGCACCGAGCCCGGTGCGGAGGTGTTCCCGTACGTGGCCACCACCTACCGGCTCACCGAGCACCACACCGCGGGCGGCATGTCCCGCTGGCAGCCGTACCTCGCCGAGCTCCAGCCGGAGTTCTTCTGCGAGATCTCCCCGGAGCTGGCCGCCGAGCGGGGCCTCGCGCACACCGGCTGGGCGACGATCGTCAGCGCGCGCGGGGTGATCGAGGCGCGGGTGCTGGTGACCGACCGGATGGCGCCGCTGCGGGTGCAGGGCCGGACCCTGCACCAGGTGGGCCTGCCGTACCACTGGGGCCCGAACGGCTACAGCACCGGGGACGCGGCCAACGAACTGCTGCACCTGTCCCTGGACCCGAACACGCACATCCAGGAGTCCAAGGCGTTCGCCGTCGACATCCGTCCGGGTCGCCGTCCGCGGGGTCCGGCGTCGCCGGAGCTGGTGCGGTCCTACCGGGCCCGGGCGGGCATCGACGAGCACACCGGAACGGAGCCGTAGCGCGGCTCGTCCCGGGCCGGTCGAGCGGCCCGGGACGAGGCCGCGAGGCGGCTCACCGCAGCACGATCGAGTGGTCCCCGCGGGGCACCAGCTCCCCCACCACCGGGGCTCCGGGCACCTCGCCGGCGACGAGCAGCCCGCCCGAGGTCTGCGCGTCCGCCAGCAGCAGCCGGGTGTCCGTGTCCGCGCCGCCGAAGTCGGTGTACGGCGCGACCCAGTCCAGGTTGCGCCGGGTGCCGCCGCTGACGTAGCCGTCCCGGACGGCCTCCCGGGCGCCGTCGAGGTACGGCACCGCCGCGGTGTCGACCACGGCGGTCACGCCCGAGGCCCGGGCCAGTTTGTGCAGATGGCCGAGGAGCCCGAAGCCGGTGACGTCGGTGGCGCAGGTGGCGCCCGCGGCCAGGGCGGCGGCGGACGCGTCCCGGTTGAGGGCCGCCATCGTGGCGATCGCCTGCCCGAACCGCTCCCCCGTGGCCTTGTGCCGGTTGTTCAGCACGCCCAGCCCGAGCGGTTTGGTCAGCGACAGCGGCAGACCGGCGCGGCCTGCGTCGTTGCGCAGCAGCCGGGCGGGGTCGGCGAGTCCGGTGACGGCCATGCCGTACTTGGGTTCCGGGTCGTCCACGCTGTGCCCGCCGCCGATGTGGCAGCCCGCCTCGGTGGCGATGTCCAGGCCGCCGCGCAGCACCTCACGGGCCAGTTCGAAGGGCAGCCGGTCGCGGGGCCAGGCGAGCAGGTTGACGGCGAGGACGGGCCGGCCGCCCATGGCGTAGACGTCGGACAGCGCGTTGGCGGCGGCGATGCGTCCCCAGTCGTAGGGGTCGTCGACGACCGGGGTGAAGAAGTCGGCGGTGCACACCATGGCCAAGTCCTGTCCGGGGAGCGCGACGACGGCGGCGTCGTCCCCGGTGGCGAGGCCGACCAGCAGCGGGCCGGCGCCCTCGGGCAGCGGCGCGCCGAGTCCGGCGACCACGTCCTCCAGCTCGCCGGGCGGGATCTTGCAGGCGCAGCCGCCGCCGTGGGCGAACTGCGTGAGGCGTACGGACGCTTGGCGGGTCGGTGTCATGCGTGTCTCCCGGGGCACTAGCCTGGTCGAGCGGTGGAGGCGTGTGGGTGCCTGGTGGCCCTCCCGGTCTTCAAAACCGAGGTGCCCGAGGATCTCGGGCAGGCGGGTTCGATTCCCGTCCGCCTCCGCTCCCCGGCCCGGGCCGGCAGCGCCGTCGCTGGTCGTCGACGCGTTCCGTGTACCCCTGGGCGTCCAGATGCTCCAGCAGCGGTACGGCCACCCGGCGCGTGGTGTCCAGGGCGCGCCGGGCCTCGCTCAGCGTGAACGGCTGCGGCAGCCGGCGCAGTTCCGCGGCGGCCGCGGCGTCCGCCCCGGGCAGCAGCACGATGCCGTCGGCGATCCGCAGCAGGGCGCCGGTGGCGACGGCGGCGGCCAACGGCGCGCCGGTCAGGCCCAGTCGGGTCAGCCGGCCGGCCTCGGGCGCGCGGAAGGGCGTCCGGGTCAGATCCCCGCGCACGGCGTCCACGGCCGCCCGGACGGGCGGGGGCAGCGCGGGCCGGCCGGCGTCGGCGTCGTACAACCGGCCCTGGTGCTCGCGGAGTCGGGGGGTCGCCCGGACGAGGGCGTCCACCAGGGTGCGGTCGGGCAGACCCAGCAGACGGCGGGCCGCCTCGGCGGGGAGGCCGGGTTCCAGCGGGTGCGTGCCGGCGTACCGGCCGACCTCGGCGGCCAGCCGGTCCCCGAGGTCCGTCCAGAACCTCTCGTCGGCCAGCCAGTCCCCCGCGACGGGTTCGGACGGCGGCGGGACGCCCATGGCGAGCAGGTCGCGGCGCCGGACCAGACCCCGGCGGCGCAGTTCGGCGGCGCCGTCGGGGTGGCCGGTCGTCGCGGCGAGTTCGGCCGCGCGGGCACGGGCGGCGCCCCGCCGGGTCAGGCGGGGCGGGCGTACGTCGAGGACGGTGACGCCGCAGGGGGTGCGGCTGCCGCCGGGTTCGCGGACCACCGCCCGGTCCCCGATCCGCAGGGGCAGGGTCCGGTACAGGGTGAGCCGGGCGGTGTCCTCGCCCAGCGGGCGGACGGTCGCCGGGACGGCGGCCGAGCCGATGTGCAGGGTGACCGAGCGGGGCAGGTCGCGGACGGGCTCGCCGGCGATCCGGACGTCGGCGGTGCCGGTCGTCAGCCAGCGGTCCGGGGTCAGCAGTGCCTGGCCGCGCCGCAGTCCGCCGGCCCCCGGTCCGTGCACGTTGACGGCGACCCGGGCCACCGCGCCGGCCTCCGTCCGGTCCTCGTGAAGGGTCTGCAGGCCGCGCACCCGCAGCACGTCCCCGTCCGCGGTGACCAGCCGGTCGCCGACGCGCAGGGTGCCCGCGCCGAGCGTGCCGGTGACCACGGTGCCGTGGCCGCGCACGGTGAAGGCCCGGTCCAGCCACAGGCGTACGTCTGCCTCGGTGTCGGGGGCGGGCAACTCGGCCGTCAGTGCCGCCAGTTCGGCGCGCAGGGCGTCGAGTCCGGCCCCGGTGACCGCGCTGACGGCCACGGACCGCGCCGTGCCGAGGGAGGTGGCGGCGAGTCGCTCGGCGGCGTCCGCGCGCACCGGCTCGGGGTCCGCGAGGTCGCTGCGGGTCACCGCGAGGACGGCGTGCCGGACGCCGAGCGCGTCGAGGATCGCCAGGTGCTCCTGCGACTGGGGCTGCCAGCCCTGGTCGGCGGCGACGACGAACAGCACGGCGGGCACCGGGCCGGCACCGGCGAGCATGGTCGCGACGAAGCGCTCGTGCCCGGGCACGTCGACGAAGGCGAGGTGCCCGCCGTCCGGTTCGAGCCGCGTCCACACGAAGCCGAGGTCGAGGGTCAGCCCCCGGCGGCGCTCCTCCTCGTAGCGGTCCGGTTCCATACCGGTGAGCGCCCGCAGCAGGGTGGACTTTCCGTGGTCCACGTGGCCGGCGGTGGCGAGGACGTGCACGGCGCCTACCTCTCCGCGGCCGGGCGGGCCGCCCGTACGGCCCCGGCCAGTTGTTCGTCGTCCTCCGGCGGCACGGCCCGCAGGTCGAGCAGGCACCGCCCGGCCTCCAGCCGGCCCACCACGGGGATCCGGCCGGTGCGCAGGGCCGCGGCATACGGCTCGGGCAGCGACAGCGCGGCGCTGGGCAGCGTGACGCCGGGCGCCCCTCCCCCGCCGACCGTGGCGGCGCCGGCGACGGACCGGACGTCGATCCCGTCGCCGCACAGGGCGGCGGCGAGCCGGTCGGCGCGGTCCTCGAGACCGGCCGGGTCGGCGGTGAGGGCGGTGGCGGTCGGAGTGGGCGGTCCGGTGAGCGTGGCCTCCAGGGCGGCCAGGGTGAGCTTGTCGACCCGCAGGGCGCGGGCCAGCGGGTGCCTGGCCAGGGCGCGGACGAGGTCGGCGCGGCCGAGCAGCAGCCCGCACTGGGGGCCGCCGAGCAGTTTGTCGCCGCTCGCGGTGACGAGGGCGGCCCCGGCGCCGAGGGCCGTGGCGGCGTCGGGTTCCCCGGGCAGTTCCGGGTGCGGGGCGAGCAGACCCGAGCCGATGTCGACGACGACGGGCACCGGGAGCCCGGCGAGCTCGCTCACCTCAGCGCCACGGGTGAATCCGGTGATGCGGAAGTTGGAGGGGTGCACCTTGAGGATGAAGCCGGTCGCGGGTCCGACGGCGGCGGCGTAGTCGGCGGCGGTGGTGCGGTTGGTGGTGCCGACCTCGCGCAGCCGGGCGCCGGTGGAGACCAGCAGGTCCGGCAGGCGGAAGCCGTCCCCGATCTCCACCATCTCGCCCCGGCTGATGACGATCTCCCGGCCGGCCGCGAGGGCGGTGGCTGCCAGTACGAGCGCGGCGGCCCCGTTGTTGACGACGTGCACGGCGCCGGCGGCGGGGACGCGGCCGGCGAGCGCCGCCATGGCCGAGCGGCCGCGCCGGGCCCGCACCCCGGTCGCCAGGTCGAGTTCCACGTCGGTCGGCCCGGCGGCCGCCGCCACCGCCTGCCGGGCGGCCGCCGACAGCGGTGCCCGGCCAAGGTTGGTGTGCAGCAGGACGCCGGTCGCGTTGATCACCGGCCGGAGCCCGCCGGCCGTGCCGGGGAGCAGGGCGACGGCGGTGTCCGGGACCTGCTCCGGGGTGATGCCGCCCTCCCGCGCCCGGCCCTGCGCCCGCCGGACCGCGCCCTTGACCACATCCGCTCCGAGCCGACCCACGGCCTCGGCCAGCCGCGGGTCGCGCAGCACCACGTCGGTCCGCGGAATCCGCCGCCGGGCGTCGCCACCACCGGTCCGCCCGACCGCCGGTCCTGGCGCGGGCACGACGGTGTCCGGGGCGGTTGCCGGGGCGCCGGTGTCCGTCGGAGGTCCGGCCGGAGTGCCGGCGTGCGTCGGAGGGCTTACCGGAGTCCTGTCGTCTTTCCGAGGCTTCGCCGGATGACCGGCGTCCGCCTGGGTGCGTGCCGGAGCACCGGCGTCCGGTCCGTCCGGGACTCCGGAGCCGCGTCCCGCCCGAGCACTCGCGCCGACCCCGTCACCTTCGTCCGAGGGACCGCCCGCAGCGCCGCGGGCGGGCGCCGCGGCCGGCCGCATGGCCCCACGCCCCGCACCCGGCCGGCCCGAACCGGCGTCGTTCACGGAACCGGCCGGGGCATCGGCGTCGGATCCACCCGGGACTCCGGAGCCGTGTCCGGCGGCGAGACCGGGGCACGGGCCCGCCGGGGCCCCGGAGCCGGTTCCGGGGGTGCCCGGGGTACGGCCGTCCCTGCCGGGTGCCATCCGCTCCTCCATGCCGCCCCCGTTCCTCCGGGCCCGCCGTGCCCCTGATGAGGGCATCGCTCATCGTCCAGTGCCCTTGCCCGGCCGTTCGACACGCCGGGTGGACCGGCCGTGTCACGGGCCGCCGTCGGGTTCCCGCGGCGGGTCCTCGGAGCGCGGGGGCGGCCGGGGCGGAGGTGTCTCGCCCGCGGTGAGGTGTGCCAGGACCTCCACCAGTTCCTTGCAGGCCTTCTCGACGGAACGCCGGGTGTTGCGCTGCTCGGTGATCACGGCGGACAGCAGCAGCGCGGTCAGTGCCATGGTCCCGTTGAAAGCCTGGAGTTTCGCCATGATCTCGACCCGGTTCAGCCCGGCGAAGGCGCCGGCGGCGTCCGTGGCCGTGACGGTGGCCAGGACGGAGGTCACCAGGGCGCAGGCCATGCTGCCGGCGAGCCGGAAGCGCAGCGCGGCCCAGATGATCAGCGGATAGACGAGGAAGAGCAGGCTGATCGAGCTGTAGGCGGCCAGCGGCACGATGGCGCAGGCGACGACGGCCAGCGCGGTGGCCTCCTTCCAGCGCCTCAGCGGTGGTGGCCAGCGGGTGCGCCGCAGCAGCAGCAGGACCGGAGTGACGAGCAGGACGCCCATCGCGTCGCCGACCCACCAGGCCAGCCAGACGGACCCGAAGGCCCGCGGGGCCAGCTTGTCGGTGAGGACGAGGATGCCGACGCCGAAGGTCGCGCTGATGGTCATGGCCGCCAGCGCACCGAGGAACACCAGGGCGAGCCCGTCGCGCAGCCGGCTGATCGTGGGGCGGAAGCCGTACCGGCGCAGCAGCAGAACCGCGACCACCGGTGCCACCGTTTGGCCGAAGAGGATGCCGATCACGTCCGGGCCGGGGGTACCGATCGACCAGGTGGCGAACAGCGCGCCCACCGTGATGGCCGGCCAGCATCCGAGGCCGAAGAACAGCAGGGCGGCCACGGCCACCCCGGTGGGCGGCCAGATCGGGGTGACGACGGCACCCTCGACGGCCAGATGGAGCAGGAGTCCGAGGCGCGCCGACCCGTAGTAGCAGGCGGCGACCGCCAGAAGCTGGACGGCGTAGCCGCCCGGCCGGCGCGGATCCTGGAATGGCACCACAGCAGCAATCTCACACCGGTGGCCCTCCCTGTGCGAGGCGAGAGGCGTCCGGTCCCGCTCTATGGCTGAACGCCGGACCGCTGCCGCGACCCTCCGGCCACCGCGTCCCGCCAGTGCGCGCCGGGTCCGTCGAGGCCCACGACCAGTACGGCGGCGTCGTCCTCGTGCCCCACGCTCTCGGCGCCCTTGATCACCGCGGCGGCCAGCGCGTGCGCCTCGAGGCCGGCGACGGCGGCGATGCCGGCGAGCCGGACCACCTGGTCGAGGCCGTCCTCGATGGGGAGCGACGGCCCCTCGACCACGCCGTCGGTGAGCAGTACGAACACCCCGCCGGTGGTGAGCCGGTGCCGGGCGACGGGATAGGCCGCGCCCTGCTGGATGCCGAGCGGCGGGCCTCCCTCGTCGTCCGCGACACCCGACTTGCCGTCCGCGGTGGCCCAGACGAAGGGTATGTGCCCGGCCCGCGCGCTCTCCATGACGCCCGTGGCGGGGTCGAGCCGCATGAAGGTGCAGGTGGCGAACAGCTCGATACCCAGCGAGAGCAGCAGTTCGTTGGTCCGGGCGAGGACTTCGCCCGGCTCGGTGCTGACGGAGGCGAGGGCCCGCAACGCGGTCCGCACCTGCCCCATGAACGCGGCGGCCTCGATGTTGTGCCCCTGCACATCGCCGATGGAGATGCCGATGCGGCCGTCGGGCAGGGTGAAGGCGTCGTACCAGTCACCGCCCACATTGAGCCCGTGGCAGGCGGGGGTGTAGCGCACCGCCAGGTGCAGACCGGGGGCGGTGGGCAGGTCCGGGGGGAGCATGCCGCGCTGCAGGGCGATGGCCAGCTCCACCTGGGTGCGCTGCAGCTCCGCACGCTCGCGTGCCTGGGCGGTGAGCATCCCGAGCCGTACCAGCAGCTCGTCGTCGTCCATGGAGCGCTTGCGGGGCATCGATCACATCCGACTGGGCGGCACCCTTTTAGAGCAAACGCCTAGATTTTACCCATTCGTCGCGATTACCCCCAGAGGAGAACCACCCGATCCGTGCGGCCCCCACGAACCGCGCGGTCAGCGGATCTCCGAGTCGATGCCGGTGACGAACGCGGGACCCAGCGGCGCCGTCCGCTCGTCGAGCCCGGCGCCCCGCAGGGCGGAGTCCGCGAGCCGGCGGGCCTCCTCCTCGGCGTGCGGGCCGGTGTCCGCCTCGACGGTCAGACGGAGGGTGAAGGTGTTGTCCTCGTTGACGTTCAGTACGTCCAGGTCCTCGGCACTGCCCATCCGCGTGGTGTGCGGATCGGCCGGCCGGAGCGCCCGGCTCAGCCGCGCGCGGGCCTCGTCCCCGACTCCCGTCGTGAAGGTACCGGGCACGGTGATGACGTAGGTCGTCATGACGATCCTTTCCTCGGGCCTTCCACGCATACCCCGTTTCACGGCGTTCGCACGGCGCCGCGGAACCAGCGCCGCTCCGGGTCGGACCCACCCGTCCGGCGCGGTCATGAACCCCTCGAAGTCGTCAGAGGGTGTGGCCCGCGCCCGGCACCCTGCGCACCTCGAAGCCCCGCCGCGCCGGCTCCTCGGCCGTGGCGGGCGGTACGAGGCTGTTCGCGCCGGCCAGCACCACGAGCGACGGCACCACGGGCCGCGCCGGGTCCGGCTGACCGCGTAGGCGTCGGGGAGGGCCTGGACGGTCGCCGCGTCCCAGTCGGCGATGGTCGCCGGTTCCACGTCCACGTCGGCTTCCTCCCAGCGCGGGTCGAAGCCCCGGATCACGCCCGGCGCGGCCGGCACGGCTCACAGCGGGGAGTGCGCCACCACCGTCACGTAGGCGCCGTAGAGCAGGGACGCGACGGCGAGGGCACCGCCGACGAGCAGGGCCTGGGCCGGCCGCACCCGCCAGGTGCGGGCGAGTGCGCGGGCCGGCGGGATCAGCAGCGGGAAGACCGGCAGCAGGAAGCGGGGCTTGGAGGAGAAGGATCCCGAGCCGCCCAGCACCAGCAGCACCAGGACTCCCGCGAACACCACCAGGGCCAGCGGGGCGCGGTCCAGGCAGAGCAGCCCGAACAGGACCACACCGATCAGGACGAGGAGCAGCGCGGCGGGGTAGACGACACCGCCGCCGTACAGGAACAGCAGCCGCAGGAAGCGCACGGCCCCCGCGCCGAAGTCGAAGCGCGACTCCCAGGCGCTCTGGACCGTGAAGTAGCCCCGGAACAGGTCGCCGGTCCGGGCGCCCACCCAGAGCACGTAGGCGAGCCAGCCCAGCGGGGCGAGCAGGGCACCGGCCCACAGGGCGGCCGGTACCCGGCCGCGCCGGCGCAGCAGTTCGTGCGCGGCGGCGACCCCGAGGGCCGCGGCCACGGCGAACCCGGTCGGCCGGGACAGCCCGGCCAGTGCGGCGAGCGAGCCGGCCCACAGCCAGCGGCCCCTGAGCAGGCAGTACAGGGACCAGACCGCGAGCGCGGCGAACAGGGACTCGGTGTAGGCGATGGTCAGCTCGACGGAGTGCGGCAGGACGGCCCACAGGGCGACCAGGGCGGTGGCGGCGCCCCGGCCGTACAGGTGGTGGCCGATGAGGTAGAGCCCGTACGCGGCCACGCCGGCGGCGGCCCAGGCGACCAGCAGCCCGGCCTGCCCGGGAGTGCACGGCAGCACCGTGAGCACGGCCCGGACGAGTCCCGGGTACAGGGGGAAGAAGGCCCAGTCGGTCTGCACCGCGCCGGACGGGGTGATCCAGATGAGGTGCCCGTAGCCGTGGGTGGCGATGTGCAGGTACCAGCGGGAGTCCCAGGAGTGGGCGAGGCTGCGGGTCAGGGTGCGGCCGGCGAGGTGGTCGGCGGCGATCACCACGAGGATCCCGGCGAGCCGCACCGCCGCGAACAGCGCGAGCGCCGCCAGGGCGCCCTCGGGCATCCGGTGCCGGGCCACCAGGGGCGGTCCCGAGCGGCGGAGGGGACCGGACGGGGCGGCCGGATCGGGCCTGGGTACGGAAGACGTGCTCACGCCCCCGACCTTGGCCAGAGCGGTACGGGCGTGCAATGCGCGACCCGCGTGTCCCGGCCTCTTCCACCCTGATTCAGGAACGGTGGAGACCCCCCTGCCGGGACCCCCGGAAAGATCGAAGTAGGGTGTGGTTACCATATGAGCGCTGCCTAGCTCGAAAGATAGATCTGTGACTGTCAACGACGACTCGTTCACCAACTGGATGCACCGCGAGGAAACCGCGGAGTCCATGATCCCGATCATCGGAAAGCTGCACCGCGAGCGGGACGTGACCGTCCTGCTGCACAGCCGCTCCCTGGTGAACAAGTCGGTGGTCAGCATCCTGAAGACGCACCGCTTCGCCCGGCAGATCGCCGGTGAGGAGCTGTCGGTCACCGAGACCATGCCGTTCCTCCAGGCCCTGACCACCCTCGACCTCGGGCCCTCCCAGATCGACCTCGGCATGCTGGCCGCCACCTACAAGGCCGACGACCGCGGTCTGAGCGTGGCGGAGTTCACCGCGGAGGCCGTCGCCGGCGCCACCGGCGCCGACAAGATCGAGCGCCGCGAGGCGCGCGACGTCGTCCTGTACGGTTTCGGCCGCATCGGCCGCCTCGTCGCCCGGCTGCTGATCGAGAAGGCCGGCTCGGGCAACGGCCTGCGGCTGCGCGCCATCGTCGTCCGCGGCGGGGGCGGCCGTGCCGCCGAGGATCTCGTCAAGCGCGCCTCGCTGCTGCGCCGCGACTCCATCCACGGCCAGTTCCAGGGCACCATCACGGTGGACGAGGACAACAGCACGATCGTCGCCAACGGCAACGCGATCAAGGTCATCTACGCCGACGACCCGTCGCACATCGACTACACCGAGTACGGCATCCGGGACGCCATCCTCATCGACAACACGGGCAAGTGGCGCGACCGCGAGGGTCTTTCCGAGCATCTGCGCCCCGGCATCGACAAGGTCGTGCTGACCGCGCCCGGCAAGGGCGACGTCCCGAACATCGTGCACGGCGTCAACCACGACACGATCAAGCCCGACGAGCGGATCCTGTCCTGCGCGTCCTGCACCACCAACGCGATCGTCCCGCCGCTGAAGGCGATGGACGACGAGTACGGCGTGCTGCGCGGCCACGTGGAGACCGTCCACTCGTTCACCAACGACCAGAACCTGCTGGACAACTACCACAAGGCCGACCGTCGCGGCCGCTCCGCGCCGCTCAACATGGTGATCACCGAGACCGGTGCCGCCTCGGCCGTGGCGAAGGCGCTGCCCGACCTCAAGGCGCCGATCACCGGCAGCTCGATCCGCGTCCCGGTGCCGGACGTCTCGATCGCGATCCTCAACCTCCAGCTGGCCCGCGAGACCACCCGCGAGGACGTCCACGACTACCTGCGGAACGTGTCGCTGACCTCGCCGCTCAAGCGGCAGATCGACTTCACCACGGCGCCCGACGCGGTCTCCAGCGACTTCATCGGCTCGCGCCACGCCTCGATCGTGGACGCCGGCGCCCTCAAGGTCGAGGGGGACAACGCGATCCTCTACCTCTGGTACGACAACGAGTTCGGCTACTCCTGCCAGGTCGTCCGGGTCGTCCAGCACGTCTCGGGCGTCGAGTACCCGACCTACCCGGCGGCGACGGCGGTCTGACGCCGCGGCGCCCAGCGCACACGAAGGCCGCCGACCGGGCTCCCGGGCGGCGGCCTTCGCGCACGGCGCGGTCAGGCCCGCCGCGGCCGGGCGCAGGCGCCCGCGGCGCACGCGGTGAGCCACTGGTCGAAGTCGGCGTCGTACCGGGTGCCGATGCCGTCGTGGTACACGGCGTATCCGCCGGCGTAGTCACCGGCGCGGAAGCGGGCGAGCACGCGCTGGACGTCGTCGGGATGCCGCTCGGCCATGTAGCGCACGGCGAGGTAGCCCCACGGATAGGTGCGCGTCACGTCGCTGTTGCCGTAGGTGCTCTCGAAGAGGGTGCTCAGGCGGTACGTGTGCTTCGCCGCCTCCTGGACCGCCTGGTCGTACGCCAGCCCCCGGTAGCCGTAGGAGACGTACTCGGCCAGACCCTCGATCCACCACACGTCCGGCACCGAGGTCTGCTCGGTGAAGTCGCCCCGCATGTCGTCGCGGGCGTCGAGGAAGTGCGTGTACTCGTGGTTCAGGTTCCAGACCCGGGCCGGGAAACCGTCGTCCACGTCCTTCTGGTACATGATCGAGGTGGGCCGGTTGGCCGGGTCGGACGGGTCTCCGTCCAGGGTGATGCCGCCGTTGTCGGTGCTGACGCCGTAGATCGCGCCCGCGTAGGTCCGGTAGTCGGCGCGGCTCGCGAAGACGACGAGCTGGATGGACGAGACGTACTGGCCGGGTATCGGTCCGCCGGCCCTGACGATGCCGCGGAAGTAGGCGCCCTGGTTCAGCACGCTGGCGCACACGGCGTCCAGCTCGTCCGCGCTGAGGGCCTGGGCGCGGACGGTGTGGTCCGCGTCGCAGCTGTGGGTGACGGGCAGCGCGGCCTCGGTCAGTCTGCCGGGCAGGTCGCAGACCTCGTAGTAGGAGCAGCCGGCGCCGTCGTAGGAGGAGGCCTGGGTGGCGACGGCCACCCAGAGCCCGGCCGTCGGACCGGTGATCCGCGACCGGTCCAGCAGGTCCCTGGTCAACGGCCTTACGGCGGAGCGCAGTTCCGGGTGCTCGACGTAACGGGCCAGGTTCATGCCGGCGTTGGTGTCCAGGAAGGCCAGATCGGTGCCGAGCAGGTCCATGTGGCTCAGCGCGAAGTCGTGCAGGGAAACGGTGACGCGTGGGTCGGCGGCGACCGCCGTCACGTACCGGGGGTTCCAGTTGCCGCGCCACAGCGGTGTGTGGACGTCGTTGACGGCCCTGACCATGCTGTCGATCGCGTCGTACGAGCGGTCGTAGGCGTCCAGCAGACGCCGGTAGACCCACAGATAGCGGTCCTGCTGGTCGGCGCTGTCGGTGAGGATCACGGTCTCGCCGAGGATGTCGCCGTTGACCGCCGTGACGTCCCGCGCGTGGCGGCGCGCGAAGAAGGCGTCCAGGCCTCCGGTGGTGGCGGCGGTGAGGCGGGAGGTGTACGGGCCCACGTCGCCGGGGTGGTTGAACTGCACGTAGTAGCCGGCGCGCAGGAAGAGGACGAGTTGCAGCAGGCCCGCGGAGTTGTCGCCCCGGTACCGCCCCGCCGCACGTGCGAAGCCCTGGGCGACGCTGAGCATCTGCGGCTGGCGGAACACGTCGCGGGCGTCGGTGCCGGTGACGGAGAAGAGGGTGTTGACGCAGTCCGCGGTGGAGGACGTCACGAGCGCCACGAGCGCCGCCCCGCCACGGCTGCCGAAGTCGCCGGGCGCACAGGCGGCGGCCTTCGCCGCGGCGGGCGACAGGGGTGCCGTGCCGTGGGTGAACGGCATCGCCTGGGGCGGCAGTTGGGCCGGGCTGATCGGGTGTGCCCGGCCGGGGGCGGAACGTTCGGTGGCGCCGGTGGCCGGTCCGGTGGGCGGCGGCTCGGTGAGGTGTGCGGCGGGAGCGGCCGCCGGGCCGGCCCGGTGTCCGGGTAAGGCCTGGGCCGGGGCCGACAGCAGGCCGGCCACGGTGGCGCAGACGGCGGCGGCGCCGGCCAGCCGTCCGGGCAGCGCGAAGCGATGGCGCATCGGGGATTCCTCCACGAAGGGGGTGCGCCTCTGTGGGGTGCGAGGCGTGGGAGGAATGTCTCAGCGCACCGCTCCGGCAACAATGGCGTGTGACATAGCACATGGCACCGCTCGCTCATAACATCTCAGGTGCCGCGAGTAGACGGCGGGCCGTCTCGCTACGCCCCGGCGATGCTCCAGGTGCGCGCGGCCCACGCCCTCAAGTGCGGTGCCCCGGCGACCAGTTCGCGGTAGGCCCCGGTGGCCGACTGCATCAGCGCCTCCACGACGTCGTCGCCGGCCGTGTCGGGCCGCCAGGCCAGCACATAGCGGCACCAGAGCGGCGATCCGGCCAGGGGCTTGACCGCGACGTGCGGGATGGGGCGCAGGGTGGGCTGGACCATGGACACGCCGAGCCCGTCGGCGATCATGCTCTGGAGCTGCGTCTGGTCGCCGAGGAACTCGTGCACGGTGACGGGCGTGAACCCGGCCGCGGCACAGGCGTCGTAGAACACCCCGGGCCAGCCGGCCCCGTCGTCCGGGGTGACGAACCACGGGTCCTCGGCCAGGTCGGCGAGCTGCACCTGGGCGCTCTGGCGCAGACGGTGGCGGGCGGGCAGCGCGACGAACGTCGGCTCGGTGACGATGCCGCGGTGGCGCACCGCGGGCGAGTGGGCCAGCTCCCGGCCCGGGTAGTCGGCGGCGATGGCCGCGTCCACCGCCCCCTCCTCCAGCAGTTCCACGATCCTCGATGAGGCGTAGACGCTGGTCACGGCGACGGACAGGTCCGGCAGCCGGGTGCGGACGCGGGACACGGTGCCCGAGAGCATGGGTGAGTTGGTCGCGGCCACGCGCAGGGTGCGGGCCGGGCGGCCGGCGGGCGGCCGGTGGCCGATCGCGTCGGCACGGGCCAGGACGTCCCGGGCCTGGGCGACGACCTCGGCGCCGTACGGGGTGGGCCGCACCCCGCTCGCGCCGCGCTCGAAGAGCGGCTCGCCCAGATGGCGCTCGATGCGCCGGAGCTGGGTGCTGACGGCGGGCTGCGAGTAGCCGAGCTGGGTTGCGGCGCGGCCCACGCTGCCCGCGTCCGCGATCGCGCACAGCACCCTCAGGTGCCGTAGCTCCAGCTCCATCGGCCCACTCCCCGTCCCAGCCGTACCGTCGACAGTCGGCGCCGGTCCACGACCGGCCCCGCTCGATTCTCCACCCCCCGCGAGAGGGCCGCCCACCGCCTCCTCGGACGCGCCGGCGCACCTCCTCGCCGGTCCGAGCGCCGGTCCGGCCCGGCTATATCGTTATCCTCTTTGCCTAAAGGCATTAGGCATGTGCATAATTGATTCAGCCAAGAGGAGGAAGCTGATGGTGCGCGCAGGTCTGACCACGGAGCGTCTGGTCCGGGCAGGGGCGGAGCTGGCCGACGAGGCCGGTTTCGACCAGGTGACGGTGTCGGCGCTGGCCCGGCGCTTCGACGTGAAAGTGGCCAGCCTGTACTCGCACCTGAGGAACTCCCAGGACCTGAAGACGCGTATCGCCCTGCTCGCGCTGGAGGAACTCGCCGACCGCGCCGCCGAGGCGCTGGCCGGGCGGGCCGGGAAGGACGCCCTGCGCGCCTTCGCGGACGCCTACCGCGACTACGCCCGGGAGCACCCGGGCCGCTACCAGGCGGCACGGTTCCGGCTCGACCCGGAGACGGCCGCCGCGAGTGCCGGCGGCCGGCACTCGCAGATGACCCGGGCGATCCTGCGCGGCTACGACCTGGCCGAACCGGACCAGACCCACGCCGTCCGGCTGCTCGGCAGCGTGTTCCACGGCTACGTCGATCTGGAGGCGGCCGGCGGCTTCAGCCACAGCGCCCCCGACTCCCAGGAGTCGTGGACCCGCATCCTCGACGCCCTCGACGCGCTGCTGCGCGAGTGGCCGGCCCCCTGACCCCCTGAACCCCGGCAAGACAGGCGCTTACGATGCCCTCCACCCCGTCCGACTGGATCACCACCCCGCTGACCGCCGGCCTCGTGCGCGGCGCCCTCGACCTGGAGCACACCGGGCACGGGCTGCTGCCGCACCGGCTGCCCGCCCGGGCCCGGGCCCAGTGCGCCGATCCGCAGCTGCGGATGGCGGAGTCCCAGCCCTCCGGCGTACGGCTGGCGCTGCGCACCCGCGCCACCGCCGTCGAACTCGACACCCTGCCCACCAAGCGCGTCTACACCGGCGCGCCACCGCGCCCGGACGGTGTGTACGACCTGCTGGTGGACGGGCGCCCGGCCGGCCGGGCCACCGCCGCCGGCGGGAACACCCTGACGATCGACCTGGTCACCGGCACCGCCGAGCACCGGCCCGGCCCGGTCGCCACCGTGCGCTTCACCGGCCTTCCGGACCGGGACAAGGACGTCGAGATCTGGCTGCCGCACAACGAGACCACCGAACTGGTCGCGCTGCGCACCGACGCGCCCGTCGAACCGGTGCCCGACCGGGGCCGCGCGGTGTGGCTGCATCACGGCAGCTCGATCAGCCACGGCTCCGACGCCGCGAGCCCCACCACCACCTGGCCGGCGCTGGCCGCCTCGCTCGGCGGGGTGGAGCTGATCAACCTGGGCCTCGGCGGCAGCGCCCTGCTCGACCCCTTCACCGCACGCGCGCTGCGCGACACGCCCGCCGACCTGATCAGCGTCAAGCTCGGCATCAACCTGGTCAACACGGACCTGATGCGGCTGCGCGCCCTCGGCCCGGCCGTGCACGGTTTCCTCGACACCGTTCGTGAGGGGCATCCCGGCACACCGCTGCTCGTCGTCTCGCCGGTCCTGTGCCCCCTCCACGAGGACACGCCGGGCCCGAGCGCGCCTGACCTGTCCGCCCTGAGTTCCGGACGGCTCCGCTACCGGGCCGCCGGGGATCCGGCGGAGGTCGCGCAGGGCAAGCTCACCCTGCGCGTCATCCGGGAGGAGCTGGCCCGGATCGTGCGGGAACGGGCCGCCGAGGACCCGCGGCTGCACTACCTCGACGGCCGTGAACTGTACGGGGAGTCCGACTTCGGCGAACTGCCGCTGCCCGACGGGCTCCACCCGGACGCCGCCGCGCACCGCCGGATCGGCGAACGCTTCGCCTCCCTCGCCCTCGCCCCGGGCGGCCCGCTCGGCCGCCCGGCCGCCCGGACCGGCTGACCGGCCCCGCCGGGCCGGTACCTCACACCAGGTGGGCGAAGACGACCAGGTTGTCGGTGTAGTCCCGCACCGTGTGGTCGTAGTCGCCCGCGCAGGTGATGAGCCGGACCTCCGGGCGGTCGGCGTCGGCGTACACGCGGTCGCTGGGGAAGGCGTCCTTGGCGAACGTCTCCGTGTCGTCCACGACGAACTCCGCCTTCTGCCCGTCGGCCCGGTCCACGGTGAACCGGTCGCCGCGCCCGAGCTCGTAGAGGTTGGCGAAGACGGCCGCCGACGTCACCGTGTCCACGTGACCGGCGATGATCGCGGTGCCCTTCTCGCCGGGCGTGACGCCGTCGACGTACCAGCCGACGAGGTTGGTGTCGGCCGCCGGCGGTGGCTGGAGCTGCCCGGTGGAGGCGAGGGAGAGGGGGGTGAAGGGGGCGTCCACGGAGATCTTCGGGATCACCAGACGGGTCGGTGTGGCGCGGGGCAGCGACCGCTCCGCCTGATCGGTGCCGGACTGGTCCGTGGCGGGCTGTTCGGTGCCGGCCGGTGTGCCGGCGCTCACCGTCGTGCCGCCGGGCGCCTGTGGGACGTCACCGTCACCGCGGTGGCCGCCGAAGACGCTGACGGCGACGAAGACGATCGCCACGCCCCACAGGGTCAGCCGCCCGCCGCGGCCGGCTTGCTGCGCGGCCCGGTCCTGCGCGGGGGTGGCCGGGGTCGAGGGGTCAGGAGAGGAGGGGTCCGGGGACGTGGGGTCTGCTGCCATCGGACATCACCTCATTCGGGCACGGCAGCACAGGCGTCGGGCTCCTCCGGGCGCGGGCCGCCGGCGCGGGGCGCCGGCGGCGAACGCGGCCCTGGGAGGAGAGGGGGCCGGTCAGGACGCGGGCTCGCCGGCCTTCCTGCGGCGCATCGCGTACATGCCGGTGGCGCCTACGGCGAGCACGGCCAGACCGCCCGCGGTGACACCGGGAGAGGCGAGGGCGCCGCCGCCGGTGTGCATGCCGCCACGGGGCTTGTCGTGGTCGCCGCCGCCCCAGTCGTCCTTGCCTCCTCCGCTGTCCTTGCCGCCCCAGTCGTCCTTTCCGCCGCCGTCCTCCTTGCCCCCGCCTTCCTTGCCACCGCCGCCTTCCTTGCCCCCGCCTTCCTTACCGCCGCCGCCTTCCTTGCCGCCGCCGTTGCCCTTGTCCCGGTAGGTCTCGGGGTCGAACCGGCTGTCGTCGCCCGAGCCCCAGTCGTCACCACCGCGGACCGCGGCGAGCGCACCGCCGCCCGTGTGCATTCCGCCGCGCGGTCCGTCGTGGCTGCGGCCACCGTCGTCCTCGCTGCTGTAGTCGTTGTCGTAGTCCTTGCCGGAACCCTTGCCGGAGCCCTTTTCGTGGTCCCGGCCGGAACCCTTGTCGTAACCGCTGTCGGAGTCGCTGTCGTGCTCCTTGCTGTACGAGGAGTCGTCCCGGCCGCCGCCGTCCGCGGCCGGCGCGGCGAAAGCCGCACCGGGCGTGGCGAAGGCCAGGGCGGCGGAGGCGGCCGCCGTGGCGAGAAGAATGCGGGCAGAGCGCATATCGGTGTCCTTCCGCCGTGGCCGGGCAGCGGATACGTCATCAGCTGAATGGACCCGGTCGCGACATGAACCACCGTCAGCCAGGCCGTGGCGGCGCACCATCCGGGCGGCCCAGCCGGGTCATCGCGCCACCCGTCTGCCCCATCGACACGCCGGAGCAGGCCCCGTCCGGGGCACCACTCGTCACCCGGGCGCGCGCCGGCCGGCCCATGGTCCCGGACACGGGGTCCCCCCTCCGGGCCGGTCCGGCCGTGCGGCGGCGGCGCGCGTGCCGGGAACCCGACGATGCATCACATGACGGCGGCGCACCCGTCCCCCGGCCCGCCGAGAAAGGGGCGGCTCCATGCCGCGTCTCACCCTGACCGGGCGGCACCCGCTTTGCCGCTTCCTCGTGGCCCTTCTGGGCGCGCTGACCGGGGCCTTTGTGGTCGCGGCGCCGGCCCGGGCCGACGTGGGCGATATGACGGTGCATCCGATCACCACCACGGCCGGCACTCTTCCCGCCGGCATCACCACCGGGGCCGACGGGGCACTGTGGTTCGCGGGATCGGGAGCGGGCCGCATCGGGCGCATCAGTGCCGGGGGCGACGTCACCGACTTCCCCGCCGGCGGCCCGGACAGCCTCCCCCTCGACATCACGGCCGGCCCCGACGGGGCGCTGTGGTTCACCGAGGCGAAGGCGAACCGGATCGGCCGGATCACCACTTCCGGGCGGCTCACGGAGTTCCGGGTGCCGACGCCGGACGCCTTCCCGGCCGGCATCGCGAGCGGGCCGGACGGCGCCCTGTGGTTCACCGAGCAGAACGGCAACAGGATCGGCCGGATCAGCGTCTCCGGCCGCGTCACCGAGTACCCGGTGCCGACCCCGGACGCCGCCGTCCGCTCCATCACGGCGGGCGCCGACGGCGCGTTGTGGTTCACGGAGCCGGCCGGCGGCAGGGTCGGGCGGATCGGCGTCACCGGGGGGATCACCGAGTTCCCGCTGCCCCGGGGCGGTGCCTTCCCCGACGCGATCGTCGCCGGGCCCGGCGGCATGTGGTTCACCATGTCCGGCCCGGACCCGGTCGGCCGGATCGACTCCTCCGGCCGTGTGACCGGGTTCCGGCCGCCCGATCCGGACAGCGTGCCGGCCGGTATCACCCGCGGTCCCGACGGCCGGGTGTGGTACGCCGACCAGACCGGCCGGATCGGGCGGATCGGCGCGGGCGGTGTCATCACCTCCTTCCCGGTGCCGGGCGGCGCGGACGGGGTGCCGTACCGCGTCACGGCGGGGCCCGACGGCTGCGTGTGGTTCACCGAACTGCTCGGCAACGCCGTGGGACGGGTGCGGGCGATGCCGCGGTGACCCCGCGACGCCGTGCGGCGCGTCCGCACGCGTTCCCGGACGCCTCTTGTTATGACGGGCGTCATAGAGCAGGCTGTCCGACGGTCCGGGGCCGGGCCGACGGCGGCCGGGCGGGGCGACATGCGGGGAGGAAGCGGTGCTGGACACGACGGCGCGGGAGATGTGGGAGCTGTTCGAACCGGTGCACGATCTGGTGTACTTCGCGCCCGAGGCGCGGCAGTCGGCGGACGGCCTCGGGATGCGCGGGTACTGGATGGGGTACTTCGCGCTGCGCGCCGCCCCGTTGGGCCCGGTGGCCCCGTGCGTGGTGACGAGTTCCTTCAGCGTCTTCCACCCCGCCCGGGTCGCCCGCGCCCTCCCCGACGCCTGGAAGTACGCCGCTCCCGCGGACGTGCTGGCGGCCCGGGAGGAGGCCATGGACGCGGCAATGACCCGTCTGTTCGGCGCGGAGCGGACGCGGTCCGCCCGGTTCGCGGAGGCGGCCGACCTCGCGTGGGAGGCGGCGGCAGCGGCGGACACCACGGGCCGGGTGCTGGCCGCCGCGAACCAGGCGCTGGAGCGGCCCGCACGGGCGACGGCGCGGCTGTGGCAGGCGGTGACGACGCTGCGGGAGCACCGGGGCGACGGCCATGTGGCGGTGCTGGTGAGCGTGGGGATCGGTCCGCTGGAGGCCATGGTGCTCAAGGCGGCCGCCGGCGAGTCGGACGGCCCGTTCCTGCGGGAGACCCGCATGTGGGAGCCGGCGGACTGGACGGCGGCCGAGGACACCCTGCGCGAGCGCGGGTTCCTCGCCGCGGACGGTTCGCTGACCCGCGCGGGCGTCGCGGGCCGGGCGCGCGTCGAGCAGTGGACGGACCGGGCGGCCGAGCGTCCCTGGCGCGCGCTCGGCGCGGAGCGCACCGGCCGTCTGGCCGGGCTGCTGGAGCCGCTGGCCCGCACCGTCGGGGAGTCGGGACTGCTGCCGGCCGGCAACCCGGTGGGGCTGCCCCCGCGGGAGCCCGCGCGGCCGTGACCGCCGCCGGAGCGCGCGAGTCCGGCTGAAAACGGCCTGAGCAATGGCCGAAGCGTCCTCAGAAAGGGCTCATTCACGGGCCGTACGCTGAGGCCGTGGTCAACCGAGACGAGGAACCAGGGCGGGCGGCGTCCCGGCTCACCGGGCGCCGGGTCACGGCCGCGCGGGCGCCGTCCGGGTCGCCGGCCGAAGTGACGCTCGAGGGCGGCACGGTGGTGATGGTCAAGCGCGGTGACGCCCCGGGCGCGGTGCGCGCCGAGGTGGCCGGGCTGCGCTGGCTGGGCGAGGCGGACGCGGTGCGGGTGCCGGCGGTGCTCGGCCACGACGAGCGGTGGATGGTCACCGAGCGGGTGCCGACCGGGCGGCCGGGCGACACGGCGGCGCTTCGCTTCGGCCGCGACCTGGCCGCCCTGCACGCCGCCGGAGCGCCCGCGTTCGGCGCGCCGCCGCCCGGCGGGCCCGCGGAGGCGTACATCGGCGCCGCGCCCATGCGCAACACCCCGGCGGCCGACTGGCCCGAGTGGTACGCCGAACAGCGGGTTCTGCCGTACCTGCGGGCCGCGGCCGACGCCGGCGTCCTGCGGAGCGAGGAGACCGCCCTGATCGAGCGGGTGTGCGCGCGGCTGCCGGACCTCGCGGGACCGGCCGAGCCGCCCGCCCGGCTGCACGGCGACCTGTGGAACGGCAATGTGCTGTGGGGTGCGGACGGGGAGGTGCGGCTCATCGATCCGGCCGCCCACGGCGGGCACCGCGAGACCGACCTGGCGATGCTCCGCCTCTTCGGCTGCCCGGGTCTGGACCGGGTGCTGACCGGCTACACGGAGGCCGCTCCCCTGGCGGACGGCTGGCGCGGACGGGTGGGTCTGCACCAGCTCTTCCCGCTGCTGGTGCACGTGGTGCTGTTCGGACGCGGATACGCCGACCGCGCCGTCGCCGCGGCACACGGGGCCCTGTCCGGATGAATCCGCGCCGACCGCGCGCAGCCTCGCGGCCCCGGCGGGCGTCCTAGTACCTGACGCCTGCGAACGGCCTTGCTCCGGACCATGGTTACGGAGCGTAAGGAAACCAATCACCCGTTCGATTCGTATAAGGACGTGAAAGCCGAATCAGGGAGAGACCAATGCAACCGTTCACGCTCAACTACGCGCGCCCCGCAGTGCAGTTGGACGTCACCACTCCGTACGCGTACGACTCCGGACTGCAGTTGAACGTCCTCCCGGACGGTCGGATAGCCGCCACCGATCACGCCACGTTGAGAGCACTGGGGACGACGACCTCGACGGCCGGGTCCAAGACGCACTTCGACGACTGACCGCGGACCCACGGAAGATGACCGTGCTCATCCTGACCAGTGAAGAGGACGTGACGGCGGACATGGTGGTGCTCCGGCTGCGCCAGACCGGTGTGCCCGTGGTCCGGCTGGATCCCGCAGACCTCACCAACGGCGTCGCCCTGTCGGGCGAGTTCGTGCACGGCGCCTGTCGCGGGCATCTGTCCGTCGGCGGGCGCCTGGTGAGCATGAGCGGCCTGCGCTCCGTCTGGGTGCGCAGGCCGGGGGAAGCGGCCGCCCGCGCCGCCCAGCCGTCCGCCTGGCTGACCGAGGAGTCCGCCCAGGCGCTGTACGGCATGCTGCGCTCCACCGGCGCACGCTGGATGAACCATCCGGACGCGGCCCGCCGCGCCCGGCACAAGCCCTGGCAGCTGCGGCTCGCGCAGGACAGCGGTCTCGCCGTGCCGGCGACCCTGATCACGACCTTCCCGCAGGCGGCCCGGGAGTTCGCCGAACGCTTCCCGGACCTGGTGGTCAAGCCGGTCTCCGGCGCGCATCCGCAGGAGCCGCCGCGGTCCGTGCCCACCAGCCGGGTCGCGCCGGACGCGGACTTCGCCGCCGTCGCCTTCGGCCCGACCCTGCTGCAGCGGCGGATACCCAAGCGGGCCGACATCCGGCTCACCGTCGTCGGCGACCGGCTGCTGGCCGCGCGCAAGCCGGCCGACCCGGACGGCCACCCCGACGACGTGGACGTGCGCTTCGCGCCGTCGGTCTCGCCCTGGCTCCCGGCGGAGGTGCCGCCGCGCGTCGCGGAGGCCGTCCACCGCTACATGAACGACGCCGGACTCGCCTATGGTGCCTTCGACTTCGCGGAGGACACGGACGGGATCTGGTGGTTCCTCGAGTGCAACCAGTCGGGCCAGTTCGGTTTCGTGGAGATGGATACCGGCCAGCCGATCGCCGAGACCATCGCACGGTGGCTGGCGGCCGGCGAGCCGGCGGTGCCGGACGCGGGCGGCGACCGGGACGAGGCGTCGTGACGCCGTCGGATCCGGTCCGGAGAAAGGGAGACGACATGCGCATCGGACTGCTGGGAACGGGCCCGTGGGCCCAGGCGGCCCACGCCCCCGCTCTCGCCGGGCACCCCGGCCTGGACTTCACCGGGGTGTGGGGCCGCCGCCCGGAGGCGGCCGCCGAGCTGGCGGCGCGGTACGGGGTGCGGGCGTACGACGACGTGGACGCGCTGCTCGCCGACGTGGACGCGGTCGCGATGGCGTTGCCGCCGTCCGTGCAGGCGGAGCTGGCGGTGCGGGCCGCCCGGGCGGGCCGTCATCTGCTGCTGGACAAGCCGCTGGCGGCGGGCGTGGCCGAGGGGCGGGCCGTCGTCGAGGCGGTGGATCGGGCCCAGGTGGCCTCCGTGGTGTTCTTCACCACCCGCTTCCAGAAGGAGCCGGAGGAGTGGATCGAGGAACAGGCCGCCACGGCGGGCTGGTTCACGGCGCGGGCGCAGTGGCTGGGAGCGGTGTTCACCGGTGACAGCCCGTTCGCGCACTCCCCCTGGCGGCGGGAGAAGGGCGCGCTGTGGGACGTGGGACCGCACGCGCTCTCCCTGCTGCTGCCGGTGCTCGGCGATGTCCGGCAGGTCGCGGCCGCGGTGCACGGCCCCGCCGACACCGTGCACCTGGTCCTCGACCACGCCACCGGCGCGTCCAGTACGGTCACCCTGAGCCTGACGGCACCGCCGGCGGCGGCCGGGGCCGATCTCGAGCTGCGCGGTGAGACCGGGACGACGGTGCTGCCGAGGAGCTCCGAGGGCGCGGTCCCCGCTCTCGCCAGGGCCGCCGACGCCCTCCTGGCCGCGGCCCGGACCGGCCGTCGGCACCCCTGCGACGCCGGCTTCGGCCTCCGCGTCACCGAGATCCTCGCGACGGCCGAGGCCCGCCTGGCCGGCCGCACGACCGAGTAGTCCTGCCGGCGAACCCGCCCCCGTGACCGGCGGGCCGCCCGCCGTGGGGGCGGGTTCGCCGGGGTCGGGCGGCGGATCGACGAGGGGCGGGCCCCGACGGCCGCCCCGTGGGGCGGCCGCCCCGCCGGGCGGCGGCGCCGACGGAGGTGGGGGCCCCGGGGTCGGCGTAGCGTGGGAATGTGACTGGGGTGCGCGGCCGGGCGTCGCGTCAGAATGCGGAGGATCGTGGCTGGCTGCGGGGCGCGCCGCCGCCGCGGTGGGTGCGGGTGCTGCCGGTGCTGCTGCTCGTGGTGGTGACCGTGGCCGCGCTCACCACCCCGACGGCGAGCGATCTCGGGTTCCTGCTGGGCGCGATCCCGCCGCTCGCGGTCCTGTCGTACGGCCCCTGGGGGACGGCAGCGCTGGGCGGCGCGGTCGTCGTGGTGCTCCATGTGCCGGCCACGCATCTGAACCGCCCCGGCAACACCGATCTGCTCACCATCGTGTTCGTCGCCGTGCTGAGCGTGTTCGTGTCCTACGTGCGCAGTCACCGGGACGCCCAGCTGGTCGTGGAGCGGGCGATCGGGGAGGCCGTGCAGCGAGCGGTGATGCCCCCGCTGCCGGAGCGGGTCGGGCGGATCGGCTGCGGCGGTTTCTACCGGGCGGCGCAGGACGGGACGCTGGTGGGCGGCGACTTCTTCGACGTACGGGACGGGCCCGGCGGTGTCCGGGCGGTCATGGGTGACGTGCGGGGGCACGGTCTGGCCGCCATGGCGACGGTGGTGTCCCTGCTGGGCGCCTTCCGCGAGGCCGCTCTCGACCAGCCGGACCTGGAGGCGGTCGCGGCCCGGATGGACCGAAGACTCGGTGTGGACGCGGCCGGCGACGGGCAGACGGAGCTGTTCGCCACCGCCGTGCTCCTGGAGTTCACCGGCGACGCCGGCGCGGTGCGGGTGGTGGCCTGCGGCCATCCGCCGCCCGTGCTGCTGCACGAGGGACAGGCCCGGGAGACGACCGTGGCCCCGGGCCCGCCGCTGGGCATCGGGCTGGTCGGTCTGGACCCGCCGAAGGAGGTCACACTCTCCCTCACCCCGGGCGACCGGCTGCTGCTGGCCTCGGACGGGGTCTGGGAGGCGCGGGACGCCACCGGCGCCTTCTATCCGCTGCCCGAGCGGCTACCGCACCTGGCCGCGGCCGCCCCCGCCGAGCTGCCCGGCGCGGTGTGGGAGGACCTCGCGCGGCTCAGCTACGAGGTCCGTGACGACGCCAGCATGCTGGTGCTCACACCCCTGCCGCCGGCCGCCTGACCGGTACCCCGGTCCCCGCCCGCGCGGCGCACCGGTCAGCCCACGTCCCAGAGGAACCGGTGGGTGTGGATCCCGAAGTACGGGAAGGACTGGATCTCGCGGACGCCCTCGACGGGCCGGACCACGTCGTTGACGAAGTCCAGCAGATCCCTGGGTCCCGGTGCGACCACCTCGACGAACAGGTCGAAGCCGCCGGCGGTGAGCACCGAGTAGACCACCTCGGGGCGGGCGGCGAGCGCGTCGGCCACGGTCCGCGGATCGCCGTCGACGCCGATGCCGAGCAGGGCCATCGCCTGCCCGCCCATGGCCATCGGGTCGGTGACTCCGACGACCTGGACGGCCCGGGAGTCCAGCAGGCGCTGCAGGCGCTGCCTGGCCGCCGAGGCGGACAGGCCGACCCTGGGGCCGAGGTCGGCGTAGGCGATGCGGCCGTCGGTCTGCAGCTCGCGCAGGATGGCGCGGTCGATCTCGTCCATCGGGGCCGGCCGTCCTCTCTCACTCCGCCAGTTCGGCCAGGGCCGCGGCGAAGACCTCGGTGTGGGTGTCGACGTCCTGCTCGGTGGTGTCGGGGCACATGAGCGCCATGTTGTGGAACGGGGTCAGCAGGATGCCCCGGTTGGCGAGGTAGAGGTGCAGGAAGTCCTCCAGCTCCGGGTCGGCGGCGGCCGCGGACTCGGTGCCGGTGCGGGGTGCCGGGGAGGTGAAACGGTACTCGGTGCGGGCGCCGAGCCGGCTGACCGACCAGGGCAGCCGGTGGGTCTCGATACCGGCCCGGACACCCGCCTCGAAGCGTTCGGAGAGCCCCGCCATGCGGGAGAAGGCCTCGTCGGTGAGCACGTGCTCCAGGGTGGCGCGGGTCGCGGCCACCGACAGGGCGTTCCCGGCGAGGGTGCCGCCCACGCCGCCCATGTCCACCAGGTCCAGGTCGTCGCGGCCCAGCAGCCGCTCGGCCAGTTCGTCGGACAGGCCGTACGCGCCGGCCGGGATGCCGCCGCCGATCGCCTTGCCGATGGTCAGCAGGTCGGGGTCGAGGTCCCAGGCGGCCGTGCAGCCGCCGGGTCCGGCGGAGAAGGTGTGGGTCTCGTCGTTGATCAGCAGCACGCCGTGGCGCCGGGTCAGGTCGCGGACTCCGGCGAGGTAGCCGGGCTCGGGCAGCACGATGCCGATGTTGGTGAGCGCGGGTTCCATGAGCACGGCGGCGACGTCGCCGTGGGCCAGTTCGCGTTCCAGCCCGGCGAGGTCGTTGAACTCGGCGACCCGGCTGGTCAACGTGGTGTCGCACGGGGCGCCGACGTTGCCGGGGCGGTCCGCGCCCCGGCCGTCGGGACCGACGACGATCAGCGACTCATCGACGCTGCCGTGGTAGCAGTAGCTGTTGAAAAGGATCTTCGGGCGGCCGGTGACGGCCCGGGCCAGGCGGATCGCCCAGCGGTTGGCGTCGGTCGCGGTCAGCGAGAAGCTCCAGCGGGCCAGGCCGAAGCGCCGGGTCAGCTCGGCGCCGACCCACTCGGCGTCCTCGGTGGGCAGCATCGCGGTGGCCCCGCCCAGGGTCCCGTACCGGTGCTGGACCGCCTCGGCGACGGGCTCCGGCGAGTGTCCGGCCATCGCGCCCGTGTCACCGAGGCAGAAGTCGATGTACTCGTGGCCGTCCACGTCGGTGATCCGGGCCCCGCGTGCCCCGGCGAGATAGCGGGGGAAGGCACCGGCGGTCTTGTTCATCCAGGTCATCGGCACCCGGCCGAAGAGATGGTCGGCCCGGGCATAGGCCGCCCTGGAACGCGGGTTCCGGCGTTCGGCCTCGGCGCTCTCGCGGGCCAGGAGTGCGTGCAGACGCGTGCGGTCCATGGAGTACCTCGGTTGGTGCTGGACGACGGAACAGCGGGAGCCTACGGCGGGAACGACTCTCCGTTCAAGCCCTGACGATCGAATCGATCGTCGTTGCGATCGATTCCGTTGCCGCCCGTCCAGCGGGCTGACGCGTGTCAAGGGCGCGCCTCAAACGCCAGGCTGCGCCACCCCTTCCGCCAGATAGAAATATCTACCAGCATGCATATGCCGGGTTGGCGTGCGCCTGCACCGCTGTGCCCGGTCATGACCGTTTCCCGCGCCGCGGGCGGACGAGCGAGACGACCCGGAGCAGTGCATGACGAACGCGATGTGGATGCGGGGCGTGGAGTGGCTCGCCGCGGCGGCGGCCGACCCGCGGGCCTGTAAATGGGAGTGGGATCACGGCGACGGCATCTCGGTCCTGGAGGCGGGCCGTTTCTGGGACGTGCTGAGCGTGCCCGACCGGCTCGGCCTGCTCACCCTGGACCTGCTGTGGCGGCCCGCCCTGCCCGTGCCCGGCCCGACCCTGGTGGACACCACCGCGGGGCGGGTCGGGTTCTTCCTGCCGCCCGACCCCGCCGGCGGGTGGGTCGGCGACGGCCTGCGGTACGCGACCAAGGGGTCCTGGGTCGCGGTGCCCCCGCCGTACCGGCCCGCCCGCTCGCTGGAGTGGCTGATCCCGCCGGACGGCACCGGCGCGCTCCACACGCCCGGCACCCTGGAGGCTGCGCTGCGGCAGGCCAACGGCATGCTGGCGGTCACGGCTCCCCTGTGCGGGCGGTAGCGGGCCGCCCCGAAGGCCGCCGCTCCGCCACGAGTTGAGCGACCGCGGCCTGCCGCGGCGCCACCGGCGGCCGACGGGCGGGGTGCGGGCGGCGCCCCTATCCTGAGCAGGCAGGGCTCCGACGTCTCGCCCACCGCACGTCCGGCTCTCATGTGGTTGGAGTCGCTCATGTCGCACTCTCTCGCACGCCTGCGCCGGGGGGCCGTGACCGCCGTCGTGGTGGGGACACTGACGGTACCGCTCGCGGGTGGACCCGCCGGGGCGGCGCCGGCCTCCGCACCCGCCGTGTCCGCCGCCGGATCACCGAGCCCCTCCCCCTCCGGACCGGACGCCGTCCGCGCCCTCACCCCCGACGTGACCCGTCGGATCGACGCCGCCGTGCGGCAGGTGATGCGCACCGCGAACGTGCCCGGCGTGAGCGTCGGCGTCTGGACGCCGGACCGCGGCAGTCACGTCCGCTCGTTCGGCGTGGCCGACAGGAGCGACG
Organism: Streptomyces sp. NPDC002386; assembly: GCF_053593175.1. NCBI lineage: Bacteria > Bacillati > Actinomycetota > Actinomycetes > Kitasatosporales > Streptomycetaceae > Streptomyces > Streptomyces sp. NPDC002386. The sequence goes on from NZ_JBSFBX010000013.1 coordinate 227,543, forward strand.
GCCGGAGGATGACGCCGGACATGTACGTGCGGATCGGCAGCGAGACCAAGACGTTCACCGTGACGGCGCTGCTGCAGCTGGTCGACGAGGGGAAGGCCGGCCTGGACGACCCGATCGGCAAGTACATCGGCGGGGTGCCGAACGGGGACCGGATCACCCTGCGCGAGCTGGCCGGGATGCGCAGCGGGCTGTTCAACTACTCCGAGGACGACGGCTTCTTCAAGGCCCTCACGTCCGACCCGCAACGCCCCTTCACTCCACGGCAGTTGCTCGGCTACGCCTTCAGGCACCCGGTGATGTTCCCGCCGGGACGGAAGTTCTACTACAGCAACACCAACCTCATCCTGCTCGGCCTGGTCGTCGAGAAGCAGAGCGGGCAGAACCTCGGGGACTACATCCGACGGCACATCCTCGTCCCGGCCGGAATGAAGGACACCTCGTTCCCGTCCGGCGCGGAGTTCCCCTCCCCGCACCCGCAGGGCTACACGGACCAGACGGCCGACGGCAAGGTGCAGGGCACGGCCGACTGGAACCCGTCGTGGGGATGGGCGGCCGGCGCCATGATCTCCACCCTGGGCGACCTGCGGACCTGGGCGCCCACGGTGGCGACCGGCCGCTTCCCGGACGGCCGGCGGATGATCAGTCCGGCCGCCCAGCGGCAGCGGCTCATCACACCGCCCACGCCGATCCCGGGCGCCGGGTACGGGCTGGGGATCTTCGACGTCCAGGGGTGGATCGGCCACAACGGCTCGCTGCCGGGCTACGAGACCCTGACCGTCTTCCTGCCCGAGGCCCAAACGACCCTCGTGGTGGCCCTCAACACCGACATCGGCCACGACAACCAGGAACCGAGCACCCTGTTCGGTCAGGCGATCACGAGGATCATCTCGCCCGGCCATGTCTTCGACCTGCCGGCCCAACCCGCCGGGCGATGAGACCGCGCCGCGGAGAGGAGGGCGGGGCCCCGACCGGTCCCCCGTGCCGGTCGTGCCCCGCGGACCGCCGACGTTACGCGCGTGGCACGGCGACGGGTACCGTGCCCGTGCCCTTCCGCCGGCGCCGGCGACTCACTCGTGCACAGCCGAGTCCGGTTGGCCCCGGTTCGCCCCGCCGAGACCGGGCACGGTGAGGGCACCGCAGGCCAGATGGGCGAGGACGACCTCGTACAGATCGCTTCCCCCGGCCAGCAACTGGCGTTCCAGCACGGGTTCGGCGGCCCGCACGTGCTCGCGCACGGTCTGGGCGTGGACGCCCAGTTCCCGTGCCGCGCGTTCGGCGTTGGCGTCGGCGGCGAGCCAGGCGCGCAGGGTGCGGCGCAGATCGCGGCCGTCGCCGTCCAGGCGGCCGAGCAGTTCCCCGCCCCAGCCGCGCAGCGCGGGTGGGGCGAACAGGTCACCGAGCCGGACGCCGGCCGACGGACCGGGTGCCGTGCGGTCCGGGTCGTACGGGCCCCGCGCGGCCTCGGAGTTGAGCGCGAGCCGGACGGCGGCCCGGGTGGTGAGGCCGGAGAAGTCCGTGCCGATCAGCGTCTCGACGCGGTCCATGCGGGCGCGGACGGTGTTACGGCTGACGCCGAGCACCTTGGCCGCGCTCACGGCGGTGAACTCCAGGCCGAGACGGGTGGTGGCGAGGAGCTCGGCGCGGGTGTGGTGGGCCAGGGCGTCGAGGGGGCGCAGCACTCCGGCGGACCAGGCGTGCAGCGCGACCGGGTCCATGAGGCGTTCGGGGTGGGTGCGTTCGGCGTACACGGCCGTCCGGTCCGGGCGGAAGCGGGCGACGGCGAGCGCGCTGACGGCCTGGCCGTAGGCGGTGGCGGTGCGGGCGAGCCGCTGGCGCAGACTGCCGCCGAGGAAGACGCCGGACCGGCCGTCGAGCAGGGACCGCAGCCGCTGCCCCGCCGTGGGCTCGGGGCTGACGACGATGACATGGCCGTCCATCGCGGGGCAGCGCACCACGAGTGCCTGCCCGTCGGTGGCGCCGGCGCAGGCGTCGGCGAGCGCGTCCCGCTCGGCCGGGACGCTCTCGACCACGTACACCCGGGCGGTGTCCCCCTCCAGCAGGCCCGGCCAGAGGCCGGCGGCGACCCTGCGGGCGGAGACGATGTCCTCCACCATCAGCAACTGCAGGATGGCGAGCCGCAGATCGGCCGTGGCCCGGCGCAGCCGGCGCCCCGCGTGCGTCAGCTCCCGGTCGCGCAGCAGGAGTTCGAGCACACCGGCGGCGCGGTTCACGAGCTCGGCGGCGCGCCGGTCGAAGGGTTCGCCGCGGACCACGGCCAGTACGGCGCCCGTACCCTGCTCGCGGTGCCTCACCTCGACCATGCGGACGTGGCGCTCGCCGTCGTCCAGGGCGGCGGAGGAGATCCGGCCGCCGCCGACGTCGGCGAGCACGGCGGCGTCGAGCGGCATCGGCTCCCCCGCGAGGAGGCGCCCGTGCGCGTCCTGGAGGCACACGGTCGCCCGCAGGGCCTGCCCCAGCCAGCCGGCCACCCGGTGCGGGTCACGGGCCGCGGGACGCAGATGGTCGAGCAACTGCCCGGCCCAGTCGATGGCGTACGGCTCCTCGGCGCCGGGGCCCTCGTCCGCTCGGCCGGCCACGTCGTGCCCCTCCTCGTTCTCGCGCTGACCTCGGGTTTCGGACGTGGACGTTACCCGATTCACCGATTCGCGCCGTCGGCGGCGCCCGTGGACATGGCTCCGCCGGCGGTCCGGGGGGGATGGACCGCCGGCGGAGGCGCCGCAGCCCGGTGGCGGGGGGAGGCCCCGGGCGGCTCTTCCATCGGTTGCCCCCTGTCCCGCGTCCTACACCACACGAATTCCGGCGACTTCCGGTGCGGGCCCGTCGGCCGCCGGCGAGGGTCCGGCCTCCGGTGTCCGCGCCCGGTGAGCGGCCCGTTCCGGCCGCTGGGCGAGCAGTGGTTTCCCCCGTGCCCGGCGGCGTCCCGCGGCGGGTCGAGCCGCTCCCCGAGGGGGCCTGGGCCGCGTCCGCCGGGGAGGCGCGGCCGGGCCGCGACCGCGGCGCGCCGCGAAGGGCATTAAGCTCGGTGAATGGCGAAGTACTTCGACGTGCACCCCGAGAACCCGCAGCCGCGCAGCATGGGCCAGATCGTCGACGCGGTGCGTTCGGGGGCGCTCATCGCATACCCGACCGACTCCTGCTACGCGCTGGGCTGCCAGATCGGCAGCCGCGACGGGATGGACCGGATCCGTTCGATCCGCCATCTGGACGACCGGCACCACTTCACGCTCATGTGCCGGGACTTCGCGCAGCTCGGCCAGTTCGTGCACGTCGACAACGACGTGTTCCGGGCCATCAAGGCGTCGACCCCCGGCAGCTACACCTTCATCCTCCCGGCCACCCGCGAGGTGCCGCGCAAGCTGCTGCACCCCAAGAAGAAGACGGTGGGCGTGCGGATCCCCGACCATGTGGTCACCCAGACCCTGCTGGCCGAGCTGGGCGAGCCGCTGCTGTCCAGCACCCTGCTGCTGCCGGACGAGGAGGAGCCGATGACGCAGGGCTGGGAGATCAAGGACCGGCTCGACCACGTGGTGGACGCCGTGGTCGACTCCGGGGACTGCGGCACCGAGCCGACCACGGTGGTCGACTTCTCCGGCGGGGAGGCCGAGATCGTCCGGCGGGGCGCGGGGGACACGTCACGCTTCGAGTGACGGGCAGGCCGCCCCGGCCGGGTGGATCTTGCGTGGCAGCATGAGGCGTGTACGCGAGGCCGGCGGACGCCTGTGTCACGGTCGGCCGATCCACCCGGGAGGCTCCACACCATGACCGACGTACAGGGAACCGGCGTCGACGTTCCGACCGCGGACGGCGTCGCCGACGCCTACCTCGCCCATCCCGCCGACGGGCGGCCGCGGCCGGGGGTCCTCCTCTACCAGGACGCGTACGGGCTGCGCCCGCAGCTGCGCTCGATGGCGGACCGGCTCGCGGCCGCCGGCTACACCGTGCTGGTCCCCAACGTCTTCTACCGGCACGGCCGTACCCCGATCGGGGAGGTCCCGGAGTTCATCGACACCTCGGCCGACCCGACCATCTGGGAGCGGATCGGCCCGGTCATGGCCTCCCTCACCCCGGACCAGACCCGGCGGGACGCGGACGCCTACCTGGACTGGCTGGCCAGGAGTCCCCTGGTCGCCGACGGCCCGGTGGCGCTGACGGGCTACTGCATGGGCGCCCGGCTGGTCCTGCGGACGGCGGCCACCCACGCGGACCGCGTCGCGGCAGCGGCCGGTTTCCACGGCGGACGGCTCGCCACCGACGCCCCCGACAGCCCGCACCTGGGCGCCGGTCGGATCACCGCCGAGCTGTACTTCGGCCACGCCGACCAGGACCGGTCCATGCCCGAGGAGCAGATCCGGCGCCTGACGGACGCGCTCACCGCCGCCGGCGTACGGCACACCTCCGAGGTCTATCCGGGTGCCGGGCACGGGTACACGCAGGCGGACACCACCGCCTACGACCGGGAGGCCGACGAACGGCACTGGGCCGCCCTGCTCGCCCTGCTCGAACGCGCCTTCTGAGGTCCGCCACGGCGTCCGCCCCGGCGCGGACGCCACCCGGATCCTGTTCAAATCATTGACATGCACGTGATCGGCCGTAACGCTGAGAGCGCTCTCAGAACAGGTACGGACCAATATCACGTATCACCCCGACCCCACACGGAGGTGGAGAGTGCTCCCCAGTCGTACGCGTCCCGTGCTGCCCCTGGCGGCCGCGGCGGCCCTGGTGGGCGGTGTGCTCGCGCTGGGCACGCCGGACCTCGCCGGCGCCGCCGTCGCGGACACCATCCCCCTGAGGATCACCAACAACTCGGGCCGCTCCGAGCCCGTCTACGTATACGACCTCGGCACCCAGCTGTCCTCCGGACGGCAGGGCTGGGCCGACGAGAGCGGCGCCTTCCACGCCTGGCCCGCGGGCGGCAACCCGCCGACCCCGGCGCCGGACGCGGCGATCGCCGGCCCGGCCCCCGGACAGTCGAAGACGATCCGGATACCCAAGTTCTCCGGCCGGATCTACTTCTCCTACGGCCAGAAGCTCGACTTCCGGCTGACCACAGGCGGCCTGGTGCAGCCGGCCGTGCAGAACCCCTCCGACCCGAACAGGAACATCCTGTTCAACTGGTCGGAGTACACGCTGAACGACTCGGGTCTGTGGCTCAACAGCACCCAGGTGGACATGTTCTCGGCGCCGTACGCGGTCGGAGTGCAGCGCGCGGACGGCGGCGTGAGCACCACCGGCCATCTGAAGTCCGGTGGCTACAACGCCGTGTTCAACACCCTGCGCGGCCAGTCGGGCGGCTGGTCCGGCCTGGTCCAGACGCGTTCCGACGGCACCGTGCTGCGGGCGCTCTCCCCGCTGTACGGGGTGGAGACCGGGGCTCTGCCGGCGAACGTCATGGACGACTACGTCAACCGGGTGTGGCAGAAGTACGCGACGTCGACGCTGACCGTCACGCCCTTCGCCGACCAGCCGAACACCAAGTACTTCGGCCGGGTGTCGGGGAACGTCATGAACTTCACCAACTCCTCCGGAGCGGTGGTCACCAGCTTCCAGAAGCCGGACGCCGCCAGCATCTTCGGCTGCCACAAGCTGCTGGACGCGCCCAACGACCAGGTGCGCGGCCCCATCTCCCGTACGCTGTGCGCCGGTTTCAACCGCTCCACGCTGCTGAGCAACCCCAACCAGCCCGACACCTCGGCGGCGAACTTCTACCAGGACGGCGTGACGAACCACTACGCGCGTGCCGTCCACTCCCAGATGACCGACGGCAAGGCGTACGCCTTCGCCTTCGACGACGTCGGCAACCAGGAGTCCCTGGTGCACGACGGCGCCCCGCAGCAGGCGTATCTGACGCTGGATCCGCTGAGCTGAGACATGGGACGGTCCCGCACCCCGGAGGAGCTCCGGGGTGCGGGACAGCTTCGTGCTGTGATCAGCCGGTCGTCAGGGCGGTGTCGTCCACGACGAAGCTGGTCTGCAGGGAGGAGTCCTCCACGCCGTTGAACTTCAGCGTGACCGTCTGACCCGCCAGCGAGGACAGGTCGAAGGACTTCTGGCTGTACCCGGAGGCCGCGTTGGCGTTCGAGTAGGTGGCCAGGGTCTTCGAACCGGCGGTCACCGTCAGCTTGTCGTACGCGGTGGTGCCGCTCTCCGCGGTGTCGATGTGCAGGTAGAAGGTCAGGGTCGCCTTGCAGCCCGCGGGGATCGTCACCGACTGGGACACGGTGTCGGTGTGCGAGCTGCCGTAGCCGTCGAGCCAGGCCTTGTACGATCCGCCGTGCGCGGCCTCACCGGTGTCGTTGGTGATGGCACCGCTCGTCGTGGTCCAGCCGGTGCTGCCCGACTCGAAGCCCGGGTTGGCCAGGAGCTGGGAGGCGGAGCAGCCGCCGCCGGTGGTGCTGACCGTCCAGCCGAAGGTCGCGGTGCCGGTCGCGCCGGTGGAGTCCTTCACCGTCACCGTGGTGCTGGAGGAGCCGGCGGTGGTGGGCGTACCGGAGATGAGACCGGTCGAGCCGTTGATCGACAGGCCGGCCGGCAGACCGGTGGCGCTGTAGGTCAGGGCACCGCTGTTGGTGCTGCTCGCCTGGACCTGCAGGCTGACCGCCGTGCCGACGGTGGCGCTCTGGCTGCCCGGGTTGGTCACCGTCACGCCGCTGCTCGGCGGGTTGATGTGGCTTCCGACGTTGATACCGGCGAAGGCGTTGCCCACCCCGGCGTACTCGGCGGAGTTGGTGCCGTACAGCGAGGCGGCCGCGTTCAGGGCGGCGGTGCGGGCACCGGCGTAGTTGGTGCTCGACGTCATGTAGGTCGTCAGCGCCTTGTACCAGATCTGCAGCGCCTTGGCGCGGCCGATGCCGGTGACGGCGACGCCGTCCGAGGTCGGGCTGTTGTAGGTGACCCCGTTGATGACCTTGCTGCCGCTGCCCTCGGACAGCAGGTAGAACATGTGGTTCGCGGGACCCGAGGAGTAGTGGACGTCCAGGTTGCCCACGCCGGAGTACCAGCTGTCGGCGGAGCCGCCGTCCTTGCTGGGCTTGTCCATGTAGCGCAGCGGGGTGCCGTCGCCGTTGATGTTGATCTTCTCGCCGATGAGGTAGTCGCCGACATCGGTGGAGTTGTTGGCGTAGAACTCCACACCCGTACCGAAGATGTCGGAGGTGGCCTCGTTCAGGCCGCCGGACTCACCGCTGTAGTCGAGGCCCGCGGTGTTGGAGGTGACACCGTGGCTCATCTCGTGGCCGGCCACGTCCAGCGAGGTCAGCGCGTGCGTGTTGGACGTGCCGTCGCCGTAGGTCATGCAGAAGCAGCTGTCGTCCCAGAACGCGTTGACGTAGGCGCTGCTGTAGTGGACCCGGCTGTAGGCGGCGACACCGTCGTTGCGGATGCCGCTGCGGCCGAAGGTGTTCTTGTAGAAGTCCCAGGTCTCCTGGGCGCCGTAGGCGGCGTCGGCGCCGGCGGTCTGGGTGTTGGAGCCCGAACCGGTGCCCCAGACGTCGTCCGAGTCCGTCATCAGCGTGCCGGTGCCGGAGGTCCCCCCGTTGAGGGAGTACGTCTTGTGGCCGCCGCGCGTGGTGTCGTAGAGCTGGTACGTCGAGCCGGACAGCGTGGTGCTGAGGCTGACCGAGCCGCTGTACTGGGTGTTGCCCGTACCGGTCTGGATGGCCTGGTAGCGGTGCAGCTCCTTGCCGGTGGTGGCGTCGGTGACGACGTGCAGCGCGCTTGGCGTGCCGTCGTCCTGGAGGCCGCCGATCACGGTCTCCCAGGCGAGCTTCGGGGTACCGTCGCCGGCCCAGATCACCTTGCGGGCGCTGTCGGTGGTGGCCTTCTTGGCGTCGAGCGCCTCGGCCGCCTTCAGGGCCTTGGTCTCGGCGGCACCCTTGGTGAAGGTCGCGGTGGTGGAGGCGACCTTCATGGTGTGCTTGTTGTTGAAGGTCGTGCTCACCGTGCCCTTGGCCACGGAGGCCGGCGGGGTGTGCACCACGACGTCGCCGCCGAGGACGGGGAGCCCGGCGTAGGTGCGCTCGTAACGGGTGTGCAGGGTACCGTCGTTGTCCTTGACGACATCCTTGACGACCAGCTTCTCCTTGGCGCCGAGACCGAGGGAGCGGGCGGTCGCCGCGGTCTTCTGCTGGGCGCTCTTGAGCAGCTTGGCGTGCTGGGCCGGGGAGAGCTTGGCCTCCAGGCCGCCGGTGCGCAGGTGGCCGGCGTGGGGAGCCGAGGGCTTGGCGGCGGCGGGCACCGACTGGATGCCGACGGCGAGGAAGGCCGCGGTGGAGACCAGTGCGGCTCCGGCCAAGGCCCGTCTGTGGGGAAGACGACTCACTCGATTTCCTCCTGCTGCGGCCGCCGGGTAGCGGCCGGTGAAGACCCGGACAGACGGGTGTGCTGTCCGGGACGAGCTGAACGGTGTGGGGAGCAAGGTGCTTGCACGCGAAACCGACTGCGTGCTGGGGGAGAATGGCAGCCTTGACTCGCGCATGTCAGCAGCGCCAGAGGCAATTCGAGGGTTTTCCCTACCCTGCCGCGGCGACGGCCGAGGGACCCCGGACGCCCGCGCCACGCCGGCCGGCGCAGCGGGCGGCCCAGGGCGTGGAGGAACACGGCATCAGCGGCGTCGAACCGCGAAGTTGCCTTATTTTACCAGCACTTGACGCCGGGTCCCACCCTGCGGTCGTCCACAACGGCGTTGTTACCGTGCTCGCGTGTCTGAATCCTCACGCGATACCGCCCGGGGCGCCGGCTGGGGCCCCTCCGAACCCGGCCTCTACCAGCGGCTGATGCCCGTTCACGTGGAAAAGCTGTCCTGGCTGGATCCGAGGCTCCTGTGGGCCGCCCGCAACGGGGTGCTCGCGTCATGGTTCGGCGACCCGACCGGCCGTACCCGCAGCCGCCTGGTGGCCGGGCAGGAGGCGGCCGGGGCGCCGGCGGACAAGGTGGTGCGCCGGGAGGTGCCGGACCGCTTCTCCTTCATGGTCGTCGGCGACACCGGCGAGGGCGGCGCCTCCCAGTACGCCACCGTGCCGGGTCTCCTCGAGGCGGGCCGGGACACGGAGTTCGCGGTGATCGCGAGCGACGTCATCTACCCCGTCGGCAGCGCGGACGACTACGGCACCAAGTTCTTCCGGCCGTACCAGGACTATCCGGCGCCGGTCTACGCGGTACCGGGCAACCACGACTGGTACGAGGACCTCGGCGCGTTCATGCGGGTCTTCTGCGCCGACGCTCCCCCGCCCGCCCCCGAACCGCGGCCCCGCCCGCTCACCCGGGCCTGGTGGCGCTCCCTGCTCTGGCACCGGGCGCGCCCCTCGGACGGCCGGCACCTCGCCGAGGCACGGGCGCTGCGCTCGGCGCCGGAGCAGCGGGCCGTGCAGCCGGGCCCGTACTGGGCGATCGACGCCGGACCGGTGCGGATCGTCGGCATCGACACCGGGCTGCTCGGCACGATCGACGCCGAACAGGGCGCGTGGCTGCGGGAGGTGTCCCGGGGACCGAAGCCCAAGATCCTCATCACCGGCTCCCCGCTGTACGTGGACGGCGAGCACCACCCCTGCGCCGTCGAGGGCGGCGGCACGGTCGACGACGTCGTGCGCGACCCGGAGCACCACTACGTGGCCGCGATCGGCGGCGACATCCACAACTACCAGCGCTATCCGGTCGACGTGGACGGCCGCACCGTGCAGTACGTGGTCTCGGGCGGCGGTGGCGCGTTCATGCACGCCACGCACACCATCCCCCGGGTGTCCGTCGGGAACGTCACGGAGCGGGAGTTCCGCTGCTACCCGCTGCGCGGCGACTCACTGGCCTTCTACAGCCAGGTGTACGCGCGGCGGCTGCGGCTGCGCCGCTTCTTCACCCTCACCGAGGACGAGGCGACCGCGGTCGTGGCCGAGCGCCTCGGTATCGAGCCCGGCCGGGCGCCCGGTCCGGAGGTCCGGATCACCCGGCGGGTGCGGCTCGTCGCCAGCCTGCTGGGCGCGGGCCGCCGCCCCGACCGGACCTCCCGGTTCCGGCTGCCCGTCCGCAAGCTCTACACCCAGCTCTTCTCGCCGGGTTCGGTCACCTACAGCCCGCCGTTCTTCAAGTCCTTCCTGCGCCTGGACGTCACACCGGAGGCGGTGCGGCTGCGCTGCTTCGCCGCGACCGGCAACCGCGCCCAGGAACTGGATCCGCCGGTCGAGGACGAGGTCACGATCCCGCTGATATGAACCGCCGGGGGCGGGGCCGCCGGGCCGGTGGCCCGCCCCCGGCTCACCAGCGGCCCGCCTCCGTGCCGGTGACCGGCGTGGACGGCCTGCCGTCCACGCCCACCGGGACGTCGCCCGCGAGCATCACCCGGTGCATGATCCGGGGGAATCCGAGGTGGGCGTTGTCGCTCGGGGCCAGGTGGATGGTGGCCCGGTTGTCCCAGAAGGCGACACTCCCGGGCTCCCAGCGGAAGCGGACCGTGTACTCGGGGCGTACCGCCTGGTCGAGCAGCATCTCCAGCAGGGCCGCGCTCTCGGGGCGGGAGACCTCGGTGATCTGCTCCAGGTAGTAGCCGTTGACGTACAGCACGCGCTCGCCCGTCTCCGGGTGCACCCGCACCAGGGGGTGCACGGAGGCGACCTGACGGTCCAGCAGGTGACGGAGATAGGCGTCGTCGCCGGGCCGCGGCTGATAGCCGACGCCGAGCCGGTGCTCGGCGCGCAGCCCGTCCACGAAGGCGCGGACCGGCGACGAGAGCCCGGCGTAGGCGGCGGCCAGATTGGCCCAGGTGGTGTCGCCGCCGTACGGCGGTACGGTCTCGGCGCGCAGGACGGTGGCGGCCGGCGGGTCGACGCGGGCGCCGTGGTCGCAGTGCCAGCCGCGCAGCAGGGTGTGCCGGCGCCGGCGCAGCCACTCCTCCTGCTCCATGCCGAAACGGCCGCCCAGCTCCAGCCGGTCGGCGGTGGTCTCCACCTCGGGGTGGTCCTCCGGCGAGGCGCTGCCCCGCCGGCCGAGGACGACCGGCTCGCCGAACCGGCGGGCGAAGGCGACGTGCCCGGCGTGGTCCAGTTCCTGCCCCCGGAAGAACACCACCTTCCAGCGCAGCACCGCCTCCCTGATCAGGGCGACCACCGCGTCGTCCAGCGGGCCCGCGAGATCGACGCCGGTGATCTCGGCGCCGATGTGCCCGGCGACCGGGCGCACCTCCACGCCCCCGGTCCGTTCCGCCTGCCCGGTGTGCTCCGCCGTGGTCCTGTGCGTCGTCATGCGCGCTCCGTTGGTCGTCCGAACCGGCTCCACGACCGATCGTGGCACCAGGGCCTCGTGCGCCGCGAACTTCCCGCCCGCGCCCCCGCTTCCGTGAGCACGGCCGCCCCGCCCCCGCCGCTACGGCTCCTCGGCGGGTTCCCGGGCGGCGGCGGTGCGGGGCGCGGCGAGGCTGCCGAGGATGTCGAGGAGTTCGGCGCTGCGGCTGCCGGGCCCGGCGTGGAAGACCACCAGGGTGAGTCCGCCGGTGCCGTCCGCCGTCAGCTTCTCCGAGTACAGCTCCAGGTCGCCGACCTGCGGGTGGCTCAGTCTGCTGAGCCGGCCGCGCCGGGGCCGCACCTCGTGCCGGGCCCAGAGCGTCCGGAAGCGGTCGCTGCGCAGCGAGAGGTCGCCGACGAGGTCGCGCAGCCGCGCGTCGTCGGCCTCGGGCCCGGCGTACGCGCGCAGCGCGGCCACGCCCTCCTCGGTGAGGTCGTCCCAGTCCCGGCGCAGCGCGCGCTCGGCGGGGTCGAGGAAGACGGCCCGCAGCAGGTTGACACCGGGCCGGTAGTTCGGGGTGAGGGCCGTGGCCAGGGCGTTGGCGGCGAGGCAGTCGGTGTAGCGGTTCTGGATGTAGGCGGGGTTGCGCGGCCAGCCGTCGATGAGGCGCAGCAGGCCCTCCGGCACCTGCTCCCCGTGGCGTGCCGGCCCGGTGCGTGCCCCCGGCCGGGTCTCGCGGGGCCGGTCCTGGGCGAGGCCGAGGAGGTAGGAGGTGGCGTCGGCGTCCAGCCGGAGCACCCGGGCGACGGCCTCGAGGACCTGCGCCGAGGGGTTGCGGTCGCGGCCCTGCTCCAGGCGGAGGTAGTAGTCGGAGCTGATGCCGGAGAGCATCGCGACCTCCTCGCGGCGCAGCCCCGGCACCCGGCGCAGTCCCGAGCCGGGCAGTCCCACGTCCTCCGGCCGGACCCGGCCCCGGCGGGCGCGCAGGAACTCGCCGAGCGCGTTCGTACCGTCCATGGCAACACCGTACGTCGGCGTGCGCGGCGGTGACTGGTCCTGCCACTCCCAGGAACACGGGGACACTGCCGTGCGGGACGCACCGGGCGCAGGGTGGAGAGGAGCCGCCGGCCGGCGGCTCGGCGAACGGCACGAGAGGCACCACATGACCGCACAGCTCGGCGGCACCGTCACCCCCGCGGACGGCCTGACCCTCACCCGCATGGGCTACGGCGCCATGCAGCTCGCCGGACCGCACGTCTTCGGACCGCCGGAGGACCGGGCCCGGGCCGTCGCGGTGCTGCGCGCCGCGGTGGACGCGGGCATCACGCACATCGACACGGCCGACTTCTACGGCCCCGTCGTCGTCAACGAGATCATCCGCGAGGCGCTGCACCCCTACCCCGACGATCTGCGCATCGTCACCAAGGTAGGCGCGCGGCGCGGCGCGGACGGCGGCTGGATCATGTCCCGGCATCCGGCGGACCTCGAGGCACAGGTGTACGACAACCTGCGGCACCTGGGTCTGGAGACGCTGGACGTGGTCAATCTGCGGCTCGGGGACGTGGACGCCCCGAACGAGGAACCGGTGGCCGAGATGTTCGGCGCCCTGGCCGAACTGCGGCAGCAGGGCCTGATCCGGCACCTCGGGCTGAGCGCCGTGTCCCTGGCGCAGCTGGAGGAGGCCCGGGGCATCGCGCCCGTGGTCACCGTGCAGAACCTGTACAACCTGGCGATCCGGCGGGACGACGCACTGGTGGAGCGCACGGCGGCGGAGAACATCGCCTTCGTGCCGTACTTCCCGCTCGGCGGGTTCACCCCGCTGCAGTCCGACACGCTGTCCAAGGTGGCCGCGCGGCTCGGCGCCTCGCCACAGCAGGTGGCCCTCGCCTGGCTGCTCCGCCGCTCGCCCAACATCGCGCTCATCCCCGGCACCTCCTCCCCGGACCATCTGCGCGAGAACATCGCAGCCGCCGCGCTGGTCCTGCCCGAGGACGCGGTGGCCGAGCTGGACGGCGTGGCGGGCTGACCCGGTCCGTACCGGGGTACCCGGGGGCTCGTGGGGCGGACGGACGGAGGGAGCCGCACGTGACGACGGAGGACCGGCTGCGGACCTACCGAGGCAGGCGCGACTTCGGGCGGACCCGCGAACCGTCCGGCGAGGCGGCGACCGCTGACGAGCGGCCGCGGTTCGTGGTGCAGATCCACGACGCCCGCCGGATGCACTTCGACTTCCGGCTCCAGGTGGGGGACGTGCTGAAGTCCTGGTCCGTCCCCAGGGGGCCGTCGACGGACCCCGGGGACAAGCGGCTGGCCGTGCCGACGGAGGACCATCCGCTGGAGTACGAGGACTTCGAGGGCGTGATCCCGAAGGGCGAGTACGGCGGGGGCACGGTGATCGTGTGGGAGCACGGGACGTACGAGCCGCTCAGCCACGACCGCCGGGGACGTCCGGTGGACTTCGCCGAGTCGCTGGAGCACGGACACGCCACGTTCCGGCTGCACGGGGCCAAGCTGCGCGGCGAGTGGGCCCTGACCAGGTTCCGCGGGGGCCCGGACGAGGAGGAGTCCTGGCTGCTGGTGCGCAAGGGTCCCGCGCGGCCGGCGGGGCACGGCACACCGGATCCGCGCCGGGCCCGCTCGGTGCGCACCGGGCGCACCCTGGCCCAGGTCGCCGCCGACGCCGTCGAGGGGTGACCGCCCCGGCCCGGCAGCGGGCCGGGGCCGCCGGCCGGGGACGCCGCGTGCGGACAACCGGGCACCGTGCGCGCGGCGGCAGGTGCCGCGACCGGAACGCCAGGTGCCCCGGCCGGACCACCGGGCGCCGTAACCGGATCACCTGGTTCTGCCCCCAACACCGGCCTCGCGCCTCTATGTTCGCGGCGGTAACCCGCTCGCGACCCTGGAGGCTCCAGCATGCGCACCGCACTCCGCACCGCCCTCGTCGGCGTGGTGACCGCCGCCGCGTTCCTCACCTGCGGCACCGCGGGGGCCACCCCGCCGGGCTCCGGGGTGACGGCCCGGACCATCGCGCAGCGGACGGTCGGCGGCACCGACTACACCCTGCGCGAGATCACCATCCCGCCCGGCCAGGGCACCGGCTGGCACTATCACGACGGTCCGCTGTACGGCGTGGTGAAGCAGGGCACCCTCAGCCACTTCGACTCCGGCTGCGCCTCGGACGGCGTGTACCGCGCGGGCGCGACGATACAGGAGCCGTCCGGTCCGGACCGAGTGCACATCGGCCGCAACCTCGGCACCACCCCGGTCGTCCTGGAGGTGCTCTACGTGCTGCCGCACGGCGCCCCGTTCTCGCAGGACGCGCCGAATCCGGGGTGCTCCTTCGAGTGATCAGTTGCCGGGCAGCGGCTGCTGGGCCCAGATGGTCTTGCCGCTGGTCGTCTGCCGGCTGCCCCAGCGCTGGGTGAGCTGGGCGACCAGCAGCAGTCCGCGGCCGCCCTCGTCGTAGGCGTGCGCCCGGCGCAGGTGCGGCGAGGTGGAACTGCCGTCGGACACCTCGCAGATGAGCGCGCCGTCGCGGATCAGGCGGAGCTGGACGGGCGGTTCGCCGTAGCGGATGGCGTTGGTGACCAGTTCGCTGACGACGAGTTCGGTGACGAACGCGATCTCCTCCAGGCCCCAGTCGGTGAGCCGCTCGGTGGCCGCCTGCCGGAAGGCGGCCACCGCGGCCGGGTCGGACGGGACGTCCCAGGTGGCCACCCGGTCGGCGCCCAGGGCACGGGTCCGGACCAGGAGCAGGGCGATGTCGTCGGTGGGCTGCTCGGGCATGACGGCCTTGAGGACGTCGTCGCTGAGGGCCTCGAGGGAGGTGGCCGGTGTGCCGAGGGCGTGGCGCAGCTCCTCGGTGACCCGGTCGGCGTCCCGGTCGCGGTCCTCCACCAGGCCGTCGGTGTAGAGGGCGACGACCGATCCCTCGGGCAGTTCGAGTTCCGTCGCCTCGAAGGGCAGCCCGCCGACGCCGAGCGGCGGCCCGGCGCTCATGGGCACGAACTCGGCGGTGCCGCCGGGCAGGACGACGGCCGGGGCCGGGTGGCCGGCCGCGGCCAGGCTGAGCCGGCGGGAGACGGGGTCGTAGACGGCGTAGAGGCAGGTGGCGCCCAGTTCGGCGACCTCCTCGCCGGTGTCACCGGTGGCCAGGTGGCTGACCAGGTCGTCCAGGTGGGTGAGCAGCTCGTCCGGGGGCAGGTCGACGTCGGCGAGGGTCCGTACCGCCGTGCGCAGCCTGCCCATGGTCGCGGAGGACTGGATGCCGTGGCCGACGACGTCCCCCACGACCAGGCCGACCCGGCTGCCGGAGAGCGGGATGACGTCGAACCAGTCACCGCCGATGCCGGCCAGCGAGCCGCACGGCAGATACCGGTGGGCCACCTCGACGGCGGCCTGGCCCGGCAGCCCGCTCGGCAGCAGGCTGTGCTGGAGGGCGTGCGCGGTGTCGCGCTCGCGGGCGAACCGGCGGGCGTTGTCGACGCAGACGGCGGCGCGGCTGGCGAGTTCCTCGGCGAAGACGGCGTCGTCGGGGCCGTACGCGTCCGAGTGGTACTTGCGCACGCACACCGCGGCACCGAGGGTGATGCCCCGGGCGCGCAGCGGCACGGCGATCATCGAGTGGACGCCCTCCCGGTGGGGGCGGCCCTCCGGGGAGCGCGCGTTGCGGTCCGCGAGCCACTGGTCGAACGCCGGCTCGCCGGCCTGGGCCAGTACCGCCCGGCCCTCGCGCAGGGCGACGGCCGGCGGGGTGGACGGCAGGTACTCCTCCGACTCCCCCGGGTTCAGCGCGGCGCCCCGGTTGCCCGCCACGACGGAGCGGTGGGCGACGCGCCGTAGCTCGGTGCCGCTCTCGGGGGCCGCCGGCGGCTCGTGCGCGCCGAGGACCCAGTCCAGCAGGTCGACGGTGGCGAAGTCGGCGTACTGCGGGACCAGGAGTTCGATCAGCTCCTCGGCCGTGCGCGCCACGTCCAGGGTGGTGCCGATGCGGGAGGCGGCTTCGTTCAGCAGGGCGAGGCGGCGCCTGGCCCAGTACTCCTCGCTGCTGTCGAAGGCGGCCAGGGCCACCGCGGTGGGCTCCCCGGAGCGGTCGCACAGGGGCCACATCTCGATGCTCCAGGCGTGCGCCCGGCGCAGAGCGGGGGCTCCGGTGAAGCTCTCGTAGCGGACGGGCCGGCCGGTCTCGGCCACCTCGCGCAGATGGCGCACGAACCCCCGGGTGTGCTCGCTCTCCTCCACGGTGTCGGTGTAGAAGCGGCCGGCCAGCGTCTCCTCGGGCACGCCCATCAGCCGGCAGGCGACGCCGTTGACGTACAGGTAGCGCTGTTCGAGGTCGAGGACCGACATGGCCATGGAGGCCTGCTGGAAGACCTCGCCCACCAGCACCGGACCGGTGGGGTCGGCGGTGATCACGTGTCCGGCCGGCACACCGTCGGCACCGAGCACCGGGCAGACGCTCACGGTCACCTCGACCGGGTGCCCCTCACGGTGCAGCAGGGTGAGGGTGCCGGTCCCGGCGGCCAGGACGCCGCCGGGGGGCTCCCCGGCCAGCAGCTCGGCCGCCGGCCGGCCGACGACCTCGGCCGCCGCACGGCCCGTGAGCAGCCGCGCGCCCTGGCTCCACCCGGTCACCTTGCCCTGGGCGTCGATGACCACAGCGGCCGCGACTCGCTCCATATGCCCCAGGATGATCCGAATGCTCCGGTCCATCAAGCGCGGCGGCGGACCGGATCAGTCCCCGTGGGCTCGCAGCACGGCCAGCGCGCGGTCGGCGTGGGTGTTCATCCGCAGCTCGCTGCGGACCACCTCCAGGACCGTGCGGTCCTGGCCGATCACGAAGGTGACCCGCTTGGTCGGGGCGAGGGTGAAGCCCCGTCTGACCCCGAACCGCTCCCGGACCGCGCCGTCGGCGTCCGACAGCAGCGGCATGCCGAGGGTGTGCCGTCCGGCGAACTCCTGCTGGCGCTCGACGCTGTCGCCGCTGATCCCGACCGGTCGGGCGCCGACGGCGGCGAACTCGGCGGCGAGATCGCGGAAGTGGCAGGCCTCGGCGGTACAGCCGGGCGTCAGGGCGGCGGGGTAGAAGAACAGCACGACCGGGCCGTCCGCCAGCAGCCCGGTGAGGCTGCGGACGGTGCCGGTCTCGTCGGGCAGCGCGAAGTCCTCGACCTTGTCGCCCACTTCGGCACGTCCGGTCATGACCGTCCCTCCCCCTCGCGGGCCACGCCACGGGCCCACAGCACCAGGGGCACCTGAAGCGGCAGCCGGGCCAGGGCGGCGTTGCGCTGGGGCGCGGGACGGTGGCGCCAGTCGACGGCCATCTTCACGTTGGCGGGGAACACCCCGACGAAGAAGGCGGCGGCCGCCCTGGCGGCCAGGGGGCGCGTCCGGCGCGCGGCGACACCGGCGGCCAGGGCCAGCTCCACGGCTCCGCTGCCGTACGTCCAGGCGCGGGGCGTGCCCGGCAGAGCCTTGGGGACGAGGTGGTCGAACTGGCGGGGTGCGGCGAAATGGGCGACCCCCGCCGCGGCCAGCAGGCCGGCGAGCAGCAGGGGTGAGCGTTCGGACCGGGGCACGGTTCCTCCTCTGGTGACCTGCCGCCGGATATTACTCGACGGTAGTCGCCGCCAGGGCCGCTTCGGGCGGGCGGGACGGGGGAAGAGCGCGCGGTGCCGCACCCGGAACGCGGATGCGGCACCGTACCGGCCGGGCCCGGGGGCGGGTGCGGTACCGGGCTCGGTCACCCCGCGGCGATCAGCCGCTGCTCGGTGCCGGCGCGCTCCGGCCGCCGGGCCGAGCGCAGCGCCGCGATGCCGGTGAACACCGTCGAGGAGACGCCGGCCATGGCGAAGGCGCTGAAACCCCGGTCGCCGTTGCCCGCGGCGAGGAGCCGGCCGCCGAGCCGGAACCCGATGAGGCTGAGCCGGTCCGCCGGCAGGAGCCGGACCGGCGCCGGGGCCCGTTCAGGGGAACCGGGGCCGAAAGGCGCGTGAGGGCGGCGGGCACGGTCGACACCTTCAGCCGTGAACGCCCTGACCCTGCCGCTCGTCGCGCCCATGCTCGCCACCCCCGGCCCGCTGCCGCCCGCCGCCCAGGACGAGCGGTGGGCGTACGAGACCAAGCAGGACGGCCAGCGCGTGATGGTGTACCTGCCCGGCGACGGCGGCGTCCTGCTGCGCGCCCGCTCCGGCGAGGACATCACCGGCGCCTACCCCGAACTCCGGCCGCTCGGCACCGCCCTGGGCACCACGCCCGCCGTCCTGGACGGCGAGGTGCTGGCCCTGGACGAACGGGGCCGCTCCGACTTCCAGTTGCTGCAGAGCCGGATGGGGCTCGCGCACTCCCCCGCCCGGGCGGCCCGCCGCGCCGCCCAGCTGCCGGTCCACCTGGTGCTGTTCGACGTCCCGTACCTGGAACACCCCCTGCTCCGGCTCCCCTACACGCTGCGGCGGGAACGGCTGACGGAGCTGGGCCTGAACGGACCGCACTGGTCGACGCCGGCCGCGGTGACCGGACACGGCGCCCAGGCCCTCCGGGCGACCCGGGAGCACGGCCTCGAGGGCCTGGTCTGCAAGCGCCTCGACTCGGTGTACGAGCCGGGAGTGCGCTCCCGCTCCTGGATCAAGATCCGTAACCTGCGCAGCGAGGACGTGATCGTCGGCGGCTGGCTGCCCGGCAAGGGGCGGCTGACGGGACTGCCCGGCGCCGTACTGGTCGGCCAGCGCGCCGGGGGGCGGCTGCGCTACGTCGGCGGGGTGGGCACCGGCTGGAGCGAGGCGGAGCGGACGGAGCTGGCCCGGCTGCTGCGGGCCGCGGCGAGCAGCCGCTGCCCCTTCGACCCCGTGCCGCGCGTCGCGGGCGCCCAGTGGGTGCTGCCCCGGCTGGTCGGTGAGGTCAGCTACAGCACCCGCACCCGGGCCGGGATGCTGCGCCAGCCCTCCTGGCAACGGCTGCGCCCCGACCTGGCCGCCGAGGAGTCGTCGGCCGACCTGCCCGGCTTCGGTTAGACGCGACCGTTCCACGGTCCTTCACTTCTGTGACGCCTGGGGCCCCTTGGCAGCGGGGCGCGCGGCCGGGATGCTGAACTCCCTTGTTGCTCAGCGCAGTTGGAGTCCCCCATGCCCTCGCCCCGTATCCGCCCCCGTAACTGGCTCGCCGCGCTGGCCGGTGCCGCCGCCCTCGTCGTGGCCTTCCCCTCCGCCGCCTTCGCCGCGCCGCCCGCCGCGCTGCCCCGCAACGCCGAGCCCGCGGAGCTGGCGTACCAGCCGGCCTTCGACTACGACACCGACGGCTGCTACCCGACGCCCGCCATCGGACCGGACGGCACGGTCAACGGGGGTCTGAACCCGACGGGCGCGCTGAACGGCAACTGCCACGACGCCTCCGACCTGGACAACACCAACAGCTACTCGCGTTACAAGTGCAACAACGGCTGGTGCGGCTACCTGTACGGCCTGTACTTCGAGAAGGACCAGGCGCTGGCCGGCAGCAGCATCGGCGGGCACCGGCACGACTGGGAGCACGTGGTGGTGTGGGTGCAGGACGGGCAGGTGCGGTACGTGTCGACGTCCAACCACGGCTCGTTCACCGTGCACCCGGCCTCCGAGGTCCGCTTCGACGGCGGCCACCCGAAGGTCGTGTACCACAAGGACGGCATCGGCACGCACTGCTTCCGGCTGGCCAACGCGGGTGACGAGCCGCCGGAGAACCACGAGCACACCTGGCAGTACCCGCCGCTGGTCGGCTGGAACGGCTATCCGGCGGGGCTGCGCGAGAAACTGGGCGCCTACGACTTCGGCAGCGCCAACTT
The DNA here is from genome assembly GCF_053593175.1 of Streptomyces sp. NPDC002386. Taxonomy (NCBI): domain Bacteria; kingdom Bacillati; phylum Actinomycetota; class Actinomycetes; order Kitasatosporales; family Streptomycetaceae; genus Streptomyces; species Streptomyces sp. NPDC002386. Next base: position 247,581 of record NZ_JBSFBX010000013.1, read on the forward strand.
CGGCCTGAAGGACGCGAGTTTCGCCTCCCACCTGACCTCGGCGAAGCCCTCCGGCATCCCCTTCGACCCGAACGCCTGACGCCTCACGGCCACCGCCGCCGACCTACGACTGTCCCGGGGGAGCGTGCGGGACGGCGCCCGTGAGGGTCTATGGTGTCCACCATGTCCGTGCCCGAGTTGATCCGTATCGTCTCCCGCGACTCGCCGATGGCCCTCGCCCAGGTGGAGCGCGTGCGCGCCGAGCTGGGGGTACTGCGTCCGGGGGTGCGCACCGAGGTCGTCCCGGTGAAGACCACCGGGGACAAGTGGCTCGGCGACCTGTCCCAGGTCGAGGGCAAGGGCGCGTTCACCAAGGAGGTGGACGCGGCCCTGCTGGCCGGGGAGGCGGACCTCGCGGTGCACTGCGTCAAGGACGTGCCCGCCGACCGGCCGCTGCCCGCCGGCACGGTGTTCGCCGCGTTCCTGAAGCGGGACGACGTACGGGACGCGCTGGTCCACCCGGGCGGACTCACCCTGGACGAGCTGCCCGCCGGCACCCGGATCGGCACCTCCGCGGTGCGCCGGGTGGCCCAGCTCGCCGCCTCGCACCCGCATCTGCAGTGCGTGCCGTTCCGCGGCAACGCCAACCGCCGGCTGGCCAAGCTGGCCGCCGGTGAGGCGGACGCGCTGCTGCTCGCGGTGTCCGGTCTGGAGCGGATCGGCCGCGAGGACGTGATCAGCGAGGTGCTGTCCACTGAGACGATGATGCCGCCGATCGGCGCGGGGATCCTCGCCCTGCAGTGCCGGGAGGGCGACGCCGAGCTGATCGACGCGGTCAGCGGCCTCGGCCATCCGGACACGCACCGGGAGGCCACGGCCGAGCGGATGTTCCTGCATGTGCTGCAGGGACACTGCAACAGTCCGATCGCTGGTTACGCGCGCGTCGACCGCGGCGGTGAACTCTCGCTGCGGGCCTGCGTGTTCACCCCGGACGGCAAGACCCGGCTGAACGCCCACGAGTGGGCGGGCCGGCTGGACGCGGCCACGCTCGGCACGTCGGTGGCGGTGTCGCTGCTGCGGCAGGGGGCGCGGGAGATCATCGACGGCATCCCGCACTGAGCCGGCTCAGGCGCCGCCCGGCTCCGTCTGCTCCCTGAGGAAGGCGCTCACCTGGTGGGCCAGGCTGCTCTGCACGCCGGCCGCCGGGGCGGCGGGCGCGGTGGACTCCAGCACGCCGACGCCGCCCGCCCACAGCCGGCGGTCGGTCCACTCCTCGTCCACCCGGAGCTGCACCTGGACGTCCACGTGCGTCAGGGAGGCCTCGGGACCGGCCGCGTAGAGCACGGCGGTGGCCCGGCGCAGCGGGTAGACGTCGAAGCCCTCGATGAACTGGGAGTTGCGCCAGTCGATGAAGGCGCCCTCCCCGTCCGGACCGACGCGGACGTCGAGCTGGCCGTCCTCGAGGTGGATGCCGTAGTGCCGCGAGCCGCGGTTCTCGATCGTCACCCGGACACTGAAGTACGTCAGCCCCGCGGCCGCGTCGTCGCGTCCGCGCGGCGGCTCGGCCGCCTCCAGGCGGTGGACGCGGATCCGCAGACCGGCATGCTCGTCGTACTCCTGCCAGTCCCCGACCACGTTCGGCTCGTACACAATGCCCCTCTCCACCTTTCGAGAGCTGCTGTCTATCTGTGTGCCGAGTGCACTGTCAAATGAGCGGAATGCGCTGTGGCCAGGGGGTTCGCCCGCTTTGATCGGTGATCAAGCGCTGCCCAGGAGAAATCCCGCGGGCGGCCTCCCGGACGGGGTCCGGGCGCGTGCCGCACATCACGTCGGGGGCCGGTCGTGCCGCGGCTTCCGCGTCTCCACGGCGCACATCGCGCCGAGCCGTGCGAGAGCATGACCCGAATGGATGGTTTTGTTTGGATATGCCCGGTCAGGGGAAAGTGTTACTGAGTGCTTCGGACAGGAGGCACGTCCGCGGGAGCCGGTTCCGGCCGGGCGCCCCGGTGTTCCCTCCAGCATCCGAGCGCGCTCCCTCCCGCGGTGTCTGTCGATCAGCACCTGCTGAGAGAGGTGCGCGCGATGCCTGTCACTCGCAGCGCCAGGCCTCACCCCCACGACGACGCACCCGACACGGGCGAGTCGTTCGAACGGCTGGCGAGCCTGCCCGAAGGTCCCGAGCGCCGGATCCTCCGGGACGAACTGGTCCGGCTCTGGCTCCCGATGGCCGAGCGGATCGCCGTACGGTTCCGAGGTCGCGGGGAATCCCTCGAGGACCTGTACCAGGTGGCCGCGCTGGGCCTGGTCAAGGCCGTCGACCACTACGACCCGGCCCGCGGCCGGGCCTTCGAGGCGTACGCGGTGCCCACGATCACCGGCGAGATCAAGCGGCACTTCCGCGACCACATGTGGACCCTGCACGTGCCGCGCCGCGTGCAGGACCTGCGCAACCGGGTGCGCGCCGCCCTCAAGGAACTGGCCCAGACCACGCCCGGCCGGGCGCCCACCGTCGCCGAGATCGCCGCGCAAACACGGCTGAGCGAGGACGAGGTGCGCACCGGCATGGAAGCGCTGGAGTGCTTCTCCGCGCTGTCCCTGGACGCCGAGGTGGCCGGCACGGAGGGATACGCGCTCGGGGACTCCCTGGGTTCACCGGACCCCGGCTTCGACCTGGTCATCGACCGGGCCGCGGTCAAGCCGTGCCTGGCGGCGCTGCCCGAACGTGAGCGCACCATCCTCTACCTGCGGTTCTTCGGCGGGATGACGCAGAGCCGGATCGCCGAGCACCTGGGCATCTCGCAGATGCACGTCTCACGCCTGCTGAGCAGCTGTTTCGACCGGCTGCGGGAGGAACTGCTCGCGGAGGCCGGCTGAGGCTCAGTCCCCCGCCGCGATGGCCTGCTCGCCGACGGCGTGCGAGACCACCGCCTCCTTCGGCTGGTCGACTCCGCCTCCAGCTCGACGATCCGGTCCGCGTCGCTGTGCGTCATGCCCCCACCGTGTCACCCGCCTGGACGATCGGCACCGGGGTACTCGACGAGCACATCCGGCCCTTCCGGTTGGACACTGGTGCGTGAGCGGTGGCCGCCGGGCCCCGAGACTCAGGACGCGACACCATGAACGATGACAAGCCTGCCGGTGGCGGGACGAGGACGCGGGAGCTCGTATCGACGCACTCCGTCTTCGGTGCCCCGTGCTGGGTGAGCCTGACCAGCCGCGATCTGGGCGCGACCCAGGAGTTCTACTCGGCCCTGCTGGGCTGGCGGTGGCGGGGCGCGAAGCTCGGCGAGCACTTCCGCATCGCCCTGGCGAACGGGGTTCCGGTGGCCGGGATCGCCGCGGTCGCCTCGATGTGGCAGATGGCGGTGGCCTGGACCCCGTACTTCGCGGTGCCGGACGCCGACGTGGCGGTGGCCCGGGCCCGGGAGCGCGGCGGTACGGCGGCGGTCGGGCCGCTGTCGTTCCCGCCGGGGCGGGCGGCGCTGCTCGCCGACCGGGACGGGGCCACCTTCGGCATCTGGCAGGGCGAACTGGTCGGCAACTGGGAGGCCTGGCGCCGGGCGGCCCCGACCTTCATCCGGCTGCACACCCGCAACGCCTTCGACTCGGCGATCTTCTACGGCGAGATCCTCGGCTGGGCGTCGGGCAAGCCGGGCTGCTGCGAGGTCCAGTACGAGGGCGGCGAGGTGGTGCTGCGCAGCCGGGGGGACGTCGTGGCGCGCATCGACTCGGGCGCGGTCGAGGCGGCCCCGGACCCGACCGTGCGGCCGCACTGGCAGATCCACTTCGCGGTGGACGACGTGACGGGATGTGCCCGCACCGCCGAGAAGCACGGCGGCAGCGTGCTGAGCGAGGACGAGCAGGAGGCGATCCTGCGCGACCCGGACGGCGCCCAGTTCACGGTCACCTCGCGCGGCACGCGCTGACCCCTGTCCGATCTGTTTCGGGGGGCCCACCGGCCGGTGGGCCCCCCGAAACAGATCGGACAGGGGTCGTGCGGATCAGCGGGTGCCGCGCGCCGGACGTGTGCCGCGCCGCGAGCGTGCGCCGCGGGCCGGGTCGAGGGCCGGGCGGGTGTCGCGGGCCGGGCGGGAGAGGAGGACCAGGCTGCGCGGCTCCACCCGCAGCCGGGTGCCGGCCTTGCGTTCGCGCTCGTCGGGGATGCCGTCCGGGTCGGCGGTGTCGATCAGGGTGGTCCAGCGCTCGCCGAAGGACTCGTCGGGCAGGCGGAAGACGACCGGTTCCCAGTAGCCGTTGAGCAGCAGCAGAAAGGAGTCGTCGACCACCCGGCGGCCGTGCGGGTCGCGTTCGGCGATGGCGTCGCCGTTGAGGAACACGCCCATCGAGTGCGCGTCCTCGCGGTGCCAGTCCCGCTGGGTCATCTCGCGGGCGTCGGGCCGCAGCCACATCACGTCGGGCAGCGGCTGTCCGGCGTTGGTCGGGGTCTCGCCGCGGAAGAACCGGCGTCTGCGCAGCACGGGGTGCCGGGCGCGCAGGCCGATCACGTACCGGGTGAAGCCGGCGAGCGAGCGCTGCTCGTCCGTGATCTCCCAGTCCACCCAGGAGACCTCGTTGTCCTGGCAGTAGGCGTTGTTGTTGCCGCGCTGGGTCCGGCCGAGTTCGTCGCCGTGGCAGAGCATGGGGATGCCCTGCGAGAGCAGCAGCGTGGCCAGCAGGTTGCGCTGCTGGCGGGCGCGCAGTTCCAGCACGGCCGGGTCGTCGGTGTCGCCCTCGGCCCCGCAGTTCCAGGACCGGTTGTGGCTCTCGCCGTCCCGGTTGTCCTCGCCGTTGGCCTCGTTGTGCTTGTCGTTGTACGACACCAGGTCGCGCAGGGTGAAGCCGTCGTGCGCGGTGACGAAGTTGACGCTGGCGCGCGGGGCGCGGCGGCTGTGCTGGTACAGGTCGGACGACCCGGTCAGCCGGGAGGCGAACTCGCCCAGCGAGCCGGGCTCGCCGCGCCAGAAGTCCCGTACGGCGTCCCGGTAGCGGCCGTTCCACTCCGACCACAGCGGCGGGAAGTTGCCCACCTGGTAGCCGCCCTCCCCCACGTCCCAGGGTTCGGCGATCAGCTTGACGCGGCTGATCACCGGGTCCTGCTGGATCAGGTCGAAGAACGCGGACAGCCGGTCCACCTCGTGGAACTGCCGTGCCAGGGTGGCGGCGAGGTCGAAGCGGAAGCCGTCGACGTGCATCTCGGTCACCCAGTACCGCAGCGAGTCCATGATGAGCTGGAGCACGTACGGATGGCGCATCAGCAGGCTGTTGCCGGTGCCGGTGGTGTCGTAGTAGTGCGCCCAGTCGCCGTCGACCAGCCGGTAGTAGGAGGCGTTGTCGATGCCGCGGAAGGACAGCGACGGGCCGAACTCGTTTCCCTCGGCGGTGTGGTTGTAGACCACGTCCAGGATGACCTCTAGGCCGGCCGCGTGCAGCGCCTTCACCATCGCCTTGAACTCGTTGACCTGCTGGCCCGAACTGCCGAAGGCGGCGTAGGCGTTGTGCGGTGCGAAGAAGCCGATGGTGTTGTAGCCCCAGTAGTTGGCGAGGCCCCGGTCCTGCAGGACGCCGTCCTGGACGAACTGGTGGACCGGCATCAGCTCCACCGCCGTGACGCCGAGCGAGGTCAGGTGGTCGATGACCGCGGGGTGGGCGAGACCGGCGTAGGTGCCGCGCAGCCGCTCGGGGACCTCCGGGTGGGCACGGGTCAGACCGCGCACATGGGCCTCGTAGATGACGGAGTCCGCGTACGAGCGGCGCGGCGGGCGGTCGTCGCCCCAGTCGAAGTACGGGTCGGTGACCACGCCCAGCATCGAGTGCCCGGCGCTGTCGCCCGGGGACGGGCCGTCGGGCGAACGCTCGTACAGCGAGGCGTGGTTGTCGATCTGGCCGTCCACGGCGCGGGCGTACGGGTCGAGAAGCAGCTTCGCCGGGTTGCAGCGGTGGCCGAGGGACGGCTGCCAGGGCCCGTGCACGCGGTAGCCGTAGCGCCGGCCGGGGCCGACACCGGGCAGATAGGCGTGCCAGACGAAGCCGTCGACCTCGTGCAGCGGGACCGGCGTCTCGGCGCCGGCCTCGTCGACCAGGATCAGCTCGACGCGCTCGGCGACCTCGCTGAACAGGGCGAAGTTGGTTCCCTCGCCGTCGAAGACGGCCCCCAACGGGTAGGGGTGCCCGCTCCACACGGGCACCCCTTTCCGGGACTTCCGTGCCGTCACCGGGCGCCCTCCAGGACGCCGTCCGCGGCGGTCGCCGGCGCGGCGAGCGCGGCCACCCGCAGCTCGCGCGGCACCTGCAGCCCCTCGGAGAGCCTCGGCGCCGGAGCGGTCGGGACCAGCGGGACGCGTTCGCCGGTACGGGCGCGCTGCGAGAACCAGATGATGACGCTTCCGGTCTCCGAGGCGCAGCAGCCCCACCCGTCGCTCATGGCGGCGATGTCCGCCAGGCAGGCCCGGAGGTCCTGGTCCGGACGCAGATCGCGGTCGTCGCCACCGACCGCCGTGATCAGATGCTGGCCGTTCCACCACATCTCGATCGACATGGTCTTGTCCGTGGCGTGCTCGTCGATCGCCCGCAGCAGCAGTTCGGCGCCGCGGCGGACGGGGGCCACGAGGTTGTCGAGGTCCCAGTAGCGGAGATGGGCGCCCAAAATGCGGCTGACCTGTCCCACCCGTTCCGGGCTGACTTCCACATCGATGTGGTAGTAGCAGGGCACTGCGGTCTTCATCGTCGCTTGCTCCTCACCCGCGAGGCTCTCGCTCCCTCACCCCGTCCGGGAGGGATCCCGGACACCGAGCGTGAGCAGTGATCGCTTCTGAGTCACCTCCCACAGTGGGGTCGCTACGCCATTCGTGCAACACGAGCATCGAACGGCCCTAGTGGTTGAACGTCCAACAGGACGGTGCGTGTCCGTGCGTGCACCATGAGTGAAAGCCTCGATCGCCGTAACGGTTCCGTGCCCACCCCTGCGCGGACACCACCCGACCGTCGGGAACGCGCCCAGTCGAGAGCGTGGAAGGTGAAGAGGGTCATGCTGCTCCCCGCCAAGGCCGAAGTGGCCAGGCAGTTGCGGCGTTACCGGGCCTGGGAGCGCGTGATGCTCGCCTCGCCCCACGACCGCACGGTCCGGGCAACCTTCGAGGACTCGGGCTACACCTTGTGCGTGCTGATGGGAAAACGCTGCGCCCGGGAGGCGGCGGACGCGGCGGAGCGCTATCTGCGCTCCAGTCTGGCCGGCTACCTGCGCGAGCAGGACGGCCGGTCCCAGCCGGGTCGGGCGGCGCGGCGCGCGCCGCCTTCGGAGCGGCGTTCCACGGCGCCAAGCCCATGACCTGGCACCGTACATGGCGTTCCCCACGGACCGGCAGCAGCCGGACGTGCATCGGATCGCGAGCCGGGCCCTGGGCCCGGCTTCGCGCACGGCGGAGGTGAGAACCATGCGCAGGACCCCGGCCATCGGCCGCGTACCGGTACGTGACGTCCGGCCGGCCGTGGAGTGCGGCAGGCGCCCGGCGAAGGCGGTGACCGGGGAGACGTTCCAGGTCACGGCCACCGTGTTCCGGGAGGGGCACGACGCCGTCGGTGCCAATGTGGTCCTGCGGGATCCGAAGGGCCGCCGTGGCCCCTGGACGCCGATGCGGGAGCTGTCCCCCGGCAGCGACGTGTGGGGCGCGGAGATCACCCCGGACGCCACCGGGCGCTGGACCTTCCGGGTCGAGGCGTGGAGCGATCCGCTGGCGACCTGGCGGCACACCGCCTCCGTCAAGATCCCGGCGGGCATCGACACCGGTCTGGTCCTGGAGGAGGGCGCCGAGCTCTACGAGCGTGCCGCCGCCGGGGTGCCCAAGGGGCCGGAGCGGGCCCTGGTCCTGGAGGCCGCGCACGCCCTCGGCGACGACACGCGGTCGGTCCACCACCGCCTGAAGCCCGCGCTCTCGCCGGAGGTGGAGGGGGTGCTGTCCCGGTATCCGCTGCGGGAGTTGGTGACGGCGTCGGAGGCGATGCCGCTGCTGGTGGAGCGG
>NZ_JBSFBX010000014.1:0-249739 GCF_053593175.1 Streptomyces sp. NPDC002386
CCGGTGACGTACCCCGATGCGGCCCTGGGCGGCGAGGTGCGGGTCCCGACCCTCGGCGGCCCGCCGGTCACCCTGAAGCCCCGCGCTGGTGGTGGCGACCGCGGCGGCGCCCGCGTCCTGCACGAGGGCGGCGGTGACGGCGTCCCAGGCGTTCGGCAGGACCAGCGGACGGCCGGGCTCGTGCAGGGCGCGGAAGGCCAGGGCGGATTCGAGAAGCGGGTGCTGATGCGTCATGACGGCAGTCGAGCAGACGGGGCGGGAGGGGCGCCGGCAGGAATCCGACGTGGACGTCGGCCTCCCACCGGGCCGGGTGACCGGGAGACACGGCAGGGCCCCTGATTAATCGCGTTGACAGCCTCCCGCCCCCCTCGTACGTTGTATGAGGTCCTGTTGCCGCCGATTGGAGAAGGACGTTGCTCGTCTGAGGTTCTGAGACACCGCGCTCACACCGGTGAGGTGTGCGTGGTTGTTCGACCTCGGCGTCCGAGCCGTCCTCCGGCACAGGCCTTTTTCCATGGGCCATCCCGTTGCCCAGGCCTTCGGTTTCCGCCTCGCGGTGTCTCGACACGCGTCCCCACAGACCGCACCCAGCAACCGCGAGGCCCTTATGTCAATGTCCCTCACCTGCACGTCCCTGTCCTTCGCCTGGCCCGACGGCACGTCCGTCTTCGACGGCCTCGACGTCGCCTTCGGACCCGGCAGGACGGGACTCGTCGGCGTCAACGGATCAGGTAAGTCGACCCTGTTGAAACTGCTCGCCGGTGAACTGACCCCCGTCGACGGCACCGTCAAGGTGACCGGCGAGATCGGCCACCTGCCGCAGAACGTCACGCTCGACACCACGCTCCGCGTCGACGAGGTCCTGGGCATCGCCGCCCAGCGCGCCGCCCTGCACGCCATCGAGGCGGGCGACGTCGCCGAGGAGCACTTCGAGGCGGTCGGCGACGACTGGGACGTCGAGGAGCGCGCCCTGGTCACCCTCGGCGAGCTGGGCCTCGGCGACATCGGCCTGGACCGTACCGTCGGCGAGGTGTCCGGCGGCGAGTCGGTGCTGCTGCGGCTGGCCGCGCTGCTGCTGCGCCGCCCGGACGTCCTGCTGCTGGACGAGCCCACCAACAACCTGGACCTGTACGCGCGCCGCCGGCTGTACGCGGCCGTCGCCGCCTGGCCGGGTGTGCTGGTGGTCGTCAGCCACGACCGCGAACTGCTGGACCTGGTGGACCAGATCGCCGATCTGCGCTCCGGTGAGATCGTCCGGTACGGCGGCAACTTCTCGGCCTACGAGGAGGCCCTGGCCGTCGAACAGGAGGCGGCCGAACGGATGGTGCGGGTCGCCGAGTCCGACGTCCGCAAGCAGAAGCGCGAACTGGCCGACGCCCAGGTCAAACTGGCCCGGCGCAAGCGGTACGGGCAGAAGATGTTCGAGACCAAGCGCGAACCGAAGATCGTCATGGGCGCGCGCAGACGCGCCGCGCAGGAGTCCGCGGGCAAGCACCGCATCATGCACGAGGAACGGCTCGCCGAGGCCAAGGACCGGCTGGACGACGCGGTCGAGGCGGTGCGGGACGACGACGAGATCCGCGTCGAACTGCCCTACACCGCGGTGCCGCCCGGCCGCCAGGTGCTCACCCTGGAGAAGCTGGAGACGGCCTGCGGGTCGCGTGTCGAGGGCATCCTCGATCTGCGCGGTCCGGAGCGGATCGCGCTGGTCGGGCGCAACGGCGCCGGCAAGACGACGCTGCTGCGGACCATCACCGGGGAGCTGCCCGCGGTGGCCGGCGAGGCCCTGACGCACGTTCCGCTGCGGTTCCTGCCGCAGCGCCTGGACGTTCTCGACGACGAGGCGACCGTCGCCGAGAACGTGGCCCGGTTCGCGCCGGGCGCCACCAACAACCGGATCCGGGCGCGCCTGGCCCGCTTCCTGTTCCGTGGCGCGCGGGCGGACCAGAAGGCGGGGACGCTGTCCGGCGGCGAGCGCTTCCGTGCGGCCCTGGCCGCGCTGATGCTCGCCGAACCGGCCCCCCAGCTCCTCCTGCTGGACGAGCCGACCAACAACCTCGACATGGCGAGCGTCCGGCAGCTCACCTCGGCCCTGGAGTCGTACCGGGGCGCACTGCTCGTCGCCAGCCACGACCTGCCGTTCCTGGAGTCGATCGGCATCACCCGCTGGCTGCTGATGGAGGGAGGGAAGCTGACGGAGACCACCCCCGAGGAGCTGGCGAACCCCGGCCGGCCGGTATCGCCCGGGGTCTCAGGAGGGGAACAGCCTGCCAACGAGGCAGAGTGAGGGTTTTGTCCTGGGCATGGCGCGCTGCATGATGGCGGTCCGGCTCCCGTGTCCCGGGCGCCGGACCGCACCGCCGATCAGGAAGGGCCCGTCGTGCCCAGCAAGAAGGCCCTCGTCCGCCGCCCCGGCCCGCTGCTCGCCGAGGGGCTGGTCACGCACATCGAACGGCAGAGGGCCGACGTGGACCTCGCCGTCCAGCAGTGGGAGGCCTACGTCGAGGCGCTCGGCACGCACGGCTGGGAGACGATCGAGGTCGACCCGGCCGACGACTGCCCCGACTCGGTGTTCGTCGAGGACACCGTGGTCATGTATCGGAACGTGGCGCTGATCACCCGGCCCGGCGCGGAGTCCCGGCGTGCCGAGACCGCGGGCGTCGAGGAGGCGGTGGCCCGGCTCGGCTGCTCGGTGAACTGGATCTGGGAGCCGGGCACCCTGGACGGCGGGGACGTCCTCAAGGTCGGCGACACCGTCTACGTCGGCCGGGGCGGGCGCACCAACGCGGCCGGGGTGCAGCAGCTCCGGGCCGCGTTCGAGCCGCTGGGCGCGCGCGTGGTGCCGGTGCCGGTGAGCAAGGTGCTGCATCTGAAGTCGGCGGTGACCGCGCTGCCGGACGGAACGGTCATCGGGCACATCCCGATGGTGGACCGGCCGTCGCTGTTCCCGGGGTTCCTCTCGGTGCCGGAGGAGTCGGGTGCGCACGTGGTGCTGCTCGGCGGCCACAAGCTGCTCATGGCGGCGAGCGCCCCGAAGACGGCGGAACTGCTGACCGATCTCGGCCACGAGGTGGTCACCGTGGACATCTCCGAGTTCGAGAAGCTCGAGGGATGTGTGACGTGTCTCTCGGTGCGGCTGCGGGAACTGTACGCCTGACGGAGTGACGCCCTGCCTCGGACAGCCCCGGGACCTGCGGGTCCCGGGGCTGTCCGCCACACCGGTGAACTGCCCGCGACCGGGCGCCTGATCAGCGATCTTTACGGTGACCTTAACCTACGGCTTCGTAACCTACGGATTCGTAGCCTACGATCACGTAGGTTTACCGGCACCGCTCGCCGGACCGTCCCCTTCACTCCCCCTTCTGCTCGGCGTCCCCCTGGAGTTCCCGTGACGATCACCTCCCCTCACCTCGGCAGTCCGTCCGCCTGGACCGACGCGCGGTTGCTGTACGCCCTGGAGGAAGTGGTCGAGAAGGAGCTGAACCGGCATCTGAAGGTCGCCAAGGACTGGATGCCGCACGAGTACGTGCCCTGGAGCGACGGCCGCAACTTCCCCGGTCTGTTCGAGGACGGCGAGGCCTGGGACAAGGAACAGTCCGGGGTGACGGAGATCGGCCGTATCGCCCTCGTCGTCAACCTGCTGACCGAGGACAACCTCCCGAGCTACCACCACGAGATCGCCTCGCTGTTCGGCCGCGACGGCGCGTGGGGTACGTGGGTGCACCGCTGGACGGCCGAGGAGGGCCGGCACGGCATCGTGATGCGCGACTACCTGCTCACCTCGCGCGCGGTGGACCCGGACAAGCTGGAGCAGTTCCGCATGTCCCACATGAGCGAGGGCTTCGAGTCCGACAACCGGCACTCGATGCTGCACTCGATCGCGTACGTCGCCTTCCAGGAGCTGGCCACCCGGATCTCCCACCGCAACACCGGCCACCAGTCCGGCGACCCGGTCTGCGACCGCATGCTGGCCCGCATCGCGACCGACGAGAACCTGCACATGGTCTTCTACCGCAACCTGCTGAAGGCTTCCTTCGAACTCGCCCCCGACCTGACCATGCAGGCGGTCCGGGACGTCGTCGTCAACTTCCGCATGCCCGGCCACGGCATCCCCGGCTTCGAGCGGGCCGCGGCGCAGATGGCGATCGGCGAGGTCTACAACCTGCGGATCCACCACGACGACGTGCTGCAGCCCGTGCTGCGCTTCCTGAAGATCATGGAGATGGACGGGTTCGGCCCGGAGGGCCTGCAGGCCCAGGAGGAGCTGGGTCTGTTCCTGGGCGGCCTGGACACGGAGGCCTCCCGGTTCGACGAGCGGCTGGCGGCGCGCAAGGCGCGCATGGCGGCGCGGGCGGCCGGCTGAGCGAGCCGTCCGCGGCGGCTCAGCCGGAGGTGCGCCTCAGCGCGAGGCGCTCCTTCTCGGACAGGCCGCCCCAGACACCGAAGCGTTCGTCGTTGCTTAGCGCGTAGTCGAGGCAGGCGGGGCGCATCTCGCACATGCCGCAGATGCGCTTCGCCTCGCGTACCGAGCTGCCGGGCTCGGGGAAGAAGAAGTCGGCCCCGGTCTGCGCGCACAGAGCCTGGGCCTGCCAGGTGGTGTCGGCCGGGGTGATCGTGTCGATGTGCATGGCCAGGATCGTGCCGTGCGGCGAAAAACGTTCGATCAACGCCGCATCAACGCCGCGTCGACGCCGTGGCCGGCCACCCCGCCGGCAGGCGTGAGCGTCCCGATGATGCGCCGTGCGACACGCCCGTGCACGGCGGCGCGCGGGGCCGGTGCCGAATCCCGCGGAACCCGCGGGCCGGCGGGGCCGGCCCGCGCGCGGGGGCGCGCGCGCCGCGGCGCCTCGGCGGCGGTTGCCGGTGGGCGGTGCCAGACTCGGCAGTGCAGAGGACGGGACCCGGTTCACGGTCCCCCTGTCGAGGAGGGCGAAGATGCTCACCACCCGTTTCGTCAACGGCGCTCCGAACTGGGTCGATGTCGGCACCCCGGACCTGGACGGCGCCCTCTCCTTCTACGGCGGTCTCTTCGGCTGGGAGTTCGAGTCGGCGGGGCCGGACGCCGGCGGTTACGGCTTCTTCCGGCTCGGCGGCAGGACGGTGGCCGGCGGCATGCGGACCGGGCCGGAGCAGGGCCCGCCGGCCTGGACGGTGTACTTCCGGAGCGAGGACGCGCGGGCCACCGCGGCCACCGCCGAACACACGCACGGCGGTGTGCTGTTCCAGCCTCGCGACGTGATGGGCCAGGGCCACATGGCGGTCCTCACCGACCAGGCGCGGGTGCCCTTCGGGATCTGGCAGCCCGGGCGGATCAAGGGCGTCGACGTGGCGAACGAGCCGGGCGCGCTGTGCTGGGTCGAGCTGTACACGGCGGACATCGCGGCCGCCGCCGCGTTCTACTACAAGGTCCTCGGCCTGGAAACCTCCGGCGTGCCCTTCCCCGGCGGCACGTACACGTGCCTCAACCCCGGCGGGGCCGGTGAGGACGCGATGTTCGGCGGGATGGTGCCGCTGGCCGACGCCCCGGACGAGGCGGAGGCCGGCCCGTACTGGCTGCCGTACTTCGAGGTCGAGGACACCGACGCCGTGGTCGAGGAGGCACGCCGGCTCGGCGGCACGGTGCGCATGCCGGCGACCACCCTGGAGGGCGTCGGCCGCATGGCCAAGCTCGCCGACCCGTACGGCGCCCGCTTCGCGGTCATCAGAAGCGGGTCGCCGCAGGGCTGAACGCGGGCCGGGACCGCGGGCGCGGCCGTGGGCCGTGTCCGCGAAGGCACGTCTCCAGGGGGCGTCTCCCCCCTAGGCGGACGCCCGGCGTATCAGTGTGGTCGGCAGGACCACACCGGCCGCCGGTGCCTCCGTGTGCTCACCCGCGCCGCCCTGTCCGGCCGGGCCCGCGAGCAGCAGGCGGGCCATCAGCCGGCCCATCTCCTCGATGTCCTGACGGACCGTGGTCAGCGGCGGGTCGCACTCCTCGGCGACGGGCAGCACGTCGTCGAAGCCGATCACGGCCACGTCATCGGGTACGCGCAGCCCTCGCTCGCGCAGCACGCGCAGGGCGCCGAGCGCGGTGAGGTCGTTGGCGGCGAACACGGCGTCCACGTCCGGGCAGCGGTCGAGCAGTTCCCGCATGGCACGTTCGCCGCCGCCCGGGGTGAAGTCGCTCTCCACCACGAGCCGGGGGTCGGCGTCGCCCATGACGTCCCGGTAGCCGTCGAGCCGGTCCACGGCCGAGGTCTGGTCCAGCGCGCCGGTGATGTGCGCGATCCGGGTCCGGCCCAGTCCGGCGAGATGGCGCACGGCCGCGCGGGCGCCGCCGCGGTTGTCGCTGTCGACGTACACCGGTCCGGGGGCGCCGTCGCCGTCGCTCCAGTCGGGCCGGCCGCCGAACACGGTGGGCACGCCCGCGTTGCGGATCAGGCCGGGCAGCGGGTCGTCGAGGTGCAGGGAGAAGACGAGCGCGCCGTCGACGTGGCCTCCGGCCAGGTAGCGGGCCACGCGCGCGTGGTCGGCGCGGCCCTCGGTCAGCAGCAGTACGAGCTGGTTGTCGTGGGCCGTCAGTTCCTTGCTGATGCCGCGCAGTTGCAGGGCGAAGAAGGGATCGGCGAACACCCGGGCCTCGGGCTCGGCGATGACGACGGCGATGGCCTCGTGCCGCTTGGTGACCAGGCTGCGCGCCGCCTGGTTGGGCACGTACCCGAGTTCCTCGACCGCCCGCCGGACCCGCTCGACGAGCGGCTCGCGGACACCGTCCCCGCCGTTGACCACCCGTGACACGGTGGCCCGGGACACCCCGGCCCGCGCGGCCACGGCCTCCAGCGTGGGACGCGACACTGCCTCGGTCACTTCGGGACTCCTCATCGGCGGCTGACGATCAGGATAGCCGCGCTCCGGCGGGCCGCACGGGCCGGAGCGGGGCCGGCCGGCGGCGGGCCCGGGCCTCCCGCCGGGCCGGGGTTCCGGTCCTTCAGGAGGCCTGCTCCCGGCGGGCCCGGCTCGGCTGGACCCGCTTGGGCTCGCCCGGCATCTTCGGGTACTCCGGCGGGTACGGCAGATCGCCCAGGCCGTGGTCGTGCTCGTCGCGGCGGGCCAGCTCCAGCAGGGCCTCGAGGGAGTGGGCGTGCTCGTCCATCCCGGCGTGCACGTCGCCGAGTTCGGCGAAGCGGGCCGGCATGGTGGCGAGGTCGAAGTCGCGGGGGTGGGCCACGCCGACCTCCTCCCAGCGCAGCGGCGCGGACACGGGGGCGTTCGGGCGGGGCCGTACGGAGTAGGCGGAGGCGATGGTGCGGTCGCGGGCGGTCTGGTTGTAGTCGACGAAGATGCGCTCGCCGCGCTCCTCCTTCCACCACTTGATGGTCACCTGGTCCGGCATCCGGCGTTCCATCTCCCGGCCCACCGCGATCGCGGCGCGGCGGACCTGGGTGAAGGTCCAGCGGGGTTCGATGGGCACGAAGACATGCAGGCCGCGGCCGCCGGAGGTCTTGGGCCAGCCGCGCAGGCCGCCGTGCTCGTCGAGGACGGCACGCAGTTCGTGCGCGGCGCGGACGGCGTCGGCGTAGTCGGTGCCGGGCTGCGGGTCGAGGTCGATGCGCAGTTCGTCGGGGTGGTCGACGTCGCCGCGGCGCACCGGCCAGGGGTGGAAGGTGAGCGTGCCGTACTGGGCGGCCCACACCACGGCGGCCTCCTCGGTGGGGCACATCTCGTCGGCGCTGCGGCCGCTGGGAAAGGTGATGTGGGCGGTCGGGATCCAGTCGGGCATGCCCTTGGGGGCCCGCTTCTGGTAGAACCACTCGCCGCCGACGCCGTCGGGGTAGCGCTCCAGGGTGGTGGGGCGGTCGCGCAGGGCGCGCAGGATGCCAGGGCCGACGGCGGCGTAGTACCGGGCGAGGTCCAGCTTGGTGAAACCGCGCTCGGGGAAGAACACCTTGTCCGGGCTGGACAGCCGTACGGTCCGGCCGGCCACGTCCAGTTCCACCGCATCACCCATGCGGCCACGGTAGGCGCACGCCGCACAGCGCGCACACCGGGCACTGCCGTGCGTATGCGAGCAGAATCGGACGCATGGATCTTCCGGTGATGCCGCACGTCAAGCCGATGCTCGCCAAGTCGGTGGCGAGGATCCCCCCGGGCATGCACTACGAGGCGAAGTGGGACGGGTTCCGGGCGATCGTGTTCCGCGACGGCGACGAGGTCGAGCTGGGCAGCCGTACCGGCAAGCCGCTGACCCGGTACTTCCCGGAGCTGGTGGCGGCGCTGAAGGAGCGGGTCCCCCGGCGGTGCGTGCTGGACGGGGAGATCGTGATCGCGCGGGAGGGCCGGCTGGACTTCGACGCGCTGACCGAGCGGATCCATCCGGCCGACTCCCGGGTGCGGACACTGGCGGAGCGGACGCCGGCCTCGTTCGTGGCGTTCGACCTGCTGGCCCTGGACGACCGGTCCCTGCTGGACGCGCCGCTCACCGACCGGCGGGCCCTGCTGGACGGGGCGCTGGCCGGCGTGGACGCGCCGGTCCACCTGGCGCCCGCGACGACGGACGCCGAGCTGGCCGGGCGGTGGTTCGAGCAGTACGAGGGAGCCGGCCTCGACGGGATCGTCGCCAAGCCGCTCGGGCTGCGCTATCTGCAGGACGAGCGGGCCATGTTCAAGATCAAGCACGAGCGGACGGCGGACGTGGTGGTGGCGGGCTACCGGTTCCACAAGAGCGGACCGGTGGTGGGCTCGCTGCTGCTCGGCCTGTACGACGACCGGGGCGCGCTGCAGCACGTGGGCGTGTCGGCCGCTTTCCCGATGAAGCGGCGCGCCGAGCTGATCGAGGAGCTGGAGCCGCTGCGGATGGCGGACGTGAGCGGGCATCCGTGGGCGGCCTGGGGGGAGGAGGCGGCGCACGAGACGGCCCGGCTGCCGGGTGCGCCGAGCCGCTGGTCGGGCAAGAAGGACCTGTCCTGGGTCCCGCTGCGGCCGGAGCGGGTCGCCGAGGTGGCCTACGACCACATGGAGAACGGCACCCGCTTCCGGCACACGGCGCGGTTCCGGCGCTGGCGCCCGGACCGCGCGCCGGAGAGCTGCACCTACGCCCAACTGGAGGAGCCGGTGCGCTTCGACCTGGCGGAGGTCCTGGGCACCACGGGCGGCACCCCCTAGGGGGCGTCCCCGGCTCAGGGGCCGCACCCGGCCCTACGGCTGCATCAGGATCTTGATGGCGCCGTCCTGCTTGTGCTGGAACATCTCGTAGGCGTGCGGAGCCTCGGAGAGCGGCACCCGGTGGGTGGCGAAGTCGTCGACGCCGAGCGGGTCCTCGTCCGTCAGGTAGGGCATGATCTCGTCGCTCCAGCGGCGCACGTTGGCCTGCCCCATCCGCATCTGGATCTGCTTGTCGAACATGGTGAGCATCGGCATGGGGTCGGCCATGCCGCCGTACACGCCGCTGAGCGAGATGGTGCCGCCGCGCCGGACCAGTTCGATGGCCATGTGCAGGGCGGAGAGCCGGTCGACGCTGAAGCGTTCGGCGATGGGCGCGCTGATCCTGCGGGGCAGCACGGCGGCGGCCGTCTGGACGAGCTTCGCGGTCGCGCCGCCGTGGGCCTCGGTGCCGACGGCGTCGATCACGGCGTCCGGGCCGCGGCCGCCGGTCTCGTCGCGGATCGCCTCGATCAGTTCCTTCTCGTCGTCGAAGGCCCTGAGGTCGTACGTCCGGGTGCCGCGCCGCTTGGCCCGGGCCAGCCGCTCCGGCACCAGGTCGATGCCGAAGACCTGCTCGGCGCCCCGCGCCAGCGCGATCCGGCAGGCCATGTCGCCGATGGGCCCGAGTCCGAGGACGGCGAGGGAGCCGCCCGGCGGTACGGAGGCGTACTCGACCGCCTGCCAGGCGGTGGGCAGCACGTCGGAGAGGTAGACGAACCGGTCGTCCGGCGGGCCCTCGGGCACCTTCATCGGGCCGAACTGGGCCTGCGGGACCCGCAGGTACTCGGCCTGCGCGCCGGGCACGGCGCCGTACAGCCGGGTGTAGCCGAACAGGGGGGCGCCCATGTGCTCGCCGGTGACCTGGGTGGTCTCGCACTGGGTCGGCAGCCCGGTGAGGCACATCCAGCAGTTGCCGCAGGCGATCTGGAAGGGCACCACGACCCGGTCGCCCACCGCGAGGTCGGGCACGGCCGCCCCGACCTCCTCGACGATGCCCATCGGCTCGTGTCCGAGGATGTCACCCGGCGTCATGAACGGGGTGAGCACCTCGTACAGGTGCAGGTCCGAGCCGCACAGACCGCTGGACGTGATGCGGATGACCGCGTCGGTGGGCTCCTCGATCCGCGGGTCGGGCACGTCTTCCACCCGCACGTCCCGCCTGCCCTGCCAGGTGACTGCCTTCATGAGGTCGCGCTCCCTTGTCAGCGTGCGCGCCGGTTCGCCCTGGCGCGTCCGGTTCGGGGTGGCCCGGGTACCCGTGCGGGCCCACGCGAACCACGCGTTCCGCCCCGCCCGCGACACGCCGGACGCTCCCCCGCCGCCCGCCGGGGTCACACCGGGGGACCGATCGGCCCAGTGCCCGCGCGCGGAACCGCGCGACCGGGTATGGCCCGCAGTGTCCCGGCGAGCACACAATCGACACATACGAACGGGGAGACGACGGTGGGCATGCGACATGGGGCGCGCACGCGCCGCGCCGCGCTGACGGCGGCACTGATCGCCGCGACGACCGCGGCCTCACTCACGGCGGGCTGCACCCGGCAGCGGCCGGCCGACGACGCCCGGGCTCCGGCGCGGACCCCCACGCCGAGGGTCACCGTCACGCCGACGCCCACGCCCGTCGCCGGATCACCGCTCGCCGTGAAGATCGACAACGTGTCCGCGGCGCGTCCGCAGACCGGGCTCGGCGCCGCCGACGTGGTGTACGCGGAGCAGGTCGAGGGCGGCCTGAGCCGGCTGATGGCGGTGTACGCCACCCGGCTGCCGAAGTCGGTGGGGCCGGTGCGCAGCGCCCGCGAGTCGGATCTGGAGCTGCTGCGCCAGTTCCACGAGCCGACGCTGGCCTACTCCGGCGCCCAGCGCAAACTGCTGCCGCTGATCGGCCGGGCGCCGCTGCGGGCGGAGTCGCCGGACGACACCGCGAGCGCGTACTACCGGGGTGCCGGCCGGGCCGCGCCGCACAACCTCTATCTGCGCCCCGCCCGGCTGCTGTCCTCCGCCCCCGGCCGGACCGCCCTGACCACCGGCTTCCGGTACGGTCCCGCGCCCTCCGGCGGCTCTCCCGCCACCACGCGGACCGTGCGCTACCCGGCGGCCCGCTTCGCCTTCACCTGGTCCGGGGCCCGGGGTGGCTGGCTGGTCGCGATGGACGGCACGCCCGCGGCGACGACGGACGGCGGGCGCCTGGCACCGCCGACCGTGGTCGTCCAGTACGTGCGGGTCCGTTCCTCGAAGTACCACGACGTGCTCGGCAACCACACGCCGTACACCGAGACGGTCGGCTCCGGCAGGGCCGAGGTACTGCGGGACGGGCGCTCCTACGCGGCGCGGTGGTCCCGGCCGCGCGCGACGGACGGCACGCAGTTCACGACCGCGGACGGGGGCCCGCTGGACTTCGCCGACGGGCAGGTCTGGGTGGTCTTCGCCGCCTCCTCCGGCTGACCGGTCCGTCAGCCCTGCTGGAGGGCCTGCGGCTCCGCCGGGTTGCGCAGTTCCTCGGCGGCGTCCGCGACCCGGCGGATCAGGTCGAAGAACACGCTCTGCTCCCCGGCGTTCAGCGGGGCGAGGAAGACCTGGTTCATCCGGGCGGTGCGTACGGTCAGCCTGCGGTGGGTGCGCAGTCCGTCGTCGGTGAGACGGAGCAGGAAGCGACGGCGGTCCTGCGGATCGCGCACCTTGTCCAGCAGGCCGCGTCGGCCGAGCCGGCTGATGACCTCGGCGATGGTCGACCGGTCCAGGCCGACCCGCTCCCCCACGGTCCGCTGGTCGAGACCCGGCTCGGCGACGAGCGCGTTCAGGACCGCGAACTGAGGCGAGGTGATCTCCTCCGAGACCATCGTGTTCCACAGCAGGTAGTGCGCCTGCTGGAGCCGCCGGGCCAGGTGTCCGGGATGGGTGGTGAGGTCCACCGCGGCCATGTGCGCTCCCTGATCGAATCGTTGGTGCACTGAACAATACCCATCGACACCCCCGCTGTCTGCGGGCGAGTCCGGTCGTTATACGAGCTATTGACGGTTCACGCATCCGGTGGCAGCGTGAGCGGAACCTCGCTGAAATACTCAGTGTCCTGATTAATTGTGCAGAGATGGGGCTTCACGGATGGACAAGGTGGTCGCCACGGCCGCCGAGGCGGTGGCCGATGTGCCGGACGGCGCGTCCCTCGCGGTCGGCGGATTCGGGCTGAGCGGTGTGCCGAACGCACTGATCCAGGCGCTCCACGAGCGCGGCACGGCCGGACTGGGCGTGGTCTCGAACAACTGCGGGGCGATGGAGTCCGGCCTCGCGGTGCTGCTGGCGGCCGGCCGGATCGCCCGGGTGACCGGCTCCTACATCGGCGCCAACAAGGAGTTCGCCCGCCAGTACCTGGCCGGTGAGCTGGAGGTCGAGCTGATCCCGCAGGGCACCCTCGCCGAGCGGCTGCGCGCGGGCGGCGCCGGCATTCCCGCCTTCTACACCCCGGCCGGTGTGGGCACGCAGGTCGCCGACGGCGGGCTGCCCTGGCGGTACGACGGCTCGGGCGGGGTCGCGCTGGCCTCGCCGCCGAAGGAGGTGCGGGAGTTCGACGGCGTCGAGTACGTGCTGGAGCGCGGCATCCGCACCGACTTCGCGCTGGTGCGCGCCGCCCGGGGCGACCGGCACGGCAACCTCGTCTTCGACAAGTCCTCCCGGAACTTCAACCCGCTGGCCGCGATGGCCGGCCGGGTGACCGTCGCCGAGGTGGAGCAACTGGTGGAGCCCGGGGAGATCGACCCGGACGCGGTGCACGTGCCCGGCGTCTTCGTGCAGCGTGTGCTGGCGCTGACCCCGGAGCAGGCGGCGGACAAGAGGATCGAGCGGCGGACGGTGAGGTCCTGATGGCCTGGACACGCGAGGAGATGGCCGCCCGCGCGGCCCGCGAGCTGGAGGACGGGCAGTACGTCAACCTCGGCATCGGCCTGCCGACGCTGATCCCGAACCATCTCCCGCCGGGCGTCGAGGTGGTACTGGAGTCGGAGAACGGCATCCTCGGCACGGGTCCGTACCCGGCCGACGACGAGGTGGACCCGGATCTGATCAACGCCGGCAAGGAGACCGTGACGGTTCTGCCGGGTGCCTCCTTCTTCGACTCGGCGCTGTCGTTCGCGATGATCCGCGGCGGGCACATCGACGTGGCCGTGCTGGGGGCGATGCAGGTGTCCGCGAGCGGCGACCTGGCCAACTGGGCGGTCCCGGGCAAGCTGGTGACCGGCATCGGCGGCGCCATGGACCTGGTGCACGGCGCCCGTACGGTCGTCGTCGTCATGACACACACGGCCAAGGACGGCTCACCGAAGATCCTCCGGCAGTGCACGCTGCCGCTCACGGGCAAGGCGTGTGTGAACCGGATCATCACCGACCTGGGTGTCCTGGACGTCACCGCGGAGGGGCTGACCCTCGTGGAGACCGCGCCGGGCGTGAGCGTCGACGACGTGGTCGCCCGCACCGACGCCAAGCTGACCCTCGCGGAGAACCTGCGGTGACGACCGTCTACGTCGTCGACGCCGTCCGCACCCCGATCGGCCGCTACGACGGCGCGCTGTCCTCGGTGCGCCCGGACGACCTCGCCGCCCACGTCCTGCGCGAACTGCTCGCCCGCACCCCGGACCTGGACCCGGCGCGGATCGAGGACGTCTGCTTCGGCGACGCCGACGGCGCCGGCGAGGAGAACCACGACCGCCCCGGCTCCGGCACCGGCGTGGCCACCCTCTGCATCGGCGTGGGCCAGGGCCTCGCCCTCGTCCTCGATCGCTAAGGAAACGTCAGGTATCGCGATGACTCTCACCCAGCAGGACATCGACCAGGAGATCGCGGCCGAGCACGCCGCGTACGAGAAGCGGGTCGCCGGCGGCGCCCCCGTAGAGCACCACCCGCGCCGGGACTACGCGCCCTACCGTTCTTCGGTGCTCCGCCACCCCAGACAGCCGCTGGTCGCCATCGACACCGCCCGGGACCCCGAGCTTGTGGAGCTGCGTTCCCCCGCCTTCGGGGAGCGCGACATCACCGGGATCGACAACGACCTCACCCGGCACCACCGGGGCGAGCCGGTCGGCGAGCGCATCACCGTCTCCGGCCGTCTGCTGGACCGTGCCGGCCGGCCGGTGCGCGGCCAGCTCGTGGAGATCTGGCAGGCCAACTCGGCCGGACGCTACGCCCATCAGCGGGAGCAGCACGACGCCCCGCTCGACCCGAACTTCACGGGCTTCGGCCGCACCCTCACCGACGCCGAGGGCCGGTACCACTTCACCACCGTCCAGCCCGGCCCGTACCCGTGGCGCAACCACGTCAACGCCTGGCGTCCGGCGCACATCCACTTCTCGGTGTTCGGCGCGGCGTTCACCCAGCGGCTGGTGACGCAGATGTACTTCCCGAACGACCCGCTCTTCCCGTACGACCCGATCCTGCAGTCCGTGACGGACGACGCGGCGCGGCAGCGGCTGGTCGCCACCTACGACCACGGCCTGTCGGTGCCCGAGTTCTCGCTCGGCTACCACTGGGACATCGTGCTGGACGGCCCCGCCGCCACCTGGACCGAGGAAGGACGCTGACCGCAGCGATGACGAAGACCGAAACCGGCGGCCCGGAACACGTGCTGCCCACCCCGTCCCACACGGTCGGCCCCTTCTACGGGTACGCGCTGCCCTTCCGCGGCGGCGAAAACGTCGCCCCGCTCGGGCACCCCGACACGGTCACCGTCCACGGCCACGTCCTCGACGGCGAGGGCAGGCCGCTGCCCGACGCCCTCGTCGAGCTCTGGGGGCCGCGCCCCGACGGCACCGTCCCGCGGGTGGACGGCTCCATCCGGCGGGACCAGGCGACCGGGGGCTACCTGGGCCGCAACGGGGTGGAGTTCACCGGCTGGGGGCGCGTCCAGACCGACGCGGACGGCCACTGGTGCGCGCGGACGCTGCGGCCGGGCGCGCGCGGGGACAGCGCGCCGTACCTGAGCGTGTGCGTCTTCGCGCGCGGCCTGCTCGTCCACCTGTTCACCCGGATCTACCTGCCGGGCGACGAGGCGGCGCTGGCCGCCGACCCCCTGCTCGCCCGGGTGGGCGACCGGCGCGGCACGCTGATCGCCGGCGACGAGGGCGGCGGGACCTACCGCTTCGACATCCGGCTCCAGGGCGAGGGCGAGACGGTCTTCCTGGAGTTCCGGTGACCGCCCCGCCCCCCGGACCGCAGGCGCTCCCGCAGGACGGTGACAGCGGCCTGCTCGCCCCCGGGTGGGCCGGTACCGCGGCCGCCGCCGCGACGGGCGACACGGCCTTCCTGCGCGCCCTGCTCGACGCCGAGGCCGCCCTGACCCGTGCCCAGGCCGCCCTCGGTCTCGCGCCGGCGGCGGCCGCCGCCGCGGTGACGGAGGCGGCAGGTTCCGGCCGCTTCGACGTCCGCTCGCTCGCCGAGCGGGCCCGCGACGGCGGCAACCCGGTCATCCCGCTGGTCGCCGACCTGACGAAGGCGGTGGGCGAGGAGCACGGCCCGTACGTGCACCGGGGCGCCACCAGCCAGGACATCATGGACACGGCGACGATGCTGGTCGCCGTGCGCACCCTGGACCCGGTCCTCGACGACCTCGGCCGCACCGAGCGGGCACTCGCCCGCCTCGCCGCCGGCCACCGTGACACGCCGATGCCCGGACGGACCCTCACCCAGCACGCCGTGCCCACGGCGTTCGGGCTGAAGGCGGCCGGCTGGCGCTCCCTGGTCCTGGACGCCCGCGACCGCGTGCGCCGAGTCCGCGACTCGCTCCCCGTCCAGCTCGGGGGCGCCGCCGGAACCCTGGCGGCCCTGCGCGAGTACGGAGCCGGGGACGCGGACGCCCTCCTCCGGGCCTACGCCCGTGAACTCGGCCTCGCCGCACCGGTACTGCCCTGGCACACGCTGCGCACCCCGGTCGCCGACCTGGCCGGCTGCCTGGCCTTCACGGCGGGGGCGCTCGGCAAGTTCGCGGTGGACGTGCTGACGTTGTCGCGCACGGAGACCGGCGAGGTGAGCGAGGGCAGCGGGGGCGGCTCGTCGGCCATGCCGCACAAGGCGAACCCGGTGCGCTCCACTCTGGTCGCGGCCGCCGCCCGGCGCGCCCCGCAGCTCGCGGCCACCCTCTACGGCTCGCTCGCCGCCGAGGACGAGCGGCCGGCCGGAGCCTGGCACGCCGAGTGGGAGCCGCTGCGCGACCTGCTCCGGCTGGTGGGCGGCGCCGCCGCGCGGGCGGCCGGGCTGGCCGAGGAACTGCGGGTGCACCCCGCCGCGATGCGCCGGAATCTCGGCGTCACCCAGGGGCTGATCGTCTCCGAACGGCTGTCCGCCGCCCTGGCCCCCGTCCTCGGCCGGGCCCGCGCGAAGGCACTGCTCACCGAACTCGCGCGCCGCGCGCACGACGAGGACCGCCCGCTGCGTGAACTCCTCGCGGAGCGGCCCGAACTGAAGGCGGTCGACCTGGACGACCTGACCGATCCCGCCCGTTACACCGGCTTCGCCGGTGCCCTCACCGACCGTGCCCTGGAGCGTCGTTGACCGTGCAACTCCTCAACCACCTGGACGAAGGACCGGCGTCCGCTCCCCCGCTGCTGCTCGGGCCGTCACTCGGCACCTCGTACGCCCTGTGGGACGCGGTCGCGCCCGAGCTGGCCGGCGGCCACCGGGTGGTCCGCTGGGATCTGCCGGGCCACGGCGGCTCGGCGGCGGACCTGATCGGGCCGGGTGCCACCGTGGGCGACCTCGCCGGCCTGGTGCTGGAGCTCACCGACGCGCTCGGCATCGAGCGGTTCGCGTACGCGGGAGTGTCGCTGGGCGGAGCGGTCGGCCTGCATCTGGCCGCGCACCACCCGGACCGGCTCTCCTCGCTCGCGGTCCTCTGCTCCTCCGCCCATTTCGGCGGTGCCGCCCCCTGGCGGGAGCGGGCCGAACGGGTGCGCCGGGAGGGCCTCGCATGGCTGGTGGAGAGCGCCGACGCACGCTGGTTCACACCCGGCTTCACCGTGCCCCGGCTGGTACGGGACCACCGGGAGGCCGACCCCGAGGGGTACGCCGCCTGCTGCGACGCGCTGGCCGCCTTCGATCTGCGCGGGAGGCTCGCCGAGATCACCGTGCCGACGCTGCTGGTCGCGGGCCGGGAGGACCCCGCGACACCGCCGGCGCATCTGCGGGAGATCGCGGACGCGGTGCCCGGCGCCACGCTCCTGGAGCTGCCGGGCGCCTCCCATCTGGCGCCCGCGCAGGTCCCGAGGGACGTCGTGGCCGCCCTGCGCACCCAGCTCGACGGCGTCCCGGCGAGCGGGACGGCGGTGCGCCGCGAGGTGCTGGGCGACGCGCACGTGGACCGGGCGCAGGCCCGGCAGACCCCCTTCACCGCGCGGTTCCAGGACTTCATCTCCCGCTACGCCTGGGGGGAGATCTGGACCGATCCGACGCTGTCCCGCCGTGAGCGCAGCATGATCACGCTGACCGCGCTGGTCGCGCACGGCCACTACGACGAGCTGGCCATGCACGTCCGGGCGGCCCGGCGCAACGGGCTGACGCCCGAGGAGATCGGCGCGGTGCTGCTGCAGACCGCCGTGTACTGCGGGGTACCGGCGGCCAACTCGGCGTTCGCCACCGCCCAGCGGGTGCTCGCCGAGGAGGAGACGCCCTGACGCTCGCGGGCCGGTGCAGGCGGCCGGGGAGGAAGCTCTCCGGCGTCCCCGGCCCTCAGCGCAGCCCGCGTCCCGTCTCCAGCACCTCCCGTGCCTGCGCCGCCAGGCCGTCCGCCCCGCAGGAACGCGCCAGGGTCAGGCCCCGGTCGAGCTCCGCGACCGAGCGGGTCGCGATGCCGTACTCGACCCGGGCGGCCGCGTGCTCGTACTGGCAGGGCGAGGCCTCCAGATAGGCGACGGCCTGGGCGGCGAGGCGCACCGCGCGCTGGCCGGTCTCCAGGGAGGCGGCCAGCCGCAGGGCCTCACCGATGGCGGTGTCGGTGCCGAACCGCTCGGCCTGCCGGCGGGCGTCCGCGGCGAGCCGGGCGGCGCGCGCCGGGTCCTGCGCGGCCAGGGCCCTGGCGAGGTCGAGGGACCAGGGGGCGAGGACCGGGTTGTGGCCGCCGCGGGAGGCGGCGGTCTTCTCGGCGGCCTCCAGTTCGTTGATGCCGTCCTCGGTACGGCCGACGGCGAGCAGCAGCCGGCCGCGCACCGAGCGGATGTCGGGCAGCACGATGGTGGACGGATAGGGCGGGGCGAAGCCGTACCGCCCGGCGATCGACCAGGCCTCCTCGACGTCGCCGCGGGCCAGCAGGGTGTCGACCAGCCCGCAGGTCGCGGACCAGTACAGCGGCAGGCCGCGGCCCACGCGCTCGGCGAGCACCAGTGCCTCGCGCAGCGCGGTCTCGGCGTCGCGCAGCCGGCCCTGCCGGCGGTAGGCGAGACCGAGGAAGGCGTTGGCCAGGGAGAGGTGGCCGCCGCGCCAGCCGGCGCCGGTGTAGGCGCGCAGGGCCTCGGAGAACAGGCTCTCGGCGCGGTCGAGCCGGTCGGCGTAGGCGTACGCGCTGCCGAGCATCATCAGCAGCTCGATGCCCCACTCCCCGTCGGTCCAGCCGAGCCCGGGCGCCAGGCGGCCGTTGACGAGGGCGCGGTCGCAGGACTGGACGACGTCCTCGGCGCTCTCGCCGTGGGTCATGGCGTCGAAGCCGCGCAGGATCAGCAGGGCGCGCTCGGAGTTGTCGCGGCCGGTGCAGGTGGCGGCGAGTTCGGCCAGGCGCCGGGAGCGTTCCTGGGAGACGGTCTCGCCGTGGATGCCCTCCCACATGAACTGCACGGCCTGCAGCCGCATCCGGACCGGGGACGCCGGGTGCCGGGCGGCCTCGGCCTCCACGGTGCGGACGGCCTCCTCCAGTTGGTCGTTGTGCAGCAGCGCCTGGGAGAGCCGGACGACGGCGTCGACCCGCTGCCCGTCGTCGAGGCCGGGCATGGCGAGGGCGCTGCGCAGGTGCTCGACGGTGACGGCGGGCGCGGTCAGCAGGGTGGCCCGGCCCAGTTCGTAGAGCACGTGGGCGTGGACCTCGGGGCGCGGCGGCTCCCGCAGGGCGCGTTCCAGACAGCGGCGGGCCGCGTCCGGCGCGCCGACGGCGAGGTGTTCGCGGGCCGCGTCGCGGAGCTGCTCGACGAGTGCCTCGTCGTCGTCCGGGTGCACCTTCAGCAGGTGCCGGGAGGCCTCCGCGGCGCCGTGTCCGGTCTCGGTGAGGATCTGTGCGGCGACCCCGTGCATCGCGGTGCACACGCCGGCGGGGATGGAGTCGTAGACGGCGGAGGCGATCAGCGGGTGGACGAACTCCAGCTCGCCGTCCCCGGACTCGGTGCCGGCCACGGGGTCGGGTTCGGTGAGGATGCGGGCGTTGCCCAGCAGTTCGGCGCAGCTCCCGGCGACTTCGGCGCTCATGCCGGCGAGCCGGGCGACGAGGTCGACGGAGATGCCGGTGCCGAGGATGGCGGCCGCCCAGGCGAACCGGGTGGCGTCGATGCCGAGCCCCTTGAGCCGGTCGACGAGGCCGCCGCCGCGGGCGGAGCGGTTCAGGGCGCGCAGTTCACCGGCCCGGGCCTCGACCGGCTGGACCTCGCTGTCGCGCACCTTGGCGAGGAGTTCGACGGTGTCGTAGGGGTTGCCGCCGGTGACGGCCCAGACCTCGCGGCAGAACGGGTCGTCGGCGTGCCGGCCGACGGTCGCGCGGGTGAGCCCGGCGGTGGCGTCCGGGGTGAGGGCGCTGAGGCCGACGGCACGGGCCGAGGCGGCGGCCACCGCGTCGAGGTGCCGGGCGCTGTCGCCGCTGACCTCGCCGGGCCGGCGGGCCACCACGACCAGCACGGACAGGTCGTCCAGGCGTTCGGCGAACGCGGCGAGCCAGTGCAGGGTCTCCTGGTCGGCCCAGTGCGCGTCGTCGACGAGCAGGACCAGCGGCCACTCGCGGCGGGCGAGCCGGCGCACGGCGGCGACGAGTCCGTCGCACACGTACTGCGGGTCGGCGGAGGCCTCCTGCGGGTCCACTATGCCGAGGGCCGGTCCCGCTATGTCGTACCAGTCGCCGAGGTACTCCCGGGCCTCCCCGGGCAGCAGGGAGACCAGCGCGGGCTGCAGCAGCTGCCGGACCACGTTGAACGGGACGGACCTCAGCGTCTCGCCGCCCCTCGCGGACCACACGGTGCAGCCGCGCCGTTCGGCCATGCGGCGGGTCTCGTTCAGCAGCGCGGTCTTGCCGAGGCCGGCCTCGGCCCGGAAGACGAGCAGACTGCCCGCGGACGACCGGTCGGCGCACAGGGCGTCGAGCGCCTGCGTGACCGTGGCGATCTCCGTGTCCCGCTCCCACAGGGGAGCCGAGCCGGTCGCCGGCGGCCGTCCCTCCGTCATCCCGTTACCTCCCCGGGTCGCCCGAATGACGTACAGACCCCGAGCGTAGCCGTCCGGTGGGATGTGTGGTGACCGGTCGGGACACGTGTTGCCCCGCCGGGTGAAGAAAGTCGCGGGCGTGCGACGCGCACCCCGCCCGACCAGCCGGTGTCCGGCGGACGGACCGTCAACAGGACTGGGAATGAAGCAGCTTTTCGAGGTACCCGGCGATCACGGGCGTCCGGGGTCGCGTGCCGGTGCGGCACCCCGGGTGCCCACGGTGCGGGCGGTGGCGG
This sequence comes from Streptomyces sp. NPDC002386, assembly GCF_053593175.1. Lineage (NCBI taxonomy): Bacteria > Bacillati > Actinomycetota > Actinomycetes > Kitasatosporales > Streptomycetaceae > Streptomyces > Streptomyces sp. NPDC002386. The sequence continues at coordinate 20,841 of NZ_JBSFBX010000014.1, forward strand.
CGGGGTCGGTGGGCAACCTCGTCGAGTGGTACGAGTTCGGTGTCTACGGTTCCCTGGCCACCGTGCTCGCCGAGCGGTTCTTCACCCCGGCGGGCGGGAGCGCGACCGAGGGGCTGGTGCGGACGTACGCCTCCTTCGCGCTGGCGTTCTTCTTCCGGCCGCTCGGCGCCGCCCTGTTCGGCCGGCTGGGCGACCGGCTGGGGCGGCGGCCGGTGCTGATCGCGGTGATCACGCTGATGACGGCGGCCACGACGCTGATCGGCGTGCTGCCGACGTACGCCACGGCGGGCGCCCTGGCCCCCTGGCTGCTGACGTTCCTGAGGATCGTTCAGGGCCTGTCGGCGGGCGGCGAGTTCGGTGGTGCCGTGGCCGTGCTGACGGAGCACGCCCCGCCGGGCCGGCGCGGACTGTACGGCGCGTGGCAGTCGTTCACCGTGGCACTCGGCCTGCTGGCCGGCACGTCGGTCGCGGCGGGCACGGCCACGGTGCTCACCGGGACCCAGCTCGCCGACTGGGGCTGGCGGTTGCCGTTCCTGCTGTCCCTGCCGCTGGGGCTGCTCGCGCTGTGGCTGCGGACCGGTCTCGAGGAGACGCCGGAGTTCCGGGAGCGGGGCCGCGCGCCCGCCGGGGCGCGCGGTGAGGCCCGGGCCGTGGTGCGGACGGTGCTGCTGGGCGCCGGGCAGATCATGGGCTGGGCGGCGGCCGGCTACACGTTCCTCGTGGTCCTGCCCTCGTATCTCCAGGCCGCCCTGCACGCGGACGTCCGGCAGGCACTGGTGGCCACCGTGCCGGCCGGCGCCGGCTTCGCCGCCGCGATCCTGCCGGCGGGCCTGCTCAGCGACCGGATCGGGCGGCGGCCGGTGATGCTGGCCGGGGCGGTGCTGGTCGTCGTCATGGCGGTGCCCGTGTTCGATCTGCTCCAGGACCCGGGGGCTTCCGCCGCGGCCCGGGGCGCGGCGGTCGCCGCCGCGGGCGCGGTGGTGGGCCTGATGGCCGGGCCGGGGCCCGCCCTGCTGGCCGAGCAGTTCCCGGTCCGGGTGCGCTGGACCGGTCTGGGGCTCGCCCACTCCCTGTCCAACGCGGTGTTCTCCGGCTGCGCGGGGCTGATCATCACGGAGGCGGTGCGGCGCACCGGGAATCCGGACGTGCCCGCCTACTACGCGGCGGCGGCCTGCGCGCTCAGCGCGCCGGCCCTGCTCTGGCGGCCCTCGGGAAAGGCGGGTTGAACGGTGCGGGTGATCGGGCTGATGTCGGGGACGTCGTACGACGCCGTGGACGCGGCGGCGGCTGATCTGCGTCTGGACGGCGACACGCTGGTGCTGGAGCCGCTGGGGATGGTGAGCGCGCCGTACGACGGCGCTCTGCGGGCCGCGCTCGCGGCGGCGCTGCCGCCGGCCGCCGTCCCGCTCGGCGAGGTGTGCCGGCTCGACACCCGGATCGGCCAGGCGTTCGCCGCGGCCGCCGTCCGCGCCGACCGTGAACTCTGCGCCGGGCGCGGCGAGCTGGTGGCCTCGCACGGGCAGACCGTCCACCACTGGGCGGAGGCGGGCCGGGTGCACGGCACGCTCCAGCTCGGACAGCCCGCGTGGATCGCCGAGGCGACCGGGCTGCCGGTGGTCGCCGACTTCCGCGCCCGGGACGTGGCCGCCGGCGGTCAGGGCGCGCCCCTGGTCAGCCTGGTCGATTTGCTGTGGCTGCGGGGCAGGCCGGGCAGGCCCGTGGCGCTGAACATCGGCGGCATCGCCAACCTGACCGCTCCCGACGGCACGGCGTTCGACACCGGGCCGGGCTGCGCACTGCTCGACGCGGCGGCCCGGCACTTCAGCGGCGGGCGGCTGGCCTGCGACACCGACGGAGCGCTGGCCGCGCGTGGCCGGCCGGACGGGGCGCTGCTCGACCGGCTGCTGGCGGAGCCGTACTACGCGCTCGAACCGCCCAAGACGACCGGCAAGGAACTGTTCCACGCCGGGTATCTGCGGTCGGCCGGCATCGAGGCGCTGGCCGCCGAGGACGCGCTGGCCACGCTGACCTGGCTGACGGCGCGGACGGTCGCGGACGCGGTGCTCCGCGTCGGGGCCGGCGAGGTGGTGGTCTCGGGCGGGGGCACCCGCAACCCGGTGCTCATGTCCGCGCTGCGGGACCGGCTCCCCGGCGTCGCGGTGCGCGGCTCCGACGAGCTGGGCCTCCCCGCCCCGGCGAAGGAGGCGTACGCCTTCGCCGTGCTCGGTTTCCTCACCGCGCACGGTCTGGCCGGCACCGATCCGCGCAGCACCGGCGCCCGGCACCCGAGCGTGCTCGGCTCGGTGACACCGGGCCGGGACGGACTGCGGCTGCCGCCGCCGGCGGGGCGGGGGCCGGTGCGGCTCGTGGTGGCCCGGTGACGGTGGCCGGGCCGCCGCCGGGGCACGCCCGGGAATTCTCGGGAGAAATGTCCCGGTGCGCGAAGTTGGCGGCGGATCCTCTCATCCCGCTTTCACCGATGCCTCATACGGTGGGGGCATGACGCAGGTGACTCCTCCCGGGTGGTACCCCGACCCCGGGCAGACGAATGACGGTCCGCCCACCGAGCGCTGGTGGGACGGCAAGGCCTGGACGGACCAGACCCGCCCCGCCGGTACGGCCGCCGCGTGGGGTCCCCCAGCGCAGCAGCCGGCCTACGGCGCGCAGCACGTTCCCCCGGCGTACCAGCCCTACGGGGCGCAGCCGGGGTATCCGGCGTACTCGGCGTATCCGGCCCAGCCCCCGGCCGCGCCGCGGCGCGGTCTGCGCACGGGCATAGCCGTGGGGGCCGCGGCCGCGGTCCTGGTGTGCATCGGGGTCGGGGTGTACGCCCTCGCCAAGGACGACGGGGGCGGCGGCCCCGAGCGCGCCGGCTCGCAGCAGGGGCAGGACGGCCGGACCGGCGGCCAGGGCGGGCCCGGCGGCGGCCCGGGGGGTTCCGGCGGTGACGGCGGGTCCGGCGAGCCGCCCGCGCCCCGGGGTTCCGGGGCGCCGAAGGTCCAGGGCGGCGGCACGGTTCCCGATCCGGTGAACGGCATCAGCCTGCCCGTGCCGAAGGGCTGGACCGGGGAGTCGATCGGGGTCGGCGCCCAGGTGACCTCCGGGGACTCCTACAAGTGCCCCGGCAACAGCGCCCAGACCTGCACCGCGGGCGGCGCCTACACCGCGCCCGCCCTCGCCCTCAAGACGAAGGGCGACACCGCCGAGGAGGTCGCCAGGGCGGACATCGCGGCCAACGCCAAGCAGTCCTACGGCGGCACCACCTACGGCAGCATCACCTCGCACGAGGTGCTGTCGGCCAAGGCGGTGACGGTGGCCGGGCAGAAGGGCTACGCGGTGCGCTGGAAGGCGGTCACCAGCAAGGGCGCCGACGGCTATGTCGAGTCGGTGGCCTTCCCCTCGCCCAACAACGCCAAGCGGATGGTCGTGGTGCGCTTCGGCGTGGACGTCGGCGCGGACGTGGCGGTCATCGACGAGATCCTCAAGGGCATCGAGGTCTCGTCGGGCGGCGGGAGCGGCCAGAACGTCTGAGCCCGTCCGGGGAAAGCGGTCGGCCGGGTGGGGCGCCCCTCCGCTCAAGGGGAACCCCACCCGGCCGGGGGGTGCGCGCCGCCCCCGTCCCCACGGTGCGGCGCGAGCAGGTCACCGTTCAGTCATCCCGTGAACGGCGGCCTGGGTCCGGTGTCAGTCCGAGCGCGGGCAGCACGGTGGCCTCCACGAAGCGGACGAGGTAGTCGGCGTCGGCGTACTGCCCGCTCAGGACCGGCCGGACGCGCAGGACGCCGAACATCATGGCCGGGACGTACTCCAGCGCGGGATGGTTCGCGGGCACCTCGCCGCGTGCCACGCCCCGCGCCAGCATCTCCTGGAGCTCGGCGATCTCCGGCAGGACCAGGGCCTCGCGCAGCGCCTGCGCCAGCTCGTGGTCGCCCGTGACCGCGTGGCCCAGCGCCTGCATCAGCCGGGTGTCCTTGTTGGACCAGTCGCCCGCGGCCCGCGCGGCCAGGCGTAGGTCCTCGGCGAGCGAACCGGTGTCGATGCCGGCGAAGCGCACCTTGCGGTTGGCCCGCAGCGCGGCCGCGACGAACTGGGGTTTGGTCTTCCACTGCCGGTAGAGCGTGGACTTGCTGCACCGGGTGCTGTGGGCGACACCCTCCATGGTCACGGAGTCGTAGCCGCACTCGCGGATCTGCTCCAGCACGGCGTCGAAGAACTCCCGCTCACGCTCGGGCGTGAGCTTGGAGCGGCGCGAGGCGGCGACCGTGTCCGGTCCGTCTTCGGCCTGCGACGTCATGCGTTGCCTCTCCTCACTCTGTTCCGGGCGGTGCCCGGGTCTCCAGTGTGTCGCACCTCAATCGATACGCCAGTGTACCGGTACTTCAGCGTATCGGTACACTGGCGTATCGGTACGGAGACGTATCGATGACTTCAGGGCCCGGAGAGCGGGCCCGGGCCGCACCACCAACCGCACGACCGTCAGCAAAGGGGCCGGGGGATGAACGCCCGAACCGAGCCTGCAGCAGCGGAGCCGGACGCCACAGCGACCGCGCGACCGCCGCTCCTGCGCGAGCTCCTGCTCGTCGCGGGACTCTTCCTCGTCTACAAGCTCGGGCGGCAGCTGGCCGTCGGCCACACCGCGAACGCCTTCCACAACGCCCATCGCGTCTGGGACCTCGAACGTGCCGTGCGACTGCCCGACGAGACGTCCGTGCAGTCCGCACTGCTGCACGGCGACCTCCTCGTCCACCTGGCGAACACCTACTACGCGGCCGTCCACTTCCCGGCCACGCTGGCGTTCCTGGTCTGGCTCTACGTCAGGCGCCCCGCCCACTACGTCTGGGCCCGGCGGGTGCTGGCGGCGGTGACCGCGGCCGCCCTGGTGCTGCCGTTCACGTTCCCGCTGGCCCCGCCGCGGATGCTGACCGGTACCGGCCTGCTGGACACCGCCCGGATATACGGTCCCTCGGTCTACGGGTCGCCGGCCGGCGACCACCTGTCCAACCAGTTCGCGGCGATGCCCTCGCTGCACTTCGGCTGGGCGCTGATGGTGGCGGTGGGCCTGATGACGGCCACCCGCTCGCGATGGCGCCGGCTGTGGCTGCTGCATCCGCTGGTCACCCTGCTGGTGATCGTCGGCACGGCCAACCACTACTGGGTGGACGCGCTGGCGGCGGCCGTCATGCTCGGCACCGCGCTGGCGGTCGTCCGCGCGCCGCGGCACCCGTCCGGTACGGCCGGGGACGCCCCGCGGCTGCCCGCACAGCGGGGGCCCGTCCTGGCGGGAGCCGGCCGATGAGCGCCGCGGCCCTGCTCGCCCTCGGCCTGTCCCTGGTCTCCGCCGTCGCCTACGCGGCGGCCGCCGTGGCCCAGGAACGCCTCGCCTCCCGCAGCCCCGGCACGGGCATGGCGCGGCTGCTCGGCACCGGCGCGTGGTGGTCGGCGGTCGGCCTGAACGCGGGCGCCGCGCTGCTGCACGTGGTGTCCCTCAAGTACGGGCCGCTGACGGTCGTCCAGCCGCTCGGTGCGCTCACCCTGGTCGCGGCCGTGCCGCTCGGGGCGCGGGCGGCCGGACGGCGCGTCAGCGCGGTGGAGTGGCGCGGTACCGCCCTCACCCTGCTGGGACTCGCGGCGGTGCTGGTCACGGCCTCCGGACCGGCGCCGGAACGGATACTGAGCCTGCCCGAGGCGCTGGTGGTCGCCGGTGCCACCGCGACGCTGATCGGTCTGCTGTCCCGGCCCGGCGCCCGGCCGGGTCTGCGGCACGCCACGGCTTCGGGATTCGCCTCCGGGGTCGCCTCGGCCCTCACCCAGACGGTGACGGTGGCGGCCACGGACCACTCCGGTGCCGGCCCGGGCCTGGAGGTGATCGTGGTCGCCGTCCTCGTCGCCGCCTTCTCCACCGGCGGACTGCTGCTGTCGCAGACGGCCTACCGCGGCGGCCTGGGCGCCCCGCTGGCCATGGTCACCCTGGCCAATCCGGTGGCCGCCGCGGTCATCGGCCTGACCCTGCTCGGACAGGGCCTGCGGGGCGGGGCCGGCGGAGTGCTGCTGGCGCTGGCCGGGGCCGGCCTCGCCGCTCGGGGCGTGCTCCTGCTGACCCGGGCCGCGCCCGCACCCGACGGACCCGGCGGACCCGAGGGGCATGACGAGGAGCACCCGGTCGCGGCGGTCCTGGCCCTGGAGCCGGGCACGGCCACGGCGGAACCGCTGCTGGTGCCCCGGCGGCCGGAGCAGCCGGGCCATCTCACCGCGCTCTGAACGACAAACGGCGGCGGCCGGTGCCCGCGGATGCTCCGCGGGAACCGGCCGCCGCCGTACTTCCCCCTGACCGTGGCCCGGCCGGGCCGGTCAGCCCCAGCCCCGCGAGTCCTGCTTGAGGGCGGTGTCGACGGTCAGGGCCGTCGCCACGACGAGGCTCAGCAGCGGCTCGGGGAGCTGGTAGTGGATCTGCAGGACGTAGTTGTCCGCGGTCGTGAACAGCGTCTTGGCGAGGCCTTCCCAGGTCTTGGTGATCCGGGCGACCTCGTTGTCCGCGTGGTCGACGATGGCGAAGTTCCAGGCCCGCCAGTTCTCCGCCTTGATCGCGCCGACCTGCTGGCCGTTCACGTTCATCGCGAAGTTGATCTTGCCGATCATGTTCTTCTGGACGATCTCGCCGACCGGCGAGCCGTCCGGACGGGTCACGATGACCCGGGACTTGAAGATCTTCGCGGGCCGGGTCAGCACGAGCTGCGGCTGGCCGTGGGCGTCGCGGATCTCCAGCTTGTGCGTCATGAACTGGTCGAGGCTGGAGACGAAGCGCAGGATCTTCTTCAGCGCGTTCTGGCCGACCTCGGTGACCGCGCCGATCTCACGGCCGCTCTGATCCATGACCTTGTACTCGTTGGTCAGCTCGATCAGCTTGGCCTTCTGGTTCACCACCAGGACCGGCTCGGTGAAGAGCGTGCCGCCGCCGGGACCGCCGGCCGCCACGCCCGCCTGCTTCTGCACCTGGCGCTGCACCTTGGCGTCACCCGTCTGCTGCTGCGGGATGTGGGCGGCCTGCTGCTGGGGAGCGGCCGGCGGAGCCTGGCCGGCGCCCTGCTGCGCCGGGTTGGTGTGCTCGGTCCACTGGGTGCCGTCCCAGTAGCGCAGCGTCTGGGCCGCCCCGTGCGGATCGGGGTACCAGCCTGCAGGAGTGTTCGATTGCGTGGTCACCGGGGCACACTACCCTGATGTGACCGGTACCTGACCAGTCCGCCCGGAGCGGTGTTCATCGCCCGTTCACTCCGTGCTGATGGCCGGGTCGCTGACCCCGGGCCGCCCGTTCTCGACATGGCCCGCGAAGCCCCGGAGGAACGCCGGGTCGGCGTCCGTGGTGACCTCGAGGTCGTACCAGCGCCGGCTGGACGCGAGCGGGACGGTCCGCCGCACGGTGGCCCCGGCCCGCACCGTCACCGTGACCGGGTCGCCGCCGTAGCCGTTGACGAGCTTCAGCCGTGCCGTGCCGGAGCCCCGGTTGGTGAAGGCGAGTTCCACGTCGTCACCGGTGTGCCGGGCCGTCACCTCCGGTCCGGCCGTGCCGTTGCGTCCCTTGAACACGCGCAGGAAACCGTTCGGGCCGTGCACGGTGAGGTCGTAGGAGCCGCCCGAGTAGGCCGAGTTCCAGGTGTCGGAGAGGGCCTTGCCGGCCTCGGTGGTGTAGGTCCACGGCCCGTCGCCGCGGTTGCCCGAGGTGACGAGGAACGCGGCACCCGCGTGCGCGCCGGAGGCGAAGGCGAGGGTGAACTTCCCGGCCGCCGTGTCCGCCGAACCGTCTACCGCCGGCGCGTACTTCAGCGGACGGGTGGGACGGCTGCCGCGTTCCTGCCGGGGCAGTGCCGGGGTGGCGGGCGGGGTGGGCACGTAGTCGGGGTGGCGCTCGTGGTCCGGCGGCCGGTAGCCGGCCGTGGACGGCAGCGCCACCGGCGCCGTGTCCTTGCGGGTGAAGTCGAAGGCGGAGGTCAGGTCGCCGCATATGGCCCGGCGCCAGGGCGAGATGTTCGGCTCCCGGACGCCGAAGCGGTTCTCGATGAACCGGATGATCGAGGTGTGGTCGAGTGTCTCGGAGCAGACGTATCCGCCCCTGCTCCAGGGGGAGACGACCAGCATCGGCACCCGCTGGCCGAGTCCGTAGGGGCCCGCGGCGTGGCCGGCGTCGCCCTTGAACAGGTCGGGCCCGGGGTCCACGGTCGACCGGCCCCGGTCGGCGGAGGCCGGCGGGAAGGGCGGGATCACGTGGTCGAAGAAGCCGTCGTTCTCGTCGTAGGTGATGAACAGCGCCGTCCTCGACCAGACCTCCGGGTCGGAGGTCAGCGCGTCCAGCACCTGGGAGACGTACCAGGCGCCGTAGTTGGCGGGCCAGTTCGGGTGCTCGGTGAAGGCCTCGGGGGCGACGATCCAGGAGACCTGCGGCAGCTTCCCGGAGGTGACGTCGGAGCGGAGCCGGTCGAAGAAGCCCTCGCCCCTGCGCGCGTCGGTGCCGGTGCGGGCCTTGTCGTACAGCGGACTGCCCGGCTGGGCGGTCCGGTACTGGTCGAAGTAGAGCAGCGAGTTGTCTCCGTAGTTGCCGCGGTAGGCGTCGTCGATCCAGCCCCAGCCGCCCTGCGCGTCGAGACCGTCGCCGACGTCCTGGTAGATCCGCCAGGAGACGCCGGCCTTCTCCAGGCGCTCGGGGTACGTCGTCCAGCCGTAGCCCGCCTCCTCGTTGCCGAGGACCGGGCCGCCGCCCTTGCCGTCGTTGCCGGTGTACCCCGTCCACATGTAGTAGCGGTTGGGGTCGGTGGAGCCGATGAACGAGCAGTGGTAGGCGTCGCAGACGGTGAAGGCGTCGGCGAGCGCGTAGTGGAACGGGATGTCCTCGCGTGTCAGGTACGCCATCGTCGTGGGGGACTTGGCGGGCACCCACATGTCGTACCTGCCGCCGGCGAACGCGGTGTGGCCGTCGTTCCAGCCGTGCGGGAGGTCCTGGATGAAGGCGAGGCCGAGGTCGTCGGCGTCCGGGTGGAAGGGGAGGACGTCCTTCGTGCCGTCGGACTGCTTCCAGACGGACCTGCCGTTCTGGGTGACCGGGCGGGGGTCGCCGAAGCCCCGGACACCTCTGAGTTTGCCGAAGTAGTGGTCGAACGAGCGGTTCTCCTGCATCAGGACGACGATGTGCTCGACGTCCCGGACCGAACCCGTGCGGTGGTGGGCGGGCAGTGCGGCGGCCCGCTGGATGCTGCCGGACAGCGCGGTGAACGCTGTCGTGGCGCCCGCGAGCTGCAGGAAGCGGCGCCGGTTGACTTCGGACATGGGTGAACGTCCTCTCATCCTGACGTGGGGACTGCCGTCAGATGACGGAAGCTGCGCGAAGCGAGTGTTCCAAGAGCAGCAAACGTCAGGGAAGTATCTGATGGCACCCATGTGAAACCCGCGGGTCCGCCGGGTGCCGCCGGCCGCGTCGGGCGGCCGGCGGCGGCGCGAGCGCCGTGCCGGGGCGTCGCGCGCCCGGCCGGCTCAGTTCGCCAGGTAGGCCTCCACCTCGCTGAACTGGCCTGCCGGCCAGCCCGTGTTGGCGCTGACGGAGAGCCGGAGGTAGCGCAGGTTCGTACCGCTCGGCAGGGAGACGGTGGCCGTGTTGCCGGTGGCGGGGTCGAAACGGCAGCCCTGCGCGCCGGCGACCGTGGAGTAGGCCGAGCCGTCGGCGCTGCCCAGCACCGTGACGGTCTGGGTGCGGGTGCCCCAGGCGGCGGACGGGGGCAGCTTGAGCACCACGCGGCGCACCGCGTAGGAGGAGCCGAGGTCGACCGTCAGGGCCTGCGGGAAGGCGTTGTTGGCCGACTCCCAGTAGGTGCCCGCGTCCCCGTCGACCGCCTTGCCCGGCGTGTAGACGTCCTGCGAGCCGGTCGCGGTGGCCGGGCGGCCCTTGGCGAGGTTGCGGTTCGGGTCGGGGGCGGGGCTGCCCTGGCCGGGCTGCGGCCAGGTGGAGCAGTCCGCCCAGGTGCCGGCCCAACCGGAGTTGCCGCCGCCGTCGGTGAGCGTGAAGGCGCCGGAGTTCGCCGGATAGGGGCAGTTGTAGACGCCGGCGGAGCCGACCTGGGTGGCGGTGACGTCGCGGAAGGCCGCCGCGCCCGGGGTCTCGGCCTGGACCACGACCGTGCCGGTGTTCCGCACGGTCGCGCCGGTCACGCTGACGCCCCGCACCTGACGGCCCTGTCCGCCGCCGGAGACGAACTCGAAGGCGCTGTACGGGCTGTCGGTGATGGTGGTGTCGGTGATGTTCACCGTCGCGTCGATCGTGCTGTCGTAGGAGTCGACCCGCAGCGCGCCCATCGGGTGGTTCCAGTTGGGGTTCAGCGCGCCGGTGCGCACCAGCGTGTTGCCGTCGACCGTGATGGTGCCGGCCAGCGGGGAGAAAGGGTCGAGGAACTTCTGGTTGGAGATCGCGATGCCGCTGCCCAGGGCGTTGGTGTCGGATATCAGGTTGCCGCGCACCGTGATGTCGGTGCCGCCGTAGATTGCGATGCCGTTGGCGAGGTTGGGCTGCGAGATGGTGTTGTTCTCGAAGCTGGAGTCGGTGTCCGGTGCGTACAGCGACCACATGGCGAGCGCGTCGTCGCCCTGGTTGCGCAGGAAGTTGTTGCGGACCCGGACGCCCCTGGCCGTGCCATTGAGGTTGAGGCCGTCGGCGGTGGTGTCGAGGACGCGGTTGTTCTCCACCACCAGGTTGTCGTTGTTGCCGGTCAGCCACAGCCCGACCTTGAGGTGCTGGAGCCACATGCCGGAGACGGACGAGTCCGGTCCGAGGGAGCCGTTGACGAAGTTGTCCGGGCTGGAGTCGACGCGCTCGGCGACCTCGCCGATGACCGCGAAGTCCTTGATGTGGACACCGCCCGACGAACCGGTCTGGTCGATGAAGCGGGAGCTGTGCACGACCGAGTGCCAGCTGCCCGCGCCCCGCAGGGTGACGTTCTGCACCCCGCTCAGCGAGGAGGTGAGCCGGTAGTCGCCCGGCGGGATCCACACCACTCCGCCCCGGGCCGCCGCGACGGCGTCCCGGAAGGCCTGGGTGGAGTCGCCGCTCCCGCTGGGGTCGGCGCCCTTGGAGAGGACGGACACCGAGCCGGCGGGCTGGCTCGCCGCCGCCGCGACCTGCTCGAAGTCGGCGACGTCGACGGTGACCTGGGTACCGGCCGCCTCGAAGGCGACCTTGTCGCCGGCCTGGACGTCCCGGCCCAGCGGCATCCGGGCGTCGTCGTAGAAGTGGTGGGTCTTCGACCCCGTGATCCAGCCGGTGTCGACGTAGGAGTACTTGGCGGTGACCGGAAGGGTACGGGCGAGCCTGGTGCCGTTGACGTAGACGTTCAGCGAGCCGGACTGACCGTCCGGGACGCTGTAGGCGACGTTCACCGCGTTGGCGGCGCGCGGCACGGTGAACTCCACACGCTGACCGGCGGCGAGCCGCACGGCCTGCCGGCCGGAGGCCTCCGAGGCGAGGCTGCCCTGGGTGTATTCCGGGCCGATCCTGGTGCCGGTGGTGCTCGCCGACTCCGCCTCGACGGAGGTGAAGGGGAGCGTGGCGCCGGAGGCGGCGTGCGCGGCGGGCGCCAGGGTGACGAGCAGGCCGGCGGCGAGGGCGACGACCGCCCCGATAGCTGTAGCTGGCATGCGCCTGACATGTAAGGCGTTGCTGCGGTGCATGTGCCGGTCCCTTCGTGGTGGGGGTCGGGGGACAGCAGGAGAGTGCGCCTGCGGGGCGCCGCACACTCAAGCACCGTCAACATTCGTTCACAAGATGCCGCGCAGAATCCGTAATTATTTGACAGTGCAGCGGATAGCTGAAACGACACTGCCGCGCATGCGCGAAAGGGGCGGCTTCGTAGGCTTGTCGCCGCAAGAACAGCGCAAGCCACGCAAACGGATTGCGTGGCTTGCGTACGGGGCGCCTCGGGCGCGATGAGGTGATGAGCCGCGCAGAGAGCCGCGGAGGTTTCTGGCCCGGCCCCGTCGACGACCTGAACGCCGACGGAACCGGGTCAGTCCATGGGGGCCGGAACGACCGTCAGATGCGATCCGGCGCCGCGTGTCCGGCGCTGACGGCGCGCGGTACCGGCCGGGCGGCGGGCGTCGCGCAGCACCATCGTCAGCCGGGTGCAGCCGATCTCGTCGAGGGTGCGCGGCGTCTCGTCGACGATCCTGCACTCGGTGGCACCCCGGCGCGGGTCGGGGTGGTGCAGCAGGCGCACGGCGCCGTCGATCCGGGTCGCGGCCTCACCGACGGCGCGGATCCAGTGCGGCAGGCCCTGCCGGTAGGCGGCCTCCATGATCGGGTCCTGACCGATGTCCCGGCGGATGGCCTGGAGTTCGTGGTCGTGACCCGAACGGTCCAGCGCGGCCTTCAGGTGGGCCAGCATCGGCAGGCACCAGCCCTGCTCGTGCTCACCGAGGATGCCGCCGGCATCGGGGTGGAACAGCACGAAGCGCAGGAAGTTGTCCCCGGGCATGGCGGTCGGATGGGGGCGCACCCCGCCGAAGAGGTTCCCGTAGGCACCGTTGGCCAGCACGACGTTCCAGCGGTGGTCGACGACCAGGGACGGGAAGGGTACGGCTTCCACCAGCACGGCGTAGTCCTGGAGGTACCCCTGTACCTCGCAGCCCTCGGGGACGGGCCGCGGCGCCGGCCACTGCCCTCCTGCCTGATGTGCCATCGGGAGGTCACCCCTCTTGCCTCTGCCGGCCTTCGCGCGGCGAGTGTGATCCTGCTGCCCGGACAAGAGCCGTGTCAACTATCGTGGCATTTCATGCCGGTTGACGGCTGAAATTCGCCACAGTTGTGGCGAGACCTGGATGCGGGTTCCAAGCACCCGCTACTCTCCGGGAAGTTCACGACATCCGCTTGTGAGAAGCACGGAACGCACCTGAGGCCTTCGAGAGACGTAGGAGTTCTGTCGGTGACGGATGGCTACGAGGATCCGGGCGCCACCGAGACCGCTCAGCTGTCGGCCGTCGCCGCCCGCGTCACCGCGCTCGCCGACCGGCTCGGCGTGCCGCACACCGAGGTCTTCGACGTGGGGCGGCTCTCCGTCGCCTGCGGTGTCCCGGAGCCGGTGGTCAAGGCTCTGCTCAGCGGCCGCCCGGCGGGCGAACCGGACGTCCAGGCCCGCTTCCTGCAGCGCCTGGACCTGCTGCGCCGCACCCGGCTGAAGCCGAACGGGCGCAAGTACACCCAGCAGGAGATCGCGGACGGCGCGGGCATGTCCCGGCAGCAGGCGGGGGCGCTGATCAACGGCGACCGGCGGCCCACCATGGAGCACTGCGACGCGCTCCAGCGGTTCTTCCGGGTGCACGCCGGATTCCTGACCGCGGAGGACGCCGAGGCGCTGGCGGGCGCCCTGCAGCGCGGCGAGCAGGAACTGCTGCAGAAGCTCGCCGACCGGGAGCGGGCCGCCGCCGAACCGGCGGCCGACCCGCTGGAGCGGCTGCTGCAGGACCACGGGGTCCGCGGGATCGCCTGGCGGGCCGCGCAACTGCCCACCGACCAGCACCGGGACAAGGTCGCCGAGTGGCTCGACATGCTCCTGGAGAGCGTCCAGCGACCCGAGGCGTAGAGCGTCCCGGACCACGGGTGCAAGGGTGTTCCGCCGCGCACGCGTGCCGTCCGCCGGGCCGCTTCGGCCGCCAAGTGCCGTGCCACCGGGGGTACGGCGTCCGCTGAGCGGGCGAACCCGGGCCCGGCCGCGCGGCGTTGTCAGTGGTGGACGGCAAGCTGGAGTCGTGCGCCGTACGACGCGGCGCACGGCGCCGCAGCGCGCGTGATCCGTGACGCCGAACCGGGGAGAGCCGACCGATGACCACCGCCGTACTGACCGATCGTGAGCGCACCGCCGTCCAGGCCTATCTGCGGCTGCTGCACACCGTGCGCGCGGCATTCGACGGACCGCCGGACGGGCCCCGGCCCGTCCTGGTGCCGCCCGCCGTGCTCGCCGAGGCGGACGGGGCGCTGGCACGGGCCGGGCTCGCGGGCAACGAGGAGGAGTTCTTCGGGCTGCTGTCCCACTGGTGCCCGCAGGAATGAGGTCCGGTTCCGGGTGACCGTCCTGCTCACTGGTGCGGGACGGTCACCGACGACAGCACCAGCCCGTCCCGGACCAGCCAGCTCCCCGCGAACGCGCCCACCCGGACGCCGCCGACCAGCGGGCCGGGGACGAGCAGCCGGGCGTGGAAGCCGCCGCGCGCGCCGGGGCCGGGGGCGGCGGTGAGTTCGATGTCGGCCTCGGAGAAGTCGAGCCAGGCGCGGGTGAGGGGGAACCAGGCCTTGTAGACGGACTCCTTGGCGCTGAACAGCAGCCGGTCCCAGTGCACGGCGGGCCGGGCGGCGGACAGCGCGCGGTGCCGGTCCTGCTCGGCGGGGAGCGCGATGGTGCCGAAGACGCCGTCCGGCAGCGGGGCGTGCGGTTCGGCGTCGATGCCGAGGGAGGCCAGGTCGCCGGCGCGTACGAGCGCGGCGGCGCGGTAGCCGTCGCAGTGGGTCATGCTGCCGGCCAGGCCGTCCGGCCACACGGGGGCGCCGCGCTCGCCGGTCAGCACGGGCTGCGGTGCCACCCCGAGCTTCTCCATGGCCCGCCGGGCGCAGACCCGGGCCGCCGTGAACTCCCGGCGGCGCTTGCTCACCGCCCGCGCGACGAGCGCGCGCTCCTGCGGGTACAGCAGGGCCTCGTCGGTGTCCTGGTCACCGTGCGACTCCACGGCCACCACCGACTCCGGGAGCAGCTCCTCGATCACCGGGTCCGACCTCCATCGGCAGTATGCGGCGCGGCTGCCCCGGGGGTACCGGGCGCTTGCGCCATTCGCGGGGGTATCCCACGGACACCTCTTCGAAGCGGACTCCCTCGTGCCAGGTCGTCCGCGGGATGTGCAGGTGGCCGTAGACCATCGTCTCGACCCGGAACCGGTGGTGCCAGTCGGCGGTGAGGGTGGTGCCGCACCACATGGCGAACTCGGGGTACCAGAGCACGTCCGTCGGGTGCCGGTCGAGCGGGTAGTGCCCGGCCAGGACGGTCGGCAGGTCCGCGGGCAGCTCGGCGAGCCTGCGCTCGGTCTCGGCGACGCGGGCGCGGCACCAGTCCTCGCGGGTCGGGTAGGGGTCGGGGTGCAGCAGGTACTCGTCGTTGCAGACGATGCCGGTGCTGTGCGCGTAGGCCAGGCCGTCCGTCTTGGTGGCGCAGCCGTCCGGCAGGTAGGAGTAGTCGTACAGCAGGAACAGCGGCGCGACGACCACCGGGCCGCCAGGGCCGCGCCACACCGGGTACGGGTCCTCGGGCGTGAGCACGCCCAGCTCGCGGCACACGGCGACGAGGTGCTCGTAGCGGGCGACGCCGCGCAGGGTGACGGTGTCCTTGGGGTGGGTCCACAGCTCGTGGTTGCCGGGTGCCCACAGGACCTTGGCGAAGCGGTCCGCGAGGGTGCCGAGCGCCCACCGGATGTCCTCGACGGTCTCGGCGACGTCGCCGGCCACGATCAGCCAGTCGTCGTCCGTGGTGGGGCGCATCCGCTCCACGAGCTCGCGGTTCTCCGGATACGAGATGTGCAGGTCGCTGATGGCCAGCAGCTGTCCGGCCCCGGCCGTCGACTCCACCCCGTGCCCCCTTCCGATCATGCCGTGGGCACCACCAGAACACATTCACGAGGCACGGGCAAGGGGATCTTTGGCCACGGACCGCCGTTCCGGGCCGGGGGAATCCGTAACCTGCGCGTTGCACGCGCCGGCGTTTGAAAGCCGTATGATCGCCCCGACACCGGCGCCCCTAACTCCCCCCCTTTCGCGGGGCCGTTCGGTGTTCCTTCCTCCCTCCTGCCCGGGCACGGGCCGCTTCGCCGTGCCCGAAAGCCCCGAAAGGCGGCCTGCATGCCCTCTCGCGTACGCGTCTGGCTCAACCGCACGTACGCGGAGAACGTCTTCTTCATGGATCAGCTGCGGAGAAATCCCGGCGACCGGGCGGTCGAGATCCACGCCACGCACGGCGACGCCGACTCCCCCGTGCTGGCCGCGGCCGACACCGCCGAGCTGGAGCCGGAGGGCCTGTCGCCGGCCGCGTACGTGGAGTACGCCCTCGACCAGTGCGTACGGCGCGGGATAGACGTGTTCGTGCCCCGGCTGCACCAGGCGGCGATCGTGGCGCACCGCGCGGACTTCCGGGCGGCCGGTACGGCACTGCTGGCGCCGACGCCCGAGGCGGTGGCCGTGTTCGAGGACAAGGCGACCGCGTACGAGGCGGCGTCTGCCGTCGGCGTGCCGGTGCCGCCCTGGTGGCGGGTGCGTACGGCGGACGAACTCATGTGCGCTGTAGAGGAGTTGGAGGCGGCCGGGGAGCGGGCGTGCTTCAAACCGGCGTCCGGCGCGGGCGGGGTCGGCTTCCGGATGATCACCCGCGCGCCCTTCTCGCTCACGCACCTGAGCGGGTTCCCGGGGCCGTACGTCCAGCTCGACCTGGTGGTCGAGGCGCTGCGGCGGGCCGAGGAGCCGGTGGACTGGCTGGTGATGCCGCGGCTGGAGCAGCCGGAGGTGTCGGTGGACTGCCTCACCGGGCCGGACAACCGGGTCCGGCTGGCGGTGGGCCGCACCAAGAACGGCCGCCGCCGGGGCTTCACGCTGCGCGAGCGGTGGCTGGCGCCGGCCCGGCTGCTCGCGGAGGGCTTCGGACTGCACTACCTGTCCAACATCCAGTTCCGGATGCACGGTGACCGGCCGGTGCTGATGGACGTCAACACCAGGCCGGCCGGAGGACTGCACCAGCTCTCGCTGTGCGGGGTCAACGCCCCCTGGGCGGCCGTACGGCTGGCGCTGGGTGAGGACCCGGGCGTGATCGAGCCCCCGTTCCTGGGCCAGGACTACACGGTGGTGTCGGCGCCGCGGACGCTGCGGCCGGTGTCCGTGCCCCAGCAGCGGGCCCCGGAGACCGCGCTCCCCGCCGTGCCGGCGCCCGCCGACGGAGCCGCCAGGGAGGCCGGCGCCCCCGCCGCCGCCCCGGCGTGACGCCCTCACGCCCCACACCGGCCCGGACCAATCCGAACTCGGCCTATTGACACCCCGATTGGTCCATACCAACTTGGTTGGCGCACCTTCCGCATTCCCCTGCACTCCCGGACACCCCCATCCCCACAGGGAGATCGCGTGCGCCACATACTCGGGCGTCCCAGACGCCGGCTCCTCGCCCTGCTCGGCTCCGCCGCCCTGGCCCTCGGCGGGGCCGTCGCCCTTCCGGGCACCGCACAGGCGGCCAACGTCCTCACCAACCCCGGCTTCGAGTCGGGCGGCCTCTCCCCCTGGACCTGCACCGGCAACCTCGGCTCGGTCGTCTCCTCCCCCGTGCACGGCGGCTCCAAGGCCCTCCAGGGAGCGGTGAGTTCGAGCGACAACGCACAGTGCGGCCAGACGGTCGCGGTCAAGCCGAACACCGCGTACACCCTCAGCGGCTGGGTCCGGGGTTCGTACGTGTACCTCGGCGTCGACGGCGGCGCCTCCACCTGGACCACCTCCCCGTCGGCGTACAGCCGGCTCAGCGTCTCCTTCACCACCGGCGCCTCGCAGACCAGCGCCACCGTCTACGTGCACGGCTGGTACGCGCAGGGCTCGTACCAGGCCGACGACATCCAGCTCGACGGCCCCGGCGGCGGGGGCGGCGGGGACACCCAGGCGCCGACCGCGCCCGGCGGGCTCACCTCGACCGGCAAGTCCTCCACCAGCGTGTCGCTGAAGTGGAACGCCGCCTCGGACAACGTGGGCGTGACGGCGTACGACGTCTACGCCGGATCGAGCCAGGTGCTCAGCGTCTCCGGCACCTCCGCCACGGTCAGCGGGCTCTCGCCGAGCACGTCGTACACCTTCACCGTGAAGGCGCGGGACGCGGCCGGGAACGTGTCGCCGGCCTCCAGCGCGGTGTCCGTCACGACGGACGCCGGGACCGGCGGCGGCACCGGCTTCAAGCAGGCGGCCCCCTATCTGTACGAGGGCTGGGGTGATCCGCCGAACCCGACCACGGTGATGAGCGCGACCGGCGTCAAGTGGTTCACCATGGCGTTCATGCTGGACTCGGGCGGCTGCAACCCGGCCTGGGACGGCAGCCGGGCGCTGACCGGCGGCGTCGACCAGACCGCCGTCAACCAGATCCGTTCGGCGGGCGGTGACGTCGTCCCCTCGTTCGGCGGCTGGCAGGGCAGCAAGCTCGGCGCCAACTGCTCCTCGGCGAGCGCGCTGGCGGGGGCGCTGCAGAAGGTGATCGACGCCTACTCGCTGAAGGCGATCGACATGGACATCGAGAACACGGACGAGTTCGAGAACGAGGCCGTGCAGGCGCGGATCCTCACCGCGCTGAAGACGGTCAAGGCCAACAACCCCGGCCTGAGGACCATCGTCACCTTCGGCACCTCCACCACCGGCCCGACCTACTACGGCAACCGGCTCATCGAGCAGGCGCAGTCGCTGGGCGCCGACATCGACGTCTTCACGATCATGCCGTTCGACTTCGGCGGCGGCTCCGACATGTACGGCAGCACCGTGAACGCGGCGGACGGGCTGAAGAACAAGCTCAAGTCGACGTTCGGCTGGGACGACGCGACCGCGTACTCGCACATCGGCATCTCCGGCATGAACGGCCTGTCGGACCAGCAGGAGAACACGACCCCGGCGATCTGGACCCAGATCCGCGACTGGGCGAACTCGCACCACATCGCGCGGCTGGCCTACTGGGCGGTCAACCGCGACCGGCCCTGCCCGGGCGGCGGCGTGGTGAGCAACTGCTCCGGCATCAGCCAGAGCACCTGGCAGTTCACCTCCATCACGGCCGGTTTCACCGGCTGAGCACGGCGGCGCACGGCCACGTCCCCCCGGCTTCCCGGCCGGGGGGATTTTTTTCCGCCCGGGGTGTATCAGGGGGTGGCCCCGCGACTCTCAATAGCAGGAACACGGGGGAAGCACGGGGGAGGCACCGACGGGGGAACGGGGGATCGGACCGGCCGGCCGCGGTCACGGGGAGCGGCCGGCCGGCCCGGCGGACGAACCCCGGCCGCGTCGGGCGGAGGAGGCGGGGCCGGCGCACGGGGCCGGGTCTACCTCAGGTACGCGAGCCCGGGATGGACGGCCGTGTACCCCTCCACCAGACGCCGGGCCACGTCGACCGAATCGACCAGCGGATGCAGCGCGAACGCCTTCACGGCCGTGGCGCGCGAACCCGACCCGGCGGCGGCCAGCACCTCGCGCTCGACGGCCTTGACCGCGCACACCAGCCCGGTGGCATGGCCGGGCAGCGGGGCGACGGCGACCGGGTGGGCGCCGTTGGCGTCGACCAGGCAGGGCACCTCGACGACGGCGTCGTCGTCCAGGACCGGCACGGTCCCCCGGTTGCGGACGTTGAGGATCAGCGTGGCGCGCTCGTCCCGGGCGACGGCCCGCATCAGGGCGAGGGCGACCTTCTCGTAGCCGCCCGAGAGGTCATCGGCCTCACGCTCGCCGGCGCCCGCCGTCTCGCGGTTCTCCGCCATGTAGGTCGCCTCGCGCTCGGCCCGGGTCCGCTCCCAGGCACCGAGGGCGGAGACGTCCGCGCGGCGGGCCTCGTCGTAGAAGCGTGCCTGCTGCTCGCGCAGGAAGGCGCCGCGGGTCTGCTCCGCCTCCTGGTAGGCGCGCACCGCCTCGCGGTTGAAGTAGTAGTAGTGCAGGTACTCGTTGGGGATCGCGCCCAGCGACTGCAGCCAGTCGGCGCCGAAGAGCCTGCCCTCCTCGAAGGAGCCGAGCAGCCCCGGGTCGGCGAGCAGGCGCGGCAGTTCGTCGCGGCCCTCCACGCGCAGGCCGCGCAGCCAGCCGAGGTGGTTGAGGCCGACGTAGTCGATCCAGGCGTCCTCGGGCCTGACCCCGAGCACCCGGGCGACCCGGCGGCCGAGGCCGACCGGCGAGTCGCAGATGCCGATCACGCGGTCGCCGAGGTGACGGGACATGGCCTCGGTGACCAGCCCCGCCGGATTGGTGAAGTTGATGACCCAGGCCTCCGGGGCCAGACGGGCCACCCGCCGCGCGATGTCGACGGCGACCGGGACCGTCCGCAGGCCGTAGGCGATGCCGCCCGCGCCGACCGTCTCCTGGCCGAGGACCCCCTCGGCCAGGGCCACGCGCTCGTCGTCCGCCCGGCCCCGGAGGCCGCCGACGCGGATCGCGGAGAAGACGAAGTCGGCATCGCGCAGGGCCTCGTCGAGGTCGGTGGTGGTGGTCACGCGAGGGGCGTCGGCGACGGCCGACGCCTGCTCGGCCAGCACCCGGGCGACCGCGTACAGCCGGCCGTCGTCCGGATCGTGCAGCACGACCTCCGTGACCCGGCCCGCGCCGCGATCGGTCAGCAGTGCCCCGTACACGAGCGGAACCCGGAAGCCGCCGCCACCCAGAATCGTCAGTCTCACGCCTGCACCCTCGCACATCGGAACGCGCGGCGGGGAAAGGCCCCGCACCGTGGGCCGGGACCGGTGAACCGGCGGTGCCCCCGCTGCCGCGCGCACCGCCGGACCCTGCCGCGGCGGCGCGGTCTGCTCCGGTACGGGTGACTTCATGGCATGAACTCCCCTGCCTGCAAAGGAGAATCCCTGCTTCAACTCTTGACGACCGCCGCACCGGGGAGCACATTGGCGACACCCTGAGAGCGCTCTCAGCACATCGTGGGAGCGCTTCCAAGGATCTCCCCGCACGTTCCTTCCGTACCCGAGAGGCTCTCCCCCATGAGCGATTCCTCCGGCACGTCCAGACCCCGGCTGCTGCGCCGCACGCTGGTCGCGGTCGTCGCGACGGTCGGTCTGGCCACGGCGGTCGCGACGGCCGCCACCGCCCCGGCGAGCGCGTCCGCCCCCACCCCGCCGTCCGGCTGGACCCAGGTCTTCCTGGACGACTTCAACGGCTCGGCCGGCTCCGGCGTCAACACCTCCAACTGGCAGTACGACACCGGGACCTCGTACCCGGGCGGCGCCGCCAACTGGGGCACCGGCGAGGTCGAGACGATGACCTCCGGCACCAGCAACGTGGCGCTGGACGGCAGCGGCAATCTGCTCATCACCCCGCGCCGCGACGCCTCCGGCCGCTGGACCTCGGGCCGCATCGAGACCACGCGCACCGACTTCCAGCCCCCGTCCGGCGGCAAGCTGCGGGTGCAGGCCCGCATCCAGATGCCCAACGTCACCGGCGCCGCTGCCAAGGGCTACTGGCCTGCGTTCTGGATGCTCGGCTCCCCGTTCCGCGGCAACTACCAGAACTGGCCGGGCGTCGGCGAGCTGGACATCATGGAGAACGTCCAGGGGCTCAACACCGACTGGTCGACCATGCACTGCGGCACCAACCCGGGCGGCCCCTGCAACGAGACCTCCGGCATCGGCAACTCCACGTCCTGCGCCGGCACCACCTGTCAGGCCGGCTTCCACACCTACTCGATGGAGTGGGACCGCTCGACCAGCCCCGAGGAGATCCGCTTCTACCTCGACGGCGTCAACTTCCACACCGTGAAGGCCAACCAGGTCGACGCGACCACCTGGGCCAACGCCACCAACCACGGCTACTTCGTCATCCTGAACGTGGCGATGGGCGGCGGCTTCCCGGGGGCGTTCGGCGGCGGACCCGACGGCGGCACCGAGCCGAACCACCCGATGACCGTCGACTACGTGCAGGTCCTGCAGTCGTCGGGCGGCGGTGGCGGCGGCACCGCTCCCCCGCCCTCCGGCAACCGGGACGCCTACAGCGCCATCCAGGCCGAGTCCTACGACAGCCAGTCCGGCGTGGTCCCCGAGTCCACCACCGACTCCGGCGGCGGACAGGACCTCGGTTCCCTCGCCAACGGCGACTGGGCGCTGTACAAGGGCGTCAACTTCGGTTCCACCGCGGCCAAGCAGTTCTACGCCCGGGTGGCGAGCGGGGCCGCGGCCGGAGTGAGCGGACTGGTGGAGGTGCGGCTGGACAGCCGGAGCAACGCCCCTGTCGGCAGCTTCGCGCTGGCCAACACCGGCGGCTGGCAGTCGTGGCGCACCGTCCCGGCCAATATCGGCGGGGTGACCGGCACGCACGACGTCTATCTGACCTTCACCAGCGGCCAGCCGGCCGACTTCGTGAACGTCAACTGGTTCGACTTCGGTCACTGACGAGGTGACCGCACGCCCGGGCCCGTGACCGCGCACCGGTCACGGGCCCGGGCGCCGTCAGCCGGCCGCCGGCGCGGGGTGCTCCCGCACCAGCCGCGCGAAGCGCAGCGCCACCGCGCGCCACACCGGGGCGGCGGCGGGATCGGCCGACCGGGCCGCCCGGAGCAGTTCGTCCCGGTCGACGCCGTGCCGGGACAGGCGCTCCGCCGGCCGGCGCGCATCTGCTCGGGGTCCGCCTCGGGGTGGAACTGCACGCCCCACGCCGACCGGCCGAGACGGAAGGCCTGGTGGGGGCAGCGCTCGCCGCGCGCCGGCGGGCTGGCCCCGGACGGCAGCCGCACGATCGCGTCCACACGGTTCTCGACCGCCGTCGGACGCTCGGGCAGCCCGCCGAACAGCGGGTCCCGCGCCGCCGGCGCGAGCAGGGTCAGCACCGTGCTGCCGAACTCGTCGCCGTACTCGCCCCGCACCTCGCCGCCCGCCATGCCCTCACCCTGCCCTCCGTGCGGCTCCCCGCGCATCCCAGGCGGGCGCGCCGCGGCGCGGCGGGGCGGCCGGCCGGCGGGGCCGGGGCCGCGGGTCAGTGAGCCTCCGCCAACTTGAAGTCGCAGTTCAAAGGGCTGATGTGACCGATTCTCCACATGCTCACGCTGGTCATGGACGGGAGTCCGCGAAGAAGATCATCTGTCAGCGGTTGATTTCGATGTTCGTCAGGACGAGCAGAGCGCGCAGGAGGCGGGAGACGCGGGCGGGATCGGTGCGGAGCTTGATGAGGATCCGCCAGTTCTCGAGATGGGCGAAGCCGTGCTTGACCGGTGCCCGTCCGATCGCGAGGACGCGGTTGGCTTCCTTCTGGTCCGAGGTGAGCTTGTGAGTGCGGCCGACCGGGGTAGACGTCTGACCGGCCCGCCCATCGGCGCGGCCAAAACTCAGGAGAGGACACGATCAGCGTGAGCGACGCCGAGCACCGGAAGCAGACCCCCGACGGAGCGGCCGAACTCCTGGTTCGCTGCCTGGAGAACGAGGGCGTCGAGGTGGTGTTCGGCGTACCCGGCGAGGAGAACATCCGTTTCACCAACGCCCTCGCCCGCTCGGAGAAGATCCGCTACGTCCTCACCCGCCACGAGCAGGCCGCGTCTTTCATGGCGGAGATGCACGGCCGGCTCACCGGCTCGGCGGGTGTGATGTCCGCGACGCTGGGGCCCGGCGCGATCAACCTGATGCTGGGCGTGGCCGACGCCATGACGAACAGCACGCCCGTCGTCGCGATCACCGCGCAGGTCGGCAAGGAGCGCAACTACAAGGAGTCCCACCAGTTCGTGGACCTGGTGAGCATGTTCGCCCCGGTCACGAAGTGGTCGGCGGAGGTCCCGGCCACCCAGGCCATCCCCGAGATGGTGCGGCGCGCGTTCAAGACCGCGGAGTCCGAGCGGCCCGGCGCCGTCTATCTCGCCGTGCCCGAGGACGTCGACGCGGCGACGGACGGCTCGGACCTGCGCCCGCTGCGCAGGAACGTCGTGCAGCCCGAGGCACCGTCCCCGAAGCAGATCAAGCGAGCGGTGGAGCTGCTGCGGGAGGCCCGCCGGCCGGTGATCCTCGCCGGACACGGTGCGGCGCGCGGCGGCGCCGCGGAGTCGCTGACGGCGTTCGCCACCGCACTCGACGTGTCGACGGCGACCACCTTCCACGGCAAGGGCGTCCTGCCCGACGACCACCCGTGCGCGACCGGCACGTTCGGCTTCATGCGGCGCGACTACACCAACTTCGGGTTCGAGGAGGCCGACGTCGTCATCGCCGTCGGCTACGAGCTGCAGGAGTTCGACCCGTCCCGGATAAACCCGGACGGTGACAAGAAGATCGTCCACATCCACCGCGTCCCGGCGGAGGTGGACGACAGCTACTCGGTCGACGTCGGCATCATCGGCGACATTTCGGCCTCCCTCGACGCCCTGGCCACCGAACTCGACGGCCTGCGCTGGACCATCGACGACGAGGACACCATGGCCACCCGCGCGCTGCTGGCCAAGGAACTCGAGCAGGGCGCCGCGGACGAGCGCTACCCGCTCGCCCCGCAACGGGTCATCGCCGACACCCGCGCCGCGCTCGGTCGCGACGACATCGTGCTGGTCGACACCGGCGCGCTGAAGATGTGGATGGCCCGGCTCTACCCAACGTACGCGCCGAACACCTGCCTCATCTCCAACGGCTTGTCCACCATGGGCTTCTCGCTGCCCGGCGCGCTCGCGGTTCAGCTCGCCAGGCCGCAGACGAAGGTGCTGGCGGCGGTCGGCGACGGCTCGTTCCTCATGCACTCCCAGGAGATCGAGACGGCGGTCCGCGAGAACATTCCGCTGACCGTGCTGATCTGGGAGGACAACGGCTACGGGCTCATCAAGTGGAAGATGGACCTGGAGGTCGGGGAAAACTCCAACACCGACTTCGGCAACCCGGACATCGTCCAGTACGCCCGCAGCTTCGGCGCGAAGGGCTACCACATCGAGTCCGCTGGGGACCTGCTGCCGACGCTCCGTGAGGCACTGGCAGACCCGGGCGTGTCGATCATCAACTGCCCGGTGGACTACGCCGAGAACATGAACCTCACCAAGCACCTCGGGCACCTCGACTCGGCGCTCTGACCCGCCCGCGGCACGGCCCGACCCCCGTACTGGCCGCGCGGCAGCCCTCCCGCAGGGGGGGGTGCCCTCGGGCCTCCGGCATCGCGTGGCATTTCCGCGGCGCGGGGTAGATGGTCAGCGTGAGGTTCGGCCGGTCGAGGAGAGGAACGATTGTGATGCGTGCTCGGAGCATAGGTGCGGCAGCCGCCACAGGGTTGGCGCTGGTGGCCGCCCGCGACCTCGTGCAGAAGAAGCACGCGCTGCTGAGGAACTTCCCCCTGGTGGGACACGCCAGGTATGTGCTGGAGACGATCGGCCCCGAGCTACGGCAGTACATCGTGACGTCCAACGACGAGGAGCGTCCCTTCAGCCGTGACCAGCGCAGCTGGATCTACACGTCGGCGAAGGGGGAGAACAACTACTTCGGGTTCGGCACCGACAATGACATCGAGCACGTGCAGGGTCATGCATACGTGAAGCAGCGTACGTTCGCCGGTGCGCTGCCCGATCTGAGCGACCCACAAGCGGCGTTGCCCTCGGCCAAGGAGCTCGGCGGACCGCGCGGCCGCGCGAAGGCGTTCCGCCCGGCGAGCGTCGTCAACATCTCGGCGATGAGCTTCGGCTCGCTGTCCGGCGCGGCCGTCACGGCGCTCAACAAGGGCGCGGCGCTGGCCGGGACGATGCACAACACCGGCGAGGGCGGCCTGTCGCCCTACCACCTCAACGGCGGGGACCTTGTCCTCCAGATCGGTACGTCGTACTTCGGCTGCCGCAACGAGGACGGGACGTTCAACCTCGACAAGCTCAAGTCCATGGTCGCGGGCGCGCCCGTCAAGGCAATCGAGATCAAGCTCTCGCAGGGCGCGAAGCCGGGGCTCGGCGGCATGCTGCCGGGCGCGAAGGTGACCGACGAGATAGCCGCGATCCGCGGCATTCCTGCAGGCAAGGACTGCGCTTCGCCTTCGCGGCACACAGCGTTCCACGACGTGGACTCGATGCTCGACTTCGTGGAACTGTTGGCCGCGGAGACCGGATTGCCGGTCGGGATCAAGAGCGCCATCGGGGAGATGGACTTCTGGGAGGAACTCGCCACGCTGATGGAGCGGGGTGAGCGAGGGGTCGACTTCGTGACCGTCGACGGTGGCGAGGGCGGCACTGGGGCGGCTCCCCTGATCTTCGCCGACTCGGTGTCCCTGCCGTTCCGCGTGGGTTTCTCCCGCGTCTACGGCGTGTTCGCCGAGCGGGGCCTGACCGACGACATCACCTTCATCGGCTCCGGCAAGCTCGGCCTGCCCGAGAACGCCGTCGTCGCGTTCGCCCTCGGCGTCGACATGATCAACGTGGGCCGTGAGGCGATGCTGTCCATCGGCTGCATCCAGGCCCAGAAGTGCCACACCGACAAGTGCCCCACCGGCATCGCCACCCAGAACCCGTGGCTGGCGCGCGGCATCGACGCGCCCTCGAAGGGCATCCGGGCCGCGACGTACCTGCGCACCCTGCGCCGGGAGTTGCTCAAGGTCTCGGGCGCCGTCGGTGTCCCCCACCCGTCGCTCATCACCCCCACCGACATAGACATCCTGAACGGCGACTACGACGCCCGCACCCTGGGGAGTGTGTACGGCTACAAGGATGGGTGGGGCTCGCTCGGGCCGGAGCTCGCCCATGAGATCGCCGAACTGCTCACCACCTGAGAGAGCTGCTCCGCCACCTGTCTTCAACCGTCATGCCCTGCGCAGCACGCCCACCGAGTGGAGCGCACCGAGTCCATCCGATGCGGTGGTGCGGGCAGTGATCCTCCGGGGAGGAGGATGCGCTCCCGCCGGACTACCAGGGCATCATCGCCGCCGTGCGCCAAGCCGCCGGACCGGTCATGGCCGCGAGGTCGGCGAGGCAGTGGGGGTGGACGTCAGCGTGAAGTCCAAGCTGGAACCGCTGCGCGGCAGGCTGGTCAGACTCGTCGATCGCGGCTGGCTCCGCAAACTGCCCGACGGCCGCTTCACCACCCGCCTGTGACGAGTGGCACCGCCACTCGGAGCGGCTCAGCACACGCGTAACCAGGTTGCCCCCGGCGGCCGTTGGAATTGCGTGACGAATACCGAAGAGCGCGCCGAGGACACCTGCCCGCTTGTCTACCAGTGCCGTCTCCCGCTGTCCACGCGCACCGTCAACCACCTCACCGACCTGCTACGGCGTCATCTGAAGGCGATACGGTCACGCTGGCGGATCCTGCCGCCCGGGAAGATCGCGGTGATCGTCCTGGCCGTACTGCGTCACGACCAGCGCCTGGCCGACATGGCCGGCGGCAACGACGTGTCCGAGTCCACGGTCCGCCGCCGGCGCGACGAGCTGATCGGACTGCTCCCCCGGAGACGGATCACACCAGCCCCTTGGCCCGGGACTTCAAGTTGTCGGGAACTCAATGCAGTTCGGCCCGGAACGCGACCGGTGTGACGCCCGTGTGGAGCTGGAAGAACTTGGAGAAGTTGGCCGCGTCGGGAAAGCCCACGGCCGCCCCGACACGGCCGATCGGCAGGTCCGTGTGAGCGAGGAGCCGCTTGGCCTCCAGGACGACCCGCTTGTCGATGAACCCCTTCGGCGTCTCGCCGGTGGCCGCGCGGACCGCGCGGACGAGCGTGCGGCGGGAGTAACCGAGCGCGTCCGCGTAGGCGCTGACGCTGTGCTGGGTGGCGAAGCCCTGCTCGACCGCGTCCCGGAAGAGCGTGAAGGTGCTGTCCGCCGGCCGCCGTGGTGCCTCGGCCGAGCTGGCGGCGAGGTGGGCGAGGCGCAGCAGGAACGCCGTCAGGGTGTGCCGCAGGACGGCCGTGTGCAGGCTGAGCGGGAGCGTCGCGGTGTCCTCGTACTCGCGTCGGAGCTGCTCGAGCGCGGCCCGGAGCGCGGCGAGCTGCTCCGGTCCGGGGTGCAGCAGCGGCGGCAGGTCGTAGCGGTACAGGCCGGTGGCCTCGACGGTGGCGCGGGGCAGGAAGCCTGGCTGCATGGTCAGGACGGTTCCGCGGTACTCGCTGCTCCGGGCGAAGCGGTGGACCTGCCCGGGGCGGATCCACAGCAGGTCCCCGGCCCCGGCCCGGTACTCGGCGAAATCGACCATGTGGCGCACGGGGCCGCCGGTGAAGAGCATGACCACGTGGAAGTCGATGCGGTGGACGCGGTGCAGCGGGGCGTCGGCGTGCCAGGTGCGGTCGCCCTCCATGGGGCCGATCTGCATGCCGACGCCCCCGACGGCCAGGTCCGCCGGGAAGGGGAAGGTTCTGATCGCGTCGCCGTCCACGTCCTGGTCGCCCTCCCCCTTGGCTCGGGGTGTTTCGTCCGCCATGTTCTTCATGTGCCGTTCCGCTCGCGCGATCACTGTCCCAGATTCACCACAGGCTGACACACCCCGACCTTTCCTCGAAAAAGTCAGACTTTTAGATTTGAACGCGTCCGGCCAGCTGCTCCGCACAGAACGAGGACTTCTTGAAGATGAGTACGCAGACACCCGAAGGCTTCGAGTGGACCGATCTCGACCGCCGCGCCGTGGACACCGCCAGGCTTCTCGCCGCGGACGCGGTGCAGAAGGTCGGCAACGGACACCCCGGCACCGCGATGAGCCTGGCGCCTGTCGCGTACACGATCTTTCAAAAGGTGATGCGTCATGACCCTGCCGACCCGGAGTGGACCGGTCGTGACCGCTTCGTGCTCTCCCCCGGCCACACGTCGCTGACGCTGTACACCCAGCTCTTCCTCGCCGGCTACGAGCTGGAGCTGGACGATCTGAAGGCGTTCCGCACGCACGGCTCGAAGACTCCCGGTCACCCGGAGTACGGCCACACCGCCGGTGTCGAGACCACGACCGGCCCGCTGGGCCAGGGCGTCGCCAACGCCGTCGGCATGGCGATGGCCGCCCGTTACGAGCGCGGTCTGTTCGACCCGGACGCCCCGCAGGGCGAGTCCCCCTTCGACCACACCGTCTGGGCGATCGTCTCCGACGGTGACCTGGAGGAGGGCGTCTCCGCCGAGGCCTCCTCCCTCGCCGGCCACCAGAAGCTCGGCAACCTGGTCTTCGTCTACGACGACAACCACATCTCCATCGAGGGCGACACCGCCACCGCCTTCTCCGAGGACGTGCTGAAGCGGTACGAGGCCTACGGCTGGCACACCCAGCGCGTCACGCCCACCGCCGACGGCGACGTCGACGTCCCCGCGCTGCACGCCGCGCTGGAGGCGGCGCGGGCCGAGACCGGACGGCCCTCCATCATCGCCCTGCGCACGGTCATCGCCTGGCCGGCCCCGAACGCGCGGAACACCGAGGCCTCCCACGGCTCCGCGCTCGGCGAGGACGAGATCGCCGCCACCAAGCGCGTCCTCGGCTTCGACCCGGAGCGCAGCTTCGAGGTCGCGGACGAGGTCCTCGACCACTCCCGGCGGGCCCTGGACCGGGGCGCCGAGGCGCACGCGGCCTGGGACAAGCGCATCGCCGAGTGGCGGGCCGCGCACCCCGAGCGGGCGCTGCTCTTCGACCGGATCAGCAAGGGCGAGCTGCCCGAGGGCTGGCAGGACGCGCTGCCGGTGTTCGAGGAGGGCAAGTCCGTCGCCACCCGAGCCGCCTCCGGCAAGGTGCTGCAGGCCCTCGGCGCGGTGATCCCGGAACTGTGGGGCGGTTCCGCCGACCTCGCCGGGTCGAACAACACCACCATCGACAAGAGCAGCTCCTTCCTGCCCGCGGGCAACCCGCTGCCCGAGGCCGACCCGTACGGCCGTACCGTCCACTTCGGCATCCGCGAGTTCTCGATGGCCGCCGAGATGAACGGCATCGCCCTGCACGGCAACACCCGCGTCTACGGCGGCACCTTCCTGGTGTTCTCCGACTACATGCGCAACGCCGTGCGGATGTCGGCCCTGATGCAGCTCCCGGTGACGTACGTCTGGACCCACGACTCCATCGGTCTCGGCGAGGACGGACCGACCCACCAGCCGGTCGAGCACCTGGCCTCGCTGCGCGCGATCCCGGGCCTGAACGTCGTCCGCCCGGCGGACGCCAACGAGACCGCGATCGCCTGGGCCGAGATCCTGAAGAGGCACGCCACCGACCCTGCCCCGCACGGACTCGCGCTCACCCGCCAGGGCGTGCCCGCCTACGCGCCGAACGAGGACGCGGCCAAGGGCGGCTACGTGCTGCGCGAGTCGTCGACCGGGACCCCGGAGGTGATCATCATCGCGACCGGTTCCGAGGTGCAGCTCGCCGTCGCCGCCCGGGAGCGGCTGGAGGCCGAGGGGATCGGCACCCGCGTGGTGTCCATGCCGTCCGTGGAGTGGTTCGAGCAGCAGCCGCGCGCCTACCGGGAGCGGGTGCTGCCGCCGGCCGTGAAGGCCCGGGTCGCCGTGGAGGCCGGCATCGGCCTGACCTGGCACCGTTTCGTGGGCGACGCAGGTCGGATCGTCTCCCTCGAACACTTCGGTGCCTCCGCCGACGCGACCACACTGTTCGCCGAGTTCGGCTTCACCCCCGACAACGTCGCCGCCGCTGCCCGCGAGTCGCTGGCCGCCACGCACGCCTGATACCGAAGCGATAGGAAAGAAGATCACTGTGACCGAAGCAATCGCCACCCCGGGAGCCCTCAAGCGCCTCGCCGACGAGGGGGTGTCGGTCTGGCTGGACGACCTGTCGCGCAGCCGCATCACCTCGGGCAGCCTGGCCGGTCTCGTGGACGGCGGCGGCGTCGTCGGCGTCACCACCAACCCCTCGATCTTCCAGGCGGCCATAGGCTCCGGCGAGGGCTACGAGGAGCAGCTCACCGACCTCGCGGTGCGGGGTGTGACGGTCGACGAGGCCGTACGGATGATGACGACCGCCGATGTGCGGGCGGCCGCGGACGTCCTGCGGGACGCGTACACCGTCTCGGACGGCCGTGACGGCCGGGTCTCCATCGAGGTGGACCCGCGGCTGGCGCACCGCACCGAGGCCACGGTCGCCGAGGCCAAGCAGCTCGCCTGGCTGGTCGACCGCCCCAACGTGATGATCAAGATCCCGGCGACCCGGGCGGGTCTGCCGGCGATCACGGAGGTGATCGGCCTCGGCATCAGCGTCAACGTGACGCTGATCTTCTCCCTCGAGCGCTACCGCGAGGTCATGGACGCCTACCTGGCCGGTCTGGAGAAGGCCCGGGAGCGGGGCCTGGACCTGTCGGAGATCCACTCGGTGGCGTCCTTCTTCGTCTCCCGCGTGGACAGCGAGATCGACAAGCGGCTGACCGCGCTGGGCACCGACGAGGCCCTCGCGCTCAAGGGCCGGGCGGCCCTCGCCAACGCCCGGCTGGCCTACGAGGCGTACGAGGAGGTGTTCGGATCCGGGCGCTGGCAGGCGCTCGCCGGTGAGCGGGCCAACAAGCAGCGTCCGCTGTGGGCCTCCACCGGTGTGAAGGACCCCGCCTACAAGGACACCCTGTACGTCGACGAGCTGGTCGCCCCCGGCACCGTCAACACCATGCCGGAGGCCACCCTGACGGCCACCGCCGACCACGGCGAGATCACCGGCGACACGGTGACCGGTGGCTACGAGCAGGCCCGGGCGGACCTCGCGGCCGTCGAGCGGCTCGGCATCTCCTACGACGAGGTCGTCCAGCAGCTCGAGGACGAGGGTGTCGCCAAGTTCGAGACGGCCTGGCAGGAACTGCTGGACGCCGTCACCGAGTCGTTGAGGAACAAGGGAGTTGAGGCGTGATGACGACCGACGCCCAGCAGCCGGAGAAGCCGGCCGCCACCGAGGACGTGCGCGTCCCGGTCGGCCCGGCCGCCGACTGGGTGAACCCGCTGCGGGACGGCGGCGACCGCCGGCTGCCCCGCATCGCGGGCCCCTCCGGCCTGGTCATCTTCGGTGTGACCGGTGACCTGTCCCGCAAGAAGCTGATGCCGGCCGTCTACGACCTGGCCAACCGCGGGCTGCTGCCGCCCGGCTTCTCCCTGGTCGGCTTCGCCCGCCGGGACTGGGAGGACCAGGACTTCGCCCAGGTCGTGCACGACGCGGTGCGCGAGCACTCGCGCACCCCGTTCCGGGAGGAGGTCTGGCAGCAGCTCTCCGAGGGCATGCGGTTCATCCCCGGTGACTTCGACGACGACACCGCGTTCAAGCAGCTCAAGGACGCCGTCGAGGAACTGGACGCCTCCCGGGGCACCGGCGGCAACTTCGCGTTCTACTTCTCGGTGCCGCCGAAGTTCTTCCCCAAGGTCGTGCGGCAGCTCAAGAAGCACGGCCTGGCCTCCCCGCCGCCGGGCGCCTGGCGGCGCGCGGTCATCGAGAAGCCGTTCGGCCACGACATCGCCAGCGCCCGCGACCTGAACGCGCTCCTGCACGACGTGTTCGACCCGGACCAGGTGTTCCGGATCGACCACTACCTCGGCAAGGAGACCGTCCAGAACATCCTGGCGCTGCGCTTCGCCAACCAGATGTACGAGCCGATCTGGAACCGCAGTTACGTCGACCACGTGCAGATCACGATGGCCGAGGACATCGGCATCGGCGGCCGGGCCGGCTACTACGACGGCATCGGCGCCGCCCGTGACGTCATCCAGAACCACCTGCTGCAGCTGATGGCCCTCACGGCCATGGAGGAGCCCATCGCGTTCGACGCGGAGGCGCTGCTCACCGAGAAGCTGAAGGTGCTGAAGTCGGTGCGGCTGCCGGAGGACCTCGGCTCGCACACCGTGCGCGGCCAGTACGCGTCCGGGTGGCAGGGGGGCGAGAAGGTCGTCGGCTACCTCCAGGAGGAGGGCATCGACCCCAAGTCGAAGACCGACACCTTCGCCGCGATCAAGCTGGGCATCGACAACCGCCGCTGGGCGGGCGTCCCGTTCTACCTGCGCACCGGCAAGCGCCTCGGCCGCCGGGTCACCGAGATCGCGGTGGTCTTCCAGCGGGCCCCGCACTCCCCGTTCGACTCCACCGCCACCGAGGAGCTGGGCCAGAACGCCATCGTGATCCGCGTCCAGCCGGACGAGGGCATGACCGTGCGGTTCGGCTCGAAGGTCCCGGGCACCTCGATGGAGATCCGGGACGTTTCCATGGACTTCGCCTACGGCGAGTCGTTCACGGAGTCCAGCCCGGAGGCGTACGAGCGGCTCATCCTGGACGTGCTGCTCGGCGACGCCAACCTGTTCCCCCGTCACCAGGAAGTGGAAGAGTCCTGGAAGATCCTCGACCCGATCGAGGAGTACTGGTCCCGGCACGGCAGGCCGGCCCAGTACCCGGCGGGTACCTGGGGTCCGGAAGAGGCAAACGAGATGCTCGCACGAGACGGACGGAGCTGGCGCAGGCCATGAAGATCGACCTGACCGACACCACGGCAAGCAAGATCAACAAGGCGCTGGTACGGGGCCGCCGGGCCATCGGCACCCCGGCCGTGGGCATGGTCCTGACGATGGTCATCGTCACGGACGAGGAGAACGCCTACGACTCGCTCCGGGCCGCCGAGGAGGCCTCGCACGAGCACCCCTCGCGGACCCTGGTCGTCATCAAGCGGCACGCCCGCACCCTGCGCGACCGCACCGCCTCCCGGCTGGACGCCGAGGTCCGGGTCGGCTCCGAGGCCGGCACCGGCGAGACGGTGGTGCTGCGCACCTACGGTGAGGTGTCCGACCACGCCGCCTCGGTGGTCCTGCCGCTGCTGCTGCCCGACGCCCCGGTCGTCGTGTGGTGGCCGGTGGAAGCGCCCGAGACCCCCTCCAAGGACCCGCTCGGCGCGCTGGCCCAGCGCCGGATCACCGACTTGTACGCCGTCGAGCGCCCGCTGGAGGTCCTGGAGACCCGGGTCCGCAACTACGCGCCCGGCGACACCGACCTCGCCTGGACCCGGCTCACGCCGTGGCGCTCCATGCTGGCGGCCGCGCTCGACCAGGCCCGGGTGAAGGTGACCTCGGCGGCCGTCGAGGCCGAGCAGGAGAACCCCAGCGCCGAACTCCTCTCCCGCTGGCTGGAGGCCCGGCTGAACGTGCCGGTGGACCGTGTGGTCACGGCGGGGCCGGTGGTCACCGCCGTCCGGCTCGGCACCGGGAACGGCGAGATCGTCATCGACCGCCCCGAGGGGCCGCTGGCGACGCTGACCCTGCCGGGGCAGCCGCCGCGCACCCTCGCCCTGAAGGTCCGCCCCACCTCCGAACTCATCGCCGAGGAGCTGCGCCGCCTCGACGCCGACGAGATGTACGCCGTCGCCCTCAACGGCGCGGCCACCAAGGAGCACGCCTGACATGTCCGACGCACCGTCAGACCTCCCCCAGCTGACCCGCCGCCCCGAGTGGACGGCCCTGGAGGACCACCGGGCCGCGGGACGGCCCTCCCTGCGCGAGCTGTTCGCGACGGACCCCGGCCGCGCCGAGCGCTACGTCGTCCGGGTCGGTGACCTGCACATCGACTACAGCAAGCACCTGATCACCGACGAGACCCTGGCCCTGCTGCAGGAACTCGCCACCGCCACCGGCGTGTCCGCGCTGCGGGACGCCATGTTCCGCGGTGAACGCATCAACATCACCGAGGACCGGGCGGTGCTGCACACCGCGCTGCGGGCCGCTCCGGACGCGGTGGTCGAGGTCGACGGCGAGAACGTCGTACCGCGGGTGCACGCGGTGCTGGACAAGATGGCGGGCTTCGCGGAGCGGGTCCGCTCCGGCGAGTGGACCGGCCACACCGGCCGGCGGATCCGCAACGTCGTCAACATCGGCATCGGCGGCTCCGACCTCGGCCCCGCCATGGCCTACGAGGCGCTGCGCGCCTACACCGCACGGGAGTTGACCTTCCGGTTCGTGTCGAACGTGGACGGCGCCGACCTGCACGAGGCCGTCCGCGACCTGGACCCGGCGGAGACCCTGTTCATCGTCGCGTCCAAGACGTTCACCACGATCGAGACGATCACCAACGCCACTTCGGCCCGCGCCTGGCTGCTCGGCGCCCTCGGCGGCGACGAGAAGGCGGTCGCCCGGCACTTCGTGGCGCTGTCCACGAACGCCGAGAAGGTCACCGGGTTCGGTATCGACCCGGACAACATGTTCGAGTTCTGGGACTGGGTCGGCGGACGCTACTCCTACGACTCGGCGATCGGCCTGTCGCTGATGATCGCCATCGGCCCGGACCGGTTCCGCGAGATGCTCGACGGGTTCCGCCTCGTCGACGAGCACTTCCGCACCGCGCCCCCCGAGTCCAACGCCCCGCTGCTGATGGGCCTGCTGGGCATCTGGTACGGCAACTTCCACGACGCCCAGACCCACGCGGTCCTGCCGTACAGCCACTACCTGTCGAAGTTCACCGCCTATCTCCAGCAGCTCGACATGGAGTCCAACGGCAAGTCGGTGCAGCGCGACGGCAGTCCGGTGCGGTGGCAGACCGGGCCGGTCGTGTGGGGCACGCCCGGCACCAACGGGCAGCACGCCTACTACCAGTTGATCCACCAGGGCACCAAGCTGATCCCGGCGGACTTCATCGGCTTCGCCCGCCCCGTCGACGAACTGAGCGGTGAACTCGAGGCCCAGCACGACCTGCTGATGGCGAACTTCTTCGCCCAGACCCAGGCCCTGGCCTTCGGCAAGACCGCCGACGAGGTCCGCGCCGAGGGCGTGCCCGAGGAGCAGGTGCCGCACCGCACCTTCCACGGCGACCACCCGACCACGACGATCCTCGCGCGCGAGCTGACCCCGTCCGTGCTCGGCCAGCTCGTCGCCCTCTACGAGCACAAGGTGTTCGTGCAGGGCGCGGTGTGGAACATCGACTCCTTCGACCAGTGGGGCGTGGAGCTCGGCAAGGTCCTCGCCAAGCGCATCGAGCCCGCCCTGACCGAGGGTGCCGCGGTGCCCGGTCTGGACCCGTCCACCACGGCCCTCGTCGCCGCCTACCGTTCTCTCAGGAAGTGAATAGATCATGCAGCTCGGTCTCATCGGTCTCGGCAAGATGGGCGGCAACATGCGCGAGCGGATCCGCCGCGCCGGCCACACCGTCATCGGCTACGACCGCAACCCCGAAGTCTCCGACGTCAAGAGCCTCGAAGAGCTGGTGGAGAAGCTGGACGCACCGCGCACCGTCTGGGTGATGGTCCCGGCCGGCACCGCCACCCAGGGTGTCGTCGACGAACTCAAGGACCTGCTGTCCGAGGGCGACACGGTGGTCGACGGCGGCAACTCCCGCTGGACGGACGACGAGAAGCACGCGGCCGAACTGGGCGTCAAGGGCATCGGCTTCGTCGACGCCGGCGTCTCCGGCGGTGTGTGGGGCCTGCAGAACGGCTACGCGCTGATGGTCGGCGGCGCCAAGGAGCACGTGGAGCGGCTCCGGCCGGTCTTCGAGGCGCTCAAGCCGGAGGGTCCCTACGGCTACGTCCACGCGGGCCGGGTCGGCGCCGGGCACTTCTCCAAGATGGTCCACAACGGCATCGAGTACGCCATGATGCAGGCGTACGCCGAGGGCTGGGAACTGCTGGAGAAGGTCAAGTCGGTGGACAACGTCCGCGAGGTGTTCCGCTCCTGGCAGGAGGGCACCGTCATCCGCTCCTGGCTGCTGGACCTCGCGGTCAACGCCCTCGACGAGGACGAGCACCTGGGCAAGCTGCGCGGGTACGCGGAGGACTCCGGCGAGGGCCGCTGGACCGTGGAGGCCGCCATCGACAACGCGGTGCCGCTGCCCGCGATCACCGCCTCGCTGTTCGCGCGGTTCGCCTCCCGCCAGGACGACTCCCCGCAGATGAAGATGATCGCCGCGCTGCGCAACCAGTTCGGCGGCCACGCCGTGGAGACGGCGAAGAAGGACTGAGCGCGGGGGCGCCGCCGGCGCGTCCCGCGTACGCGGCCCGGGTCGTCCTACGGCCCGGGCCGCGCTGCGTCTCAGTGGCGCGCTCACTAATGTACGAACCAGTACGTTAGCGATATCAGCCGTGACCGGCTTCAGGAAGACCCTTACGGGCCGCCCCACCCCTGCTTCTACAATCACCGGCACTGGCCCTACGCCCGAAGGAACCCGATGACCAGCGTCGACGAACCGGTACGACCCGGCGGGCGGACGCGGGACGCCGCCCGCACCCAGGCCGAGATCCTCGACGTCGCGACCCAGGAGTTCGCCCGGGCCGGCTACGACGGCGCCCGGGTGGACGAGATCGCGGCCCGGACCCGCACCACGAAGCGGATGATCTACTACTACTTCGGCGGCAAGGAACAGCTCTTCACGGCCGTGCTGGAACGGGCCTACGGCGTGATCCGCGAGGCCGAGCAGGAGCTGGACGTCGAGCACCTGGACCCGGTAGCGGCGATCCGGCGGCTCGCCGAGGTCACCTTCGACCACCACGAGCAGCACCCGGACTTCATCCGCCTGGTCAGCATCGAGAACATCCACGGCGCCGAGCACATCGCCGCCTCGGAGAAGCTCGGCCGGATCGGCTCCCCCGCCCTCGAGGTGATCCGCCGGATCCTGGCCGCGGGGCGGGAGTCGGGGCTGTTCACGGCCGACGTGGACGCCGTCGACCTGCACGCGATGATCAGCTCGTTCTGCTTCTTCCGGGTGGCCAACCGGCACACCTTCGGCGCGCTGTTCGGCCGCGACCTCGTCGACCCGGCGCAGCGCGAGCACTACCGCGCCATGCTCGGCGACATGGTGATCGCCTATCTCACGGCGGAGCGGGCCGCGGACTGACCCGCGGCCCCCGGGGCGGCGGCCGCCGGCCGCGCCCGCTCCCGGCCGCCGGCGACCGCGCTCGCGCACGGGCCCTTGACAGCGGGGAAACACGGGCGCATCCCACCCACTACGAATGACTATCCAGTAGGTTAATTAGCCGCCGTGTCCGTCCCCGCCCCCGCTCCCGCCGAGGCCCGCCCGGGAACGCGGGGGCCGCCGCCGCTACGCGCGGCCCGCCGCCGCGTCGAGCAGGGGGCCGAGCTCGCGGACGGCGGAGTCCAGCGGACGCACGTCCCGTTCGGCCCGGGCCATGAGGATCGCGCCCTCCAGGGTGCTGATCATCAGGGTGGCGAGGGAGTCCGCCCGTGCCGCCGGGACCCCCATGCCGGTCAGCGCCTCGGCGACCGGGCCGCGCCAGGCCGCGAACGCGTCCGCCGCCGCCGCGCGATTGGAGCTGCCCGACGAGGCGCGGTCCACGGTCGCGGCGGCGACCGGGCAGCCGGCGGCGAAGCCGTCCACCCGGTACTCGTCCGTCCACTGCGCGGCCATCGCCGCGAACAGCCCGCTCGGCGTCGGCTCGTCCAGGCCCGCGACGAAACGGGCGACGCGCTTGCCGGCGTACTGGCCCGCCCAGGTCACGGCCTCGTTGACCAGTTGCTCCTTGCCACCCGGGAAGTAGTGCTGGAGGGAGCCGCGCGGCGCCCCGGCCAGGGCGGCGACGTCCCGCATCCCGGTCGCGGCGACGCCGTCCCGCCGGATCAGCTGGGCCGCGCTGAACACCATCCGCTCACGCGGTCCGTACCGCGACTCCGCCATGACGGACCTCCGATCGCCCTCACCTCCACTCTATGACCGGCGTCATAACCCCCGCTACTATGACGACGGTCATAATCGGCCCGGAGGTCCCACGCGCGGAACTCCCCCGGAGCGAGGGGCGCCCCATGAACGTCGTGCACGTCGGTTTCATCGGTCTCGGAGTGATGGGACGGCCCATGGCGCTCCGCCTGGCGGCGTCCGGCACGCCGCTCGTGGTGTGGAACCGCACGCCGCGGCGGGCCGAGCCGCTGCGCGCGGCGGGGGCGGAGGTCGGGGCGGACGCCGCCGAGGTGTTCGCGCGGGCCGAGGTGGTACTGCTGATGCTGGCCGACGAGGCCGCGGTCGACGCCGTCCTCGGCCGCGGCACCCCCGGCTTCGCCGCCCGCGTCGCCGGGCACGTCGTCGTCCACATGGGCACGACCTCCCCCGAGTACTCCCGCGCCCTGGAGGCCGACGTGCGGGCAGCCGGCGGCCGGTACGTCGAGGCGCCCGTCTCCGGGTCCCGGGTCCCGGCGGAACGGGGCGAGCTGGTGGCCATGCTGGCGGGCGAGGAGTCCGCCGTCGGCGTAGTACGGCCGTTGCTCGCGCCGCTGTGCCGGGAGACGTTCGTGTGCGGTGCGGCGCCGAACGCGCTGCTGATGAAGCTGTCCGTGAACCTCTTCCTGATCACTCTGGTGACCGGGCTGACCGAGGCGTTCCACTTCGCCGGGCGGCAGGGCCTGGACCGGGGGCTGTTCCTGGACGTGCTGGACGCGGGCCCCATGGCCAGCGCGGTTTCGCGGATGAAGTCCCCCAAGCTGCGCGAGGGGGACTTCGCGGTGCAGGCGGCCGCGCTGGACGTGCTGAAGAACAACCGGCTCATCGCCGGGGCGGCCCGCGAGGCGCACCTGGCCTCGCCGCTGCTGGACGCCTGTCACGCCCTGTTCGAGGAGACGGTGTCCCTGGGGCACGGCGGCGAGGACATGGTGGCGGTACTGCGGGCGATCGAGGCGCGGACCGCCGCCGCGACGCCGTAGCTCAGCGCTTCGGGATGCCGTACGCCCGCTCGACACGCAGCCGCAGCACCAGCCGGCGGTCGCGGACCATGGCGGCCCGGTAGTCGTCCCAGTCCGGGTGTTCACCGGAGACGTCCCGGTAGAGCCGGACGAGTTCCTCGACCGTCTCGTCGTGCGGATCGCGGGCGACCGGCGAGAGGTCGGCGGTGCCCTCGGCGACCGTGTAGGCCCACCGGTCGGCGGTGGTGACGTGGTAGGACGCGCGGGGGTCGCGGCGCAGGTTGCGGGTCTTGGCCCGGTCGTCGGTGAGCGAGACGCGGATGACCCGCTCGTCCGGATAGTAGACGTGGGCGACGTTGGACAGCTGGGGCCTGCCGTCCTTCTTGAGGGTGACCAGCACCCCGCCGTGCCCCTCACCGAGCAGCTTCAGCAGTGCGTCGTCCTGCGTGGCGTCCTGAGTCATACCTGGATCAACCCGCCGGGACGGGCCGCGCATTCCCGCCCGAAGGGCGTGGGACAGGGAAAGGCGTTGCCGGTGCTCGCCGGGCCTGGACGTCATGTCGATCACACCCGCCGCCGACGGGGTCCGTCCCGGCGTTCCTGCGCGACGATGAGACCGTGCGGCCGTTCCGGCGGGAACGGCGGTCGTGCCGCGCGGGTACGACGCGACCGGAGGAGAGCGATGGCAGAGCTGCGGCAGGAAGCCGACCCGGGTGAGGCCGGACTGGACCCGAAGGCGCTCGACCGCCTGGACCGGCACTTCGCCCGCCTCGTCGACGACGGGCGGCTGCCCGGCTACCTGGTCTCCGTGGCCCGCGGCGGCCGCGTCGCCCACCTCACCGCCTACGGTCACCGGGACCGCGCGGCCGGGCTGCCGGTCGGGACGGACACCCTGTGGCGGATCTACTCCATGACCAAGCCGGTCACCGCCGTCGCGGTGCTGCTGCTGGTGGAGGAGGGCCGCCTCTGCCTGGACGACCCGCTCGAACGGCACCTGCCCGCGTTCGCCGCCCCGCGGGTGTACGAGGGCGGCTCGGGCACGGACCTGCGCACCCGCCCGGCCCGCGGCCCGATCCTGATCCGGCATCTGCTCACCCACACGGCGGGCCTGACCTTCGGCTTCTACCACAAGCACCCCGTCGACGCGCTGTACCGCGAGGCGGGCCTGGAGTACTCGGTCCCGCCGGGCAAGGATCTCGCCGAGACCGTCGAGGTGTACGCGCGCATGCCGTTGCAGTTCGAGCCGGGCACGCGGTGGAACTACTCCGTCGCCTCCAATGTGCTGGGCAGGGTGATCGAAGTGGTCTCGGGCCAACCGCTGGACGAGTTCTTCGCCGAGCGGATCCTCGGCCCGCTCGGCATGACGGACACCGGGTTCCACATCACGGACGAACAGGCCGACCGGCTCGCCGAGTTGTACGGCGAGACGGAGGACGGCGGCATCACCCCGGTCCCGGGGCTGCCGGTACGGGGCCGGCCGCTGTTCCTGTCCGGCAGCGGCGGCCTGGTCGCGTCCGCCGGGGACTTCCACCGGTTCATGGAGATGCTGCGGCGGGGCGGCGAGCTGGACGGCACCCGCCTGCTGTCCCCCGGGTCGGTCGCCCTGATGACCCGCAACCAACTGCCCGGCGGCGCCCAGCTCGACTCCTTCGGCGCCCCCGTCCACCAGGAGCGCCACAACGCGGGGCTCGGCTTCGGCTTCAACGTCTCCGTCGTCGTCGACCCGACCCGCACCCTCGCCCCCACGAGCCCGGGTACCTGCGGCTGGACCGGCGTAGCCACCACCGCCTTCTGGATCGCCCCCGCCCACGACCTGACCGTCCAGTTCATGACCCAGGTCCGCCCGAAGAACCTGAAGGTCTTCCCGGACCTGCGCCGCCTGGTGCACGAATCCCTCGTGGTCTGACCCCCCGGCTACCTGCCGGGCTGGTGCGGAAACCTCCTGCTCACCTCTGGCGACGTGCGCGCCGCACTGCCGCGTGTCGAACGCGCCCTGTCGTTCGGCCCGGCGGAGCGGGCCGCCGCCCAGGGTCGGGACTGGCTCGGCCACAGCCCCGGAGACGAGTCCGTGCTGGACGGTCCGCTCCGCATGTGGCGTCTCGCCGCGGACCCCGGGACGGGCCTGGGCGGT
This sequence comes from Streptomyces sp. NPDC002386, assembly GCF_053593175.1. Lineage (NCBI taxonomy): Bacteria > Bacillati > Actinomycetota > Actinomycetes > Kitasatosporales > Streptomycetaceae > Streptomyces > Streptomyces sp. NPDC002386. The sequence continues at coordinate 62,190 of NZ_JBSFBX010000014.1, forward strand.
GGCTCCTGCGTCATCTGCCGACCCGCGCCCGCAATTATGTGACGCACATCACTCGACTGTCTGGAACTCGTAGCCGCGCAGCGGCGAACAGCAGGTGACCACACGACCCCGAGACCCGAGGACGCGACATGAATCGCAGAGGTGGAACGTGACCCTGCTGCCCGCCCCGGATGTGGCGGCGGACGCGAGCGGGGCCTCCGACGGCTCGGTCATCGAGCGGTCCTGGGAGACGCCCGACACGTTCGCCGTGATCTTCGACCGCCACGCCGACGACATCCACCGCTACATCGCCCGGCGCCTGGGCTCCGACACCGCCGACGACCTGATGGCGGAGACCTTCGTGATCGCCTTCCAGCGCCGGCGGCGTTACGACGTGTCCCATCCGCACGCCCGGCCCTGGCTGTACGGGATCGCCACCAACCTGATCGGCCGTCACCGCAGGGACGAGGCACGCCGGCTGCGGGCACTGTCCCGGATGGCGTCGCTGTCGGAGGGGCGGGAGGAGCAGGCCGGCCCGGAGGACGGGGTCACCAACTCCGCGGAGGCGCACGGCGTGCTGGCCGGCGCCCTCGCCGAACTGCCCGCCCGTTACCGGGACGTGCTGCTGGTCGTCGCCTGGGGCGAGCTCGACTACGCGGAGGCCGCGCAGGCGCTGGGCCTGCCCGTCGGCACGGTGCGCTCCCGCCTCCACCGGGCCCGCACCAGGCTGCGCCGGGCACTGGGCGCCCCGGAGGCCACCACCTCGACCGCACCTGAGAAGGGAACCGATCATGGATGAACTGACCACGGTGCGCGCGTGGGACGCCGGGCGGCCGGGACCGTCCGAGGAGGCCCGCACCGCCGCCCGGGCCCGCCTGGAGGCCGCCATGACACGGGAGTCGGAGGGCACCGCGCCCCGTGCGGGCCGGCTGAGCCGGCGGATCGTGCTCCGCACCGCGTTCGCCGGCCTGACGGCGGCGGCCGCGGGCGCCGTGGTCGTGGCACTCGACGACGAGGGCGACCGCGCGCCGCGGCTGGAAGCGGTCAGCGCGGCGGAGGTGCTGCGCCGGGCCGCCGACAGATCGCGCGCCGCGGGCAGCCACCTCCCCGTGCCGCGCGACGACCAGTACTTCTACACCCGTACCTACATCACCCAGGTGCCGGTGAAGGGCGGGCCCACCAGGACGTGGACCGACGAGAGCTGGATGTCGGTGGACGGCTCGAAGCCGTCCCTGCGCCAGGAGCACGGAAAGGTCCACCACGACCCTCCGCTCGGCAAGCACGAGGTGAGGTGGCCTCCGACGGTCTACTCCAAGCTGCAGAAGATGCCGACGGACCCCGACGAGCTGCTGGCCATGTTCCGGGGCAACGCGGGCGCGCCCGCCGACGATGTGATGGCCTTCTTCGAGGGCTGCATGCTGCTGATGGGGCCGCGTGTCATGCCCCCCGGCCTGCAGGCCGGGACCTTCGAGGCGCTGTCGAAGCTTCCCCACATCAAGCTCGACTACCACGACGCCGACGTCGCCGGCCGCGAGGCCGTCGGAGTCTCGCACCCGAAGGCGTCGTTCACCTTCCTCTTCGACCGCAGGACCTACGACTATCTGGGCCTGCGCACCGAGGGGAGTTCGCCGAAGAAGATCCACGGCGAGTGGAAGCAGGTCAACTACTACTACGAGACCAGGACTCTGAAGGACATCCAGGTGGTCGACCGCATCGGACAGCACAGCTGACGGGCGCGAGTGGGACCGGGCCGGGGGCGGGGCGGGCGGCCGGCGACGCCCGCCCCGCCCCCGGCCCGGCCGCTCAGGACCCGTGGGCGACGGCGTCCAGATGGGGCAGGACGTGGTCCAGGCGCTCGCGCTTGGTCCGCAGGTAGGTGATGTTGCTCTCGCACGGCTCGATCAGCAGCGGCACCTGCTCGGCGACCTGGATGCCGTGCCGTACCAGCGCCTCCCGCTTGCGCGGGTTGTTGGACATCAGCCGGACCGACCGCACCCCGAGGTCGTGCAGGATCCCGGCGGCGACACCGTAGTCGCGGGCGTCGACCGGCAGGCCGAGCGCCAGGTTCGCCTCGACCGTGTCCAGGCCCTCCGCCTGCAGGGCCATCGCGCGCAGCTTGGCCAGCAGGCCGATGCCCCGGCCCTCGTGTCCCCTCAAATAGACGACGATGCCGCTGCCTTCGGCGACCACCGCGCGCAGGGCCGAGGCCAGCTGGTCGCCGCACTCGCAGTGACGGGAGCCGAACGCGTCCCCGGTCAGGCACTCCGAGTGCAGCCGGGTCAGCACGCTCTCGGTCCCGATCTCCCCGTACACGAGGGCGACTTGTTCGTCACCGCGGTCGTGGTCCAGGTAGCCGATCGCCTGGAACTGCCCGTACACGGTGGGCAGCGGCGCGCTGACGACGCGTTCCGCGCCCGAGCGCCGCGAGGACTTCTCGCCGAGGACACCGAGGTTTTCTGTCATGATCTGATTCCTAAGCAGAGACGAAGGGCCGGGAAAGATGAGTGGTTCGGGCGCGCGGACGGCCGGCGTCGGGGTGGTACCGGCGGACACTACGGAAGACGTACGGATGCGGGGGGCGGGCGTTTCAACACAGGTCGCCGTCCTTCCCGTCGGCAGCTTCGAACAGCATGGCCCCTTCCTTCCGCTGGCGACCGACACGCTCGTCGCCTGTGCCGTGGCCCGGGAGATCGCCGGCGCGTATCCGGTGCACCTCCTTCCGCCCGTGACGATCGGCTGTTCGCACGAGCACGCGGACTGGCCGGGGACCGTCAGCATCTCCGCGGTGACCCTGCACGCGGTGGTCCGGGACATCGCGGACTCGCTGCGCCGATCGGGTGTCGAGGCGCTGGTCGTGGTGAACGGCCACGGCGGCAACTACGTGCTGGGCAACGTCGTCCAGGAGGCCTCCGCGCGCGGGGAGCGGATGGCGCTGTTCCCGGCCGCCGAGGACTGGGAGGCGGCGCGGGAGCGGTCCGGTGTGCTCACCTCCCTGCTCACCGACATGCACGCGGGCGAGATCGAGACGTCCATTCTGCTGCACGCTCACCCCGAATTCGTCCGCCCTGGTTACGAGTCCGCCGATTTCACCGCTGACGACCGTCGTCATCTCCTCACCGTGGGAATGTCCGCCTACACCGAATCGGGTGTCATCGGCCGCCCTTCGCTGGGTTCGGCGGAGAAGGGGAAGGAACTGCTGGCCGGCCTGGTGGACTCGTTCGGCGCCCTCTTCGACCTGCTCACCTCGGACTCCGGCCCGGTAGCGGCGCGGGGGTAGCCGCGCAGCCCGGTGTACCAGCGGGCGACGAGCACGGCGGCTCCGGGCAGGCTCGCGACGAAGCTCAGCACCCCGTACACCACGGCGACGGCCACCCCGCTGCTCGCGCCGAGCCCGGCGGCGCCGAACGCCCAGGCGGTGACGCCCTCGCGGGGGCCGAAACCACCGACGTTCAGCGGAAGCCCCATGGCGACCAGGGCGAGCACCGCGATGGGCAGCAGCACCGGCACGGACGCGGCCGACCCGGCGATCCGGGCGGCCACGACGAACATCGCGACGTGCCCGGCCAGTACGACGGCGGAGGACAGCGCGACCCCGGGTCCGGCCTCGCGCGACAGCAGCCCCCGGCGGGCCTCACCGAGCGCTGAACGCAGGGCGCCGCCGCGGCGGGAGGGTGCGCGGTTCAGCCGGACGGCGAGTACGACGGCGAGCGCACCCACCAGGGCCGGCGCCACCGGAGCCGCGAGCCCGCGCACCTCGTCCCTCACCGGCGACGGCAGGGCCACCAGCACCACCACGCCGAACACGGCCAGCGCGACCTGACCGGCGACCCGTTCGAGCACGACCGCCTTCACCCCGCGCCGGATGTCTCCGGCGCTCTGCCCGTGCCGGACCGCCCGGTGCACATCGCCCAGCACCCCGCCGGGCAGGGCCGCGTTGAGGAACAGCGCCCGGTAGTAGTCGGCGACCGCCGGCCCGAACGGCAGCCGGATGCGCAGGCCCCGGGCCACCAACTGCCAGCGCCACGCGCTGAACACCGTGGTGACCAGCCCGATGCCCAGGGCCAGCAGCAGCGACGCCGAGTCGATCCGCCGCAGCCCGTCGAGGAGCACACCCGTGCCGAGCCGCCACAGCAGCCCGGCGACGATGGCCACGCCGGCGACCGTGCCCAAGTGGGTGCGGACGACACGGGAGTCGAGCCCGCGGAACAGGCGGTGGGGGGCTTCGCGCCGGGCGGTCCCGGGCGCGGACGTCTCCGCCGGCGCCGTCGCCTCGCTCACCGCGTGAGCCGTGGTGCCACCTCGCACGCCCCTGATCCGCGCATGCGGGATCACCCGTGCCAGGCGGGGTTTCGCCGCCCTCCCCCGGCGCGGCCGCGCGCCGGTCTCCACCGCCTGTCCGCTCATGACGACGCCCCGCCCACCGGCTCGGGCAGCGCGAGCAGATCGCTGTGGTGGACCACGACGTTCAACTCACCGGCCTCGCAGGCGGCCAGCCGCTCACGCAGATAGCGCTCGGCTCGCTCGGACAGCTCGGGCCGCTCCTCGACGGCCGCGCCCACCCAGCCCCGCAGCCACTGCGCGGTCAGCGCGGACTCCTCCGGCCCGAGCCGCCACGGGCTCGGATGCACCCGTACGGTCGCCCCGCGCTCGGTGAACGCCTCGCAGGCCACCGTGACCGCGTCCGGGCCGAGCAGCCCGTCGCGCCGCTGGTGGGCGTTGAACGCCTCGGCGATCTCGGCGTCCAGCGGGTCCGGCGGGGTGAGTTCGACCCGGCCCGCGACGGACAGGGTGAGCAGCGCCGGGCAGCCCGCGTCGACGCAGGCGGCGGCGAGGGTCTCGACCTCCTCGCGGGTGAGGACGTCCAGCAGCGCGGAAGCGGTCACCAGCGCGGCCCCGTTCAGCGCGTCCGGGGTCAGCCGGGCGACGTCGCCGCGCCGGGTCTCGACGGTGACCCGGCTGCCGTCGGCGGCGGCGCGCGGAGAACCCGCGGCGGCGAAGTGCAGCAGGTACGGGTCGCGGTCGTGCAGGACCCAGTGCTGGGGGCCGTCCAGCCGCGGCGCGAGCCAGCGGCCCATCGAACCCGTGCCGCAGCCCAGGTCGTGGACGGCCGATCCGCCCGCCCCGCCGGGCCGTTCGGCCAGCCCGATCCGCAGCGTGTCCAGCGGCTCGGTGGCCCGCGCCGCCGCGTCGGCCGGTTCCCGCAGCCGCAGCCACTCGGGGGCGTACCGGGGCGGTTCCTGCGGCTCGCCGTCCCGCAGCCGTACGGTGGCCCGTTCGCCGGGGCCGGTGACGGGACCGGCACCGGCGATCACACCGGCCGGGTCGCTCTCGTGTGCACCGGCACCCATCGCGGCCTCCTCGCCGTCCGGCACGAACTCGGCTCCGCCGGGGCCCGGTTGGGCCGGGATGCCCCCGGCCACCGTCCGTGTGTCCGTCATGCCGCCCTCCTCGGTGCCTCGGGGAGCCGGCCGAGGACGCCGGCCAGGCTGCGGGCGGTGGTCGCCCAGCCGTCGAGTGCCGCGCGGCGGCCGCGGGCCGCGGCCTTGAGCCGGCGGCGTACATCGGGTTCCCCGAACCAGCCGCGCAATTCGGCGGCGAGCGCCGCCGGGTCCTCCGGGGGGACGAGGATGCCTGGGACACCGCCGTCGGGGGCGCGGCCGACCGCCTCGGACACTCCGCCGACGTCGGTCGCCAGCACCGGGATTCCCCGGGCGAGCGCCTCGGTGACGGCCATGCCGTAGGTCTCCGCGTACGAGGTGAGGACCATCAGGTCGGCCGACGCGTACGCCGCGTCGAGTTCGGCGCCGGCCCGGGGCCCGGCGAGCAGCAGCCGGTCGTCGAGGCCGCGTTCGCGGATCAGACCGCGCAACCGGTCGACGTACTCCGGGTCCTGGGTGAGCCCGCCGACGCACACGCAGCTCCACGGCAGGTCGGTCACGGCGGCCAGCGCCTCGACCAGCCGGTGCTGGCCCTTGCGCGGGGTGACGGCGGCGACGCAGAGCAGCCGGGAGACGCCGTCGGTGCCCGGTGCGAGGGGCGCGATGTCGGCGCCGGGCGCCGCGACATGCACCCGCTGCGGGTCGAGGCCGTGGTGGGAGACGATCCGGCGGACGGCCCAGTCGCTGGTGGCGATCACCGCGCCCGCCGCCCGCAGCACCACGCGCTCGCGGGCGTCCAGGGCGGCGGCCACGGCCGGGTCCAGGCCGGTCTCGTCGCCGAGCGGCAGATGCACCAGCACCGCGAGCCGCAGCCGCTCCGCCTCGGGGACGACGATCTCCGGCACGCCGCAGGCGACCAGGCCGTCGAGCAGGACGACCGTGTCGTCCGGGAGTTCCCGCAGCGTGCGGGCGAGCACGTCGCGGTCGGCGCGGCCGGGGCGCGGCCAGCTGCCGGGCACGGCGTGCCGCACGGCCTGCCAGCCGAAGCCCGGCAGGTCCAGGCAGACCCGGCGGTCGTAGGCGTTGCCGCCGCTCGGCGCGGCCGGGTCGTCGACACCGCCCGGCATGACGAAGTGCACGGTGCGCAGGGACATGGGGATGATCCCGACGTTCTCGAGGGCGGTGGGCTGCGCGGGCACGTAGGTGAGCCGCGCCTTCTGCGTGGTCTCCGCGGGCGTCCCGGTGGCTTTCACCGTCGCCCCGGCGGCCTTCCCGGGCGCCCCGGCGGTGTTCGCGGGCGCCCCGATGGTTTTCGCGGGCGCCCCGCCGGCTTTCACGGTCGTCTCCGTCACAGGGCACGCTCGTAACTCGCCCAGGCGATGTGCGATTCGTGCAGGGTGACGGTGAGTCCCGCCAGGCCCCTGGCCCCTTCGCCGAGGGCGCCCTCGTGGACGCGGTCGGCGAGCCGGTCGGCGATGACCTTGGCCAGGAACTCGGTGGACGTGTTGATTCCGGCGAACTCCGGCTCGTTGTCGAGGTTGCGGTAGTTCAGCTCGGCGACGACGGCGCCCAGCTCCTGGGTGGCCAGGCCGATGTCGACGACGATGTTGTCATCGTCCAGCTGTTCGCGGCGGAACGTGGCGTCCACCAGGAACGTGGCGCCGTGCAGGCGCTGTGCGGGCCCGAACACCTCGCCGCGGAAGCTGTGGGCGATCATGATGTGATCGCGGACGGTGATGCTGAACAACGGACGACCCTCCAGGTGCGGCGCGTCTGATGCCCCCGGCGGTCACCTGCCGGGGGATTGCCGTGTAGTACGGCTTCTCGCTTCCCCGTGTTCAGCCTCCTCTCACTCTTTTCTCAGGTCAGGCCGCTGCTGCCGGTCCGGGCCGGCCCGCTGCCGGGATAGGTGATGCGGTGGCACAGGGCCGGTATCTCACCGGAGGTGAGCCTGGGCATCAGCTCCGGGAGTTCCTCGAAGGAGCTCTCGCCGGTGATGAGGGCGTCCAGGGCCGGGTCGGCGAGCAGGTCGAGGGCGAGCGCCAGCCGTTCGGCGTAGCCCCGGCCGGCGCGGGCGGCCGGGGAGACGGTGCCGACCTGGCTGCTGCGCACGGTGAGCCGGCGGGAGTGGAAGGCCTCGCCGAGCGGCAGGCTGACGCGCCGGTCGCCGTACCAGCTGAGTTCGACGACCGTGCCCTCGGGGGCGAGGAGTTCCAGGGCACGGGCGAGGCCCTGTTCGGTGGCGCTGGCGTGCACCACGAGGTCGCACCCGCCGAGCGCGCTGCCGGGGGTGGCGAAGTCGACGCCGAGCGCCTCGGCGGTCTCGGCGCGGGCCGGGTCGGCGTCGACGAGCTGCAGCCGTACGCCGGGGAAGCGGGCGAGCAGCGCGGCGACCGAGCAGCCGACCATGCCGCCGCCGACCACCGCGATCCGGTCGCCGATCAGGGGCGACGCGTCCCACAGTGCGTTCACGGCGGTCTCCACGGTCCCGGCGAGCACGGCACGCTCGGCGGGCACCCGGTCGGGCACCACGGTCACGGCGTTCACCGGAACGACGTAACGGGACTGATGCGGATACAGACAGAAGACCGTACGGCCGATCAGCTCTCGCGGACCCTCCTCGACGACGCCGACGTTCAGGTAGCCGTACTTCACCGGCGCGGGGAAGTCGCCCTCCTGGAACGGCGCCCGCATCACGGCGTGTTGGGAGTCGGGCACGCCGCCGCGGAAGACCAGCGTCTCCGTGCCGCGGCTCACTCCGGAGTAGAGCGTGCGGACCAGGACCTCGCCCTCGCCCGGCTCCGCGAGGGTGACGTCGCGCAGCTCACCGGCCCCCGGGGAGCTCAGCCAGAACGCGCGGGCCGACCGGTTCATCGGCATCCTCCTGAACGATCGGGAAGTTGTTCACGTACCGAGATGTGCACAGGCCGCGCACAGTACGCGGCGTTGATCGACTCTGTCACTCGGCCGGAGGGTGTGCGGTGGCCCTGAACAACACGTATGACGCGAGGCTCCAGCAGGAGACCGCTGTCGGAGCGGGCGTACAGCTCCTGCTGCTCGCCCTGCTCGGGTCGGCGATCGGCATGGGGCCGGCCGGCTGGCTGACGGGGCTGGTCTTCGCGTTCGCCACCTGGGCGGTCCTGTCCCGCGCCCTGCACCGCTCCCGGCTCAGCTCGTTCGGCCCGGCCAACCGGGTGACCCTTGGCCGCGCCACCCTGGTGGGCGGGGTGACCGCGCTGGTCGCGGACTCCTTCGAGAGCGCACCGCCGGTGACGCTGCTGGTCGGTCTGACCGCCGTGGCGCTGCTGCTGGACGGCGTCGACGGCAAGGTGGCCCGCCGCACCGGCACCTCCACCGCGCTGGGCGCCCGCTTCGACATGGAGGTCGACGCGTTCCTGATCCTGGTGCTGAGCGTTTACGTGGCGACGCAGCAGGGGCCCTGGGTACTGCTGATCGGCGGCATGCGGTACGCGTTCGTGGCGGCGGCCCGCGTCGCCCCGTGGCTGAACGCGTCGCTGCCGCCGTCCTTCGCCCGCAAGACGGTCGCCGCCCTCCAGGGCATATGCCTGCTGCTGGCCGGCGCGGAGTTGCTGCCGCATCCGGTGAACCTGGCCATCGTGGCGCTGTCACTGGGCTCGCTGGTGTGGTCGTTCGGCCGGGACGTGCTGTGGCTGTGGCGCGGCTCCCGTGCGGACGGCGGGCGGACGGCCCGCGAGGGGGCGGTCGCCGAGGAGGCGGCCGGCCAGGGAGCGGTCGGCGAGCCGCTGGTGCGGGAGCTGGAGCTGGCCACGCGCTGAGGGCGCCGTGGACACCGGCACGCCTCCGCCGTCTCGTACCGTCAGCCGGTCGGTGCGGGGCGGCGGAGGCGTCCGTCGTGGACCTCGGCGATCCGGTCGGCGGCGGTCAGGTGGTTGCGGTCGTGGGTGACCAGGACGGTGGCGGTGGCCCGCTGCCGGGTGAGCCGGGTGATCAGCCCGATGACCGCGGCACCGCGTTCGTGGTCGAGGGCGCTGGTGGGTTCGTCGACCAGCAGGACGGTGGGGTCGTTCATCAGGGCGCGCGCGATGTTGACGCGCTGGCGCTGGCCGCCGGAGAGCTGGTGGGGCCGGCGATGGGCCCGGTCCGCGAGGCCCACCGCGTCGAGGAGTTCGAGGGCACGCCCGCGGGCCCGGCCGGGGCTCCGGCCGTCGATCCGGGCCATGACCTGGAGCTGTTCGGCGGCGGTGAGGGAGGGCAGCAGGTTGGGCTGCTGGAAGACGATGCCGATCCGGTGACGGCGCAGCTCGGTCAGTTCGCCGCGGCTCAGTCCCGTGGTGGACGTGCCGTCGATGGTCACGGTTCCGGCGTCGGGCGTGATCAGGGTGGCGGCGACGGCCAGCAGGCTGGACTTGCCGGAGCCTGAGGGGCCGACGACCGCGGTGAGGCTGCCCCGGGGGACCTGCAGCGTGACCCGGTCGAGAGCGGTCAGCCGGGTCTCGCCGTCCGCGTAGGTGAGGGTGATGTCGGTCAGCTCGAGGCTCATCGGGCGCTCCCCAGGGCGGTCAGCGGGTCGACGGAGGTGATGCGGCGGATGGACAGGCCGGCACCGAGGCTGCCGAGCAGGACCATCACCGCGGCGGGCAGCAGTACCGTGCCCGGGCTGAGCAGGAACGGTACGTCCGAGCCGGCGACGAGGGCGCCGACGGCGGCGGCGATGCCGGTGCCGGCCGCGGTGCCGCCGACCAGCAGGACGACGGCCTGGCCCAGGGCGTCCCCGAGCAGGCTCGCGGTGGAGGCGCCGAGCGCCTTGAGGACGGCGACATCGCCGCTGCGCTGGATGGTCCACACGGTGAAGAAGGCCCCGATGACCAGCGCCGAGATGGCGAACAGGAAACCGCGCATGAGCTGCAGGGAGCCGTTCTCCGAGGTGTAGGAGCCGATCGCGGAGAGCGAGTCCTCGACGGAGACCGTCCTGGTGCCGGCCCGCCGGTCGGTGGCCGTGAGGTCGGCCCCCGCGGCGGTGCGCAGGGCGATGACGGTGGCGGTGGCGCCGTCCGCGGCGTCCGTGGGCGGCGCGGTCCGCCGCCAGGTGTCCAGGCTGGTCCAGATCACCGGGGTGTGGCTGAAGGAGGCGTCGCCCCGTACGGCGGCGACGGTCAGCCGGTGCCCGGCCAGGGTGAGGGAGCCGCCGGGGGCGAGACCGAGGTCGTCGGCGGCCGTGGTGGACAGCACCGCGGACCGGTCGTCGATCCGTCCGCCGTCCGGAGCGAGCGGGGAACCGGGCTCGACGCCGAACACGGAGACCGCGGTGCTCCGGCCCCCGGCGGTGACCCTGGTCGTGGTGATCCCCAGCGGTTCGGCACGCTCGACGCCGGGCGCCCCGGCCCACTGCCGCCACTGGCGTGCGGTGACGGTGGACTCGGAGTAGGACAGGCCCTGCCCGCCGGTGGGCGCCCGGAAGGCGATCCGGTCCGCCGGCAGCCCGGTGATCGCGGAGACGTTCTGCCTGCCGAGCCCGGCCGTCAGCCCGGACAGCAGACCGACCAGCAGGGTGATCAGCACGATGACGGTTCCCATCAGGGCGAAGCGCCCCTTGGCGAACCTCAGGTCTCTCCAGGCGACGAACACGGGGGTGGCCTGTCCTCTCAACGACGGAAGCGGTGGTCGAATCGGTACGCCCCCACCGTCGCCGACGGCCGCCCGGCCGGGCATCTGGCAAGGGACCCCACTTCACCGGCCGGAAAGACGGCATCCGGGTTGTAACTTTCGATGGAGGCCCCTCGGGGGTCCGCCTCCGTAGCCTGGACGCACTGTGAACTCCTCTCCCCCCGCCCCCGCCCCGATCCCGACCGGCCGGGTCCTGGCCTGGTGCCTGCACCTGCTGATCGCCGGCCTGCTCGCGCTGGCCGCCGGGCGGGCCCTGACCGACGGCGGGCCGCGTCCCGGGGCGACCGTCGCCGCCGCCGTCGCCTGCGGTCTGGTGTACGCGGCCGGCCCGCTGCTGCGCGGTGTACGCCGGTCACGGCGGTCGGCGACGGTGTGGCTGGCCTGCCTCGGCGCCGCCTGGCTGGTGCTGCTGGCCCTGTCCGCCGACGGTGTCTGGCTGGCCTTTCCGCTGTACTTCCTCCAGCTCCACCTGCTGCCGCGCCGGTCCGCCCTGGCAGCGGTCGTGGCGACCGCGCTGGCGGCGATCACCGCCTTCGCCGCCCACCAGCACGCCTTCAGCGTCGCGATGGTGATCGGCCCGGCGCTGGGCGCCGCCGTGGCCGTCGCGGTGGTGTGGGGGTACCAGGCGCTGTACCGGGAGAGCGAACAGCGCCGCCGGCTGATCGAGGAGCTGACGGCCACCCGCGCCGACCTGGCCCGGGCCCAGCACACGGCCGGCGTGCTCGCCGAGCGCGAACGACTGGCCCGCGAGATCCACGACACCCTCGCCCAGGGCCTGTCCAGCATCCAGCTCCTGCTGCGCGCCGCCGAGCGCGCCCTGCCGGAGCGGCCCGAGGCCGCCGCCCGCCATGTGGACCAGGCCCGGCAGGCGGCCGTGGACAACCTCGCCGAGGCCCGTCGCTTCGTCGCGGCCCTCACCCCGCCGGCCCTGGAGGGCACCACGCTGGCCGGCGCCCTGGAACGCCTGTGCGCCACGACCTCCGCCCGCCACCCCCTCACCGTCCGCTTCCACGTCACCGGCGCCCCGGCCCCCCTGCCCACCGCGCACGAGGTGGCCCTCCTGCGGATCACCCAGTCCGCACTGGCCAACACCGTCCGCCACGCCGGCGCCACCACCGCGGACGTCACCCTCACCCACCTGGACGACCACGTCTGCGTGGACATCGCCGACGACGGCACCGGCTTCGACCCCGACGCGCTGCCGTCCCCCGACCCGGGCGACGGAGGCTTCGGCCTCGCCGCGATGCGCGCCCGGATGGACGCCCTGGGCGGCACCCTCACCATCGGCTCGTCCCCGGGCCGGGGCACGTCCCTGTCAGCCCAGCTGCCTCTGAACCCACGCGCCCCGGGCGCGCACGCGCCCCAATCCGTCGAACCCGAGCGAACCGAACGAACCGAACGAACCGAACGACCCGAGGCCCACCCGTGACCGACAGCCCCAGGCCGGACTTGACCGGCGGCCCCAGCCCGGAAGTAGCCGGCCACCCACGGCCGGACACGGCCGACGGCTCCAAGCCGGACGTACCCAGCGACCGCAGCCCGGACGTGACCGGCGGTCCCAGCCCGGACGTGCCCCGCAACCACAGTCGGGAAGTCACCGGCAACCCTCGGCCGGCCGTACCCCGCGAACCCGGCCGAGACGTACCCGGCGGCCCCTCCCCCACCGTGTCCGGCAGCCCCATCCGTCTGCTGCTGGCCGACGACCACCCGGTGGTACGGGCGGGGCTGCGCGCCGTGCTGGAGACCGAGCCCGGCATCGTCGTGCGGGCGGAGGCCGCCACCGCCGAGGCCGCGGTCACCCGCGCCGCCGAGGGTGACATCGACGTGGTCCTGATGGACCTTCAGTTCGGCGCGGGCATGGGCGGCGCCGAGGCCACCGCCCTCATCACCGCCCGCCCCGGCGCGCCGCGGGTCCTGATCGTCACCACCTACGACTCCGACGCCGACACGCTGCCCGCCATCGAGGCGGGCGCCACCGGCTACCTCCTCAAGGACGCACACCCCGAGGAGCTGGCGGCGGCGGTACGCACGGCCGCCGCGGGCCGCACCGCGTTGGCCCCGACCGTCGCCGACCGCCTGATGAACCGCCTCCGCGCACCCGCCGTCGCCCTGACCCGGCGTGAGACGGAGGTCCTGACCCTGGTCGCGCAGGGCCTCTCCAACCAGGCGATCGGCCGGCGGCTCCACCTCACCGAGGGCACCGTCAAGTCCCATCTGGCCCGCACCTACACCAAACTCGGCGTCGACTCCCGCACGGCCGCCGTGGCCACGGCGACGGACCTGGGCCTGATCCGCCGCTGACCCGTGGCCGGCTAGGCGTCCGCCTTCGGGGACCGCCCCCGCACGAGGGCGAAGACGGCCGCGGCCAGCCCCAGCACCCCCACGACGAGTCCCCCGACACCGAGCCCCCGGGCGGTACCGTCGCTCCCGTCGGTCGCCGCCGTCCTCACGGTGTCGGAATCACCGCCCTTCGCCGCCGCAGGAGCGGGAGCCTCTTCTCCCCCCTCCGTCAGCTTGAGCGTGGGCGCCGGATTCTCGGCCTCCTCACCACCACTGGGCGCCTCGATCCACCGAACGACCTTGCCGTCGGAGTAGGTCTGCAACGTCTTGAACGTCAACTGACCCGTATTGTCCGGCAGTTCCCCGAAGGCGACGTCGAAGTCCTCGTACTCCCCCGCCCCGATCTTCCCGCCGGTCCAGGTGATCTGGGAGACGGCCTCGGTGATGGTGCCGTCATCGGTCTTCACCGGCGTCTTCAGCTTGGTGGTGGTCACCTTGGGGGTCCAGCCATCCTGCGGATGGACCATGACGCCGAGGACCGGGTGGTCGGTCGGCAGGAAGACCTGCACCTTGCTGGTGGAGGCGGCGTCCTCCTCATTGGGCACCCGGAAGGTCAGCACACCGTCGGTGGCTCCCTTCTCGTAGCTCTCCGGGTGGACAGTGACGTGCGCGGAAGCGGCGCCGGCGGCCGCGAGGACTGCGGTGGCGGTCAGAGCGGTGACGGCCGCGGCTCGACGCAGGACGACACGCGTCGCGGACATGTTCATGGACATGGGTGAGACGGACATGGCTGAGTGGATCTCCGTACGAGTGATGTGTGCCGGATGGTCAGACCGAGTACGAGATCGCAGAGGGAGGCCCCCGCCGGTGCACCGCATGCCGCAGCAGCAGGGTCAGGCGGAGCGAGTCGGGCCCGGCCGGGACGCGCACGGCAGGTCCGTACGGAAAGGGTGGCGAAACACCCCGCCACCACGCGACAAGCCCCGGCACCAGCCCGGCCGCCCGCCGCAGCAGCGACCACAGGGCGGCCTCGCCCCGCCGCAGCCACCAGGAGGCCAGGAGGGCGGCGAGAAGGTGGGCGGCCGTGGCGGAATCGGCCGTGGAGTGGGCGTGCGTCGCCGTCATGGTGTGACCGTGCATGGACGCCATGTGCATGACGTCCGTACTCCCGCCGGAGCCGTTGACCCGGTGAGCCGCGCCGAAGGCGAAGTGCAGCCCGGCCTGGGTGACCAGCATGGCCGCCCCGATCCCGGCCAGCGACCGCTCACGCCCACCGAGCGCCCAGCCGATGGCGAACACACTCAGAAAGACACCCGCGTCGGCCCACAGCGGAGGCATGTCCCCCACGGCCAGCCCGTGCCCGGCGGCGGCCAGCAGCACGCACACCGCGGCGAACACGGCGGCACGCAGACTCCTGACGGCCGCCGACGCGCTCATGGTGAGCGATCCTCCCATGGAAGAGGGATACGGTCGGTGACGACGCCCGGTTCACCGTCACCTCGACCGAAACCCATCTACTCCACCCCCGCGTCGAGCAGGCGCACCAGATCCCTGCGCCCGTACCCCAGCAGCGAGGCCCGGTGAGCGGCCATCAGCAACAGATGCCCCACGATCTGCGCCGCACAGCCGTTCTTGTCGTCACCGAGCCACTCCTGGGGCTTCTCGATGCCCATGTCGTTCAAGACCAGGCCGTGCTCACGGCGGATCTCCGCGACCGTACTCGCGACCGTGTCCAGCAGGGTCGTCCCCGGCCGCTCGCACCTGAGGGCGGAGCAGCCCCAGTCGACGGGTTCGCACCCCTCGGGCGGATGGGCCCGCATCCCCGCTTACGCCTCGTCCTTGAACCCGGCTCCTGCGAACTCGTCGCGGGCGAGGAAGAAGGGGTGGTAACCGGGCGGTGCGGGAGGCGGCGGTGGCGTGTACTCCCACCCCACGTCCTCGTGCAGCCGCCGCTTGGCCTCTTACCGCCGAACGCGCGAAAGCACCCATCAAGACACGTCCACCGATCTACGGTGATGCCATGACGTCGAAGCCGCTTCCCCGCCTCACTCCGACCGGCACCTGCTGGTGCGGCTGCGCCAAGCCGGTCGGAGCCGGTTCGTTCTTCGCCCCCGGTCACGACAAGGTGGCGGAGGCCGCGCTGCTGGCGGTCGAGTACGGTTCGTCCGTAGCCCAGTTGCTGCACGGACACGGATACGGCCCAGGTCACTCGGTGAGCGCCCGAGCCGTATCCGAGGGCGTGTGGCAGACATGCCCTTCGTGCAGCTACACGGGCGCGCCTGCCAGCATCGCGAACCACCTCAAGAAGAGCCATCCTGGGAGGTGAGGTTGCCGACCAGGTCGTAGCGGTACTTCCAGGAGTCGGTGAGCCAGACTTGGCCTCGCTCGCGTGGGAGGGTCGGCCCGCGCCGTCGTAGGTGCCTTGTTTCACCCGGCCGGGCAGTGCCGCAGCGAAGCAGTCCCGTCGGACGCTGCCGACGGCTGCCGCCTGCCGAAGTCCTCGGCAGGCGGCGTCGGGATTCGCACCGCGGCAGGTACGTTCCTCAGCGGCGACGCCCAGCGGCCAGAACGGAATTCGGCCTGCGTGGGTTGAACACCCAAAGACCCTGGGAGTGCGTGGCGCCCAGCACCCGGCCGGAATCCAGGAGCCAGGGGTTGGCCTTCTGGAAGGGCGCGAAGTTGTCGTTGGAGACGATCACTCCGCCGATCTCGTCCGCGATGCTGATGACGAGGGCGTCGCCCCGGCCCTCCGTTCCCGCCGGAGGCTGCACCACCGTACCGGCGGCTATCGCCTGTTCCACCAGCGGGCGTTCCTCGTCCGCGACATCGTGCCGGAGAGTGGCGTCGATGACGACGTGGATGTCCCGGTCGGCGTTCTTGAATCGGAGGGACTTGATGGCTGCCTGCAGCGCCTGGAAGCTGGGGCGCCCGCCGGCGGCACGTGGCGGACGACCGTTCCACGCGAGGTTGGACCCGTCCACCACCAGGGCCGCCGCCGGCTGTTTGCGAGCAGCCGCCGACTGGGCCATTGACGCAGGCGTGGGCCGGACCGCCGTCCCCGTGGCCGCACCGCCGGCTCGGTCCTCGGCCTCCGCGGTCGGCGCGGGCTGGGGATGGGTCGGGCGGGGAGCCTCGCGGCCCGTGGTGCGCAGCGAGAGGAGTTCCCGCAGTTCCTTCTCGATCTCCGGAGGGACGGTGCTGTCACCGAAGACCCTGACCTCGCCGTCGAGGAGCACCTCCCCGGTCTTCTGCAGGGTGGCCCGCACCGACAGCAGTCCTTCCTTGCTGTAGGTGTACTCCAGGTCGAACACGGCGTCCTCGGCCTGGGACCGCCGTGGGAAGTCCAGGGGCAGTTCGGTGAGCTTGACGTTGTCCGGGTGGTCAACGGGCCGGTCCGGGTCGCCTTCCCACACCTCGACGGTCAGTTTGGACACGCCGTCCCGCGACGGCTGGTAGCTCTTGACCCGCTGCTGCGGGAGGCGCTGGTTGCGGTCGATCAGTGCGCTGAACTCACGCTTGCCGTACTGGTCCTGAGTGATGGTGCCGAGCGCGTGCGTGTTCACGACGCGGATGATGCTCTTCAGCTCTCCGTCCATGGCGGCAGCACAGATGGCGGCCCCCTCGGCGACGGCGGTCATCGGGTGGCACAGGTCCGCGCCGACGAGTTCGCAGTCCAGTGCTTCGGCCACGGCGTCCCGCACGGCCGGGATCTGGCTGCTTCCGCCGATCATGAGCACGGCCTTCAGTTCGCTCGGGTCGATCCGCGCCTGGTCGAGGCATTCCTCCACCGGGTCGAGCGCACGGCTGATCAGGTCCTGGATCGCGGCGGAGAACTCGTCCTGGCCGATTTCCACGGCGGCCCCGTCCGGGGTGGTGATACGCACGTACTCCTGGGAGGACAGCAAAATCTTGTTGCGCTCGATGTCGAGGGCGAACTGCCGCTGCTCGGACTCCGACCACTTCCTGCGCGCGGGTGCCCGGTCGAGCACCATGCGGCGCAGCCGCGTGTCGATCTCCAGTCCGCCGAGCTGGTTGACGCCGCGGCTGGCCTTCTCGTCGAAGAATCCGCCCTCGTGCAGGAGCAGGGTGGCGTCCATGGTCCCGCCGCCCCAGTCGAAGACGAGGAACTCGCCGTCCTCCTCCATGGTGTGCGCGTAGGCGATGGCGGCGGCCGTCGGTTCGTTGAGCAGTGTCCTGACGGCGATACCCGCCGCCCGCGCGGCTTCCCGGGTGCGGAAGCGCGCCGCTCCCGTCGCGTTGGCGGGCACGGTGATCACGGCTTCACGGGTCTCCGTCGCGGCTTCCTCCTCGGCGGCCGCGGCCATGGACCGGAACACTCCGGCGGCCGCGGTGGTGGCGGCGAAGCGTCGTCCGCCGACCGTCACGAGCGGTTCCTCGCGCAGCAGTCGCTTGCACGCCTCGACCGCCTTCTCGGACCTCAGTTTGGCTTCCCAGCCGAACAGGGCTCCGGTGCGCAGGGAACTGGTGCCCACCACGGACGGGTAGAGCTTCTCGAAGCCCGGCCGCTCCCAGTCCGCGTCGAGCCCCCCTCCACCGAGTTCCAGGATCTCGACGTACTCGCCGTTCCACTGGGCGGCCACCGAGTTGGTGGTGCCGAAGTCGATGCCGGTCGTCACTCTTCCTCCCCCACTGCGGGTCGGGAGACCCGCCGCAGGTGACCGGCCAGGATGACCTTGCCGGTCACTTCGTCCACGTACGCCGGGCGCAGCACCTCGAACGCCTCGCCCTCGCCCTCGGTCACGACGAACCGGTCGCTCTCCTCCGGTTCGGTCATCCTGGTGATGCGCAGTTCCCGCAGGTGCTCCCGCAGGGCTCCGCCGAGCAGTTCGCCGCCGTCCGCCTTCCGTCCCCAGACGAGCGCGTCGATCTCCGCGAGCCGTCCGGCGAACTGCGCGCGGGTGCGGAACTCGTCGAGGACCGCCTTGCGCACGGCCACGTTCAGGGCGGTCGACGGCGTGGTTGCCCCGACGTTCGCGTCCGCGAGGGCCGCGGGCACCCGCTCGACGACTCCCTGGATGATGCTCTTGGCGTCGATGGGCTCGGGCGCGGTGCGCTGCTCCACGACGGGGGACGACTCGGCCGTCTCGCGGCGTTTCTCCCTGCGGCGCGCCCGCCCGCCGGGCTTGTGCGGCGGGGGCTTCTGCCCCGTGCCCTGTTGTACCTGTCCGCAGTGGGGACAGAGGCGGTGCAACCGCTGGTTCTTGGGCGGCTTCTTCACGGCGCTGCGCTGCGCCCTGATCCTCCGGGGTGCCATGACCTGGTTCTGCCTCGCTCACCATCGTGCGTCGTCAGGGGGAAAGCACCGTCAGTCAGCGGGTGGGCCGGTGACGGTCGAGATGCGGTGCGCTGCTGCGGAAGTCGTCGAGCAGTTCGACGGCCGCCGAGGCCCGGATGGATTCGAGGTCCGCACCGCTCGTCGGGCCGGTCCGGCGCGCGAGGGGTTCGAGTGGCGGCACCGGTCGCCTGGGCACGGCGTCGGGCCACTCGTAGCGGGCCGGGTCGAGCGGCACCTGGAAGAAGACGTCGAAGCCGGACTCGTGGCGCGCGGCCTCATGGATGCGGTCCTCGGCCCGGTTCAGCCGGGCCTGGGCCGCGTGGTCTCCGTCCCGCTCGTACTCGCGGAAGAGGTTCCTGCAGTGGCGGTCCCAGCCTTCCGCCCCGTGGTCCAGTCCGAGTTCGAGGAACGGGTTCGTCACCGGTTCCCGTTTGTTCCTGGTAGTCGCCCTCCAGGCGCGGACACGCGCGAGGTTGCGTTCCGCGACGGGGTCGCCGTGCTGCGCCGCCTGCTCCGCGTACGTCTCCGCGAGAGCCAGCTGCTCCCTCGCGCCGCGGTCGTCGGCGGTCCCCGCCGAGACGACTGCGGCGGCGTAGGCGGCGATGGTGTACGCCTCGTCCATGATGCGGGAGGGCAGCGCGGCGCCGCTCTTCCGGTCCCGGAACGACTCGGCCTGGCGGAGTGCCTCCTCCGGATCGCCGGACTTCAGCAGGTCGTAGGCCCGGTTGAGGGCGACCAGGGCGTAGAAGTCGCTGCGCCGCGGGTCGACGGGCGTGGTCGGCCGCCACAGCGCGGCCATCAGCTTCCACAGTCCCCGGTCGCGGATGGTGTCGCCGTCCCACTGCCCGACGAGCGCCCCGGACCTGAGGTTCCGCAACTGGATCTGCTGGGCACGTGGCAGGGCCGCGTCGAGAGCGTCGAGGGAGGACAGCTGGACGTCGATGACGACGTCGTACAGCAGGTCCCACACGTCCTCGGGCTCCCGCCGGGTGATCGTCTCGCCGGCCAGGAAGGCCCGGCGACGCCGCAGCGTCTCCCATCCGAGCCGCTCGGCCTGTCGCGGGCTGATCGAGCCGGGGTCGAGACGTGCCTGCAGGTACACCGCTTCCTGCTCGTCGCGAGCCGTCCACGGTGTGTCCTCGGGCAGCAGGCCACCGTGGTCCACGAGGTCGTCGAGGACCGACAGGGGTGCCCAGGGGAGCACTTGGGAAAGGAACGCGTTGGGCACGGGTATGGCGCCGCGGGTGGCGGCGGTGGCGAACAGGGAGAAGGCGGGGCCGCCCGAGACCGCGCGCGACCTTCCACCGGACAGTTCCTGACCGGGTGTGCTCGAGCACAGGATGCGGCAGCGCTCCAGCCCCGCCTCGTTCAGCCACCGCACCCCGGCCGCCCACAGGGCGCGCAGGTGGTGGAGTACGGCATCCGGTTCCAGGCCGGCCAGTCCCGCCCGTACCGTCGGCAACAGCGTTTCCCGGTCCGGTGCCCCCTCCAGCGCCTCCGCCAGGACAGCGCGCTGGTCCTCGGTCAGCGAGGGAGCCTGCGCGATGTCCTTCAGCACGTGCAGCACCGTGTCGACGGCTTCGCCGCCGTCGACACCGACCCAGCGCCATTTGCGCTGGACGAATCCGCTCGCGCCTGCCGCTCCGCCGTCGCGTCGGCGTTCGCGCGCGCGGGCCAGACGCTCCTTCTCGGCGGCTATGGCCGCACGGCGAGCGGCGACCGGGTCGATCATGTCGTACACGCCGACAGAGTAGCTGTGCACACGACCATTACATAGCCTTTACACGTATCGTATTTTCGCAGGTTGACGAGGTGTCTCGGCATCCGCGCGCAGCGGAGTCGCGGGCGCCGGAGCGGTCCGGCCGCCGGCCCTCTTCGCCTCGGGGCGCCGGTCGGTCGCGAGGTACTCCCCCGCGGGCAACCGCCGGGTGCCGCCCGTCAAGGCGCGGTGTCGGCCTTGGCGGTGTCGTTGACGTTGTTCAGACAGGCCTTCATGAAGAGGTCCCGATGGACGGTGCCGCCGTTGGGCTCCTGCGAGATCTGGGAGTACTCCTACGAGCAGGTGCTGTCGCTCGAGGTGTAGGTCGTGTTGCCGTCGTCGGTGTACACGCCACCGGAGATGACGCCGGCCGCGTAGGCGCCGAGCAGGGTGGAGCGGCCGAAGACGGGCTTGTCCACGGTCTTGGTGACGACCTTGGGCGGGCGGGTTTCGGCCTGCCGGGCACGGTGGTCGGCCGCGGCCGCCCGGCGGCGGGCGGCGGTCAGCGCCGAGTGGCTGCTGACGTGGTCCACGACGGCCGCGGTGACCGACAGGGCGGTCAACCCGCAGGCGGCGATGGCGATGACGTTGGCTCGGTTCACGGGTGTCCTTCGGGCGTGGGTCGAAGAGGAGGTGAGGCAGGAGGCGGCGGGCGGAGCGGGTCGCCCGCCGGCGTCCGGCGCGTGGTCACGCGCCGGGGCGGGTCTGCGCGTAGACCGTGAGGAACAGCTCCAGATCGGCGCGCTCGTCGGGGGACGCCCGACCGGAGGCGAGACGTGCCCGGACCTCACGGTGGGCGAGGCCCAGGTGGCCGCTGCGCTGCAGATGGCGCCACAGGAGGCGGAACGTCTGCTGGTGGTCGTAGAGGGTGGTCTCGTAGGACGCGGTGGTGATGTGGCGGGCCTGGACGAGCAGGGCCCGGAAGTGGTCCCGGTCGTCGCGCGCCGGCAGCCGCGCCAGGTGGCGGTGGTACACGGTCAGTTCGGGCTCGTCCGTCTCGGTCAAGCGGTTCTCCCCCAGGTGGATCCGGGAAATCGGGTCGGGCGGGAGCCGCCCGGGCAGGGGCGGTCGGACGCGACCGCGGCGGCGGTCGGCGAGTGGCGCTGGACGCGCTCCTCGCCTTCCCCCCGGACGTGGTCCCGCGTCTGCGCGCCTGTCAGCCGGCGTTCGTGTCCTTCCACTTGCCGCTGAAGATGTCCTTGCTGATCTCGCAGGAGGCGATGTTGTAGCCGCCCGACGCGGTGGACCGCGAGATGACCTTGCCGTTGACCTTCAGCCGGCAGGTGACGTGTCCGCCGCCCTGGAGCTGCGCGGTGATCGCGTAGTACTGAGGATTACGGAGCGCCTTGATCACTCTCATGGGCACCTTGCCCTGGGCGTTGGACCCGGCCGGGCCGTACTGGACGTCGGCGCCGCTGGTGCCGGTGACCTCGTAGGTGACGGTCTGCGGCTTCTTCCTGTGGGCCTCGGACTGCGGAGCAGCCGACTTGGCGCCGTGGTGCCCGTGCGACGGCGCAGCGGCCGGACCGTGGGCGGAGGGTGCGCTGCCGGACTTGCCGCCGCCGGCCACGGAGATCAGGCCTCCCAGGACCAGGACGGCGACGAAGCCGAGGCAGCCGGCACCGGCGCAGCCCTTGGCCTTGCTCTTCTTCTTCGGCGGTTCCGGGACCTGCGGGTAGGGCGGCTGGGCCCAAGGAGGCGTGGACATGAGTGGGTCCCCCCATGCGGTGCGACGAGAAACAGACAGACGTGAGCCAAGAAGGCGAATGCCGAGAGCACGGAATCCGCGGCCTGATGCACGCTTCCAACCGGAAGCAACATCAGAGAAGCACATGCTTGAAAGCATCGTCAAACAAGTTGACAGATTTGACGACTGCTATAGGTTGTTGCCGTGTCCACCACCCAGAGGCCCAGGACGACCGCCATGCCCCAGCCATCCGCTCAGGTGACGGCCGCCGAGATCTCCCGCATCGCGGGGGTCACGCGCGCCACCGTCAGCAACTGGCGCCGTCGGCACGACGACTTCCCGGCGCCCGCGGGCGGTACGGAGGCCAGCCCGCTGTACGACCTCCAGGCCGTGCGCGACTGGCTGGCCTCACGCGGTCACACCTCCGCGGCCACCCCGTCGGACGAGCTGCGGACGGCCCTCCGCCTGCACGCGCGGGCCGCCGGTGTCGGCACGTCGGACCTGCTGCTCCTCGTCCTCGCGGCGGCCGGCCGCACGGCCGACGAACTGACCGCCGCCGCCCGGCTGCCGGACGCGGACCTCGCCGCTCGCGCCGAGCACGACGCGGCGGGCGTAGCCGACGCCGTACCCGGCTCGGACACCGTCCGCTTCGAGGCGGCCGACGCGGAGGTCCTGCGTGCGCTGTACGCGTGCGTACAGGAGGAGGGCGGCCAGGCCACCCTGCGGGTGCTCGCGGAGCGGGAGCTGGAGGAGAGCGCGGCGAGCGGGGCCTACCGGACGCCGACCGAGCTCGCGGACCTTCTAGCGCGTCTGGTCCCCGGCCACCCGGACCGCGTCCTGGACCCGGCCTGCGGCAGCGGCTCCCTGCTCGCGGCCGCCGCCCGTCGCGGCGCCCGCGAGGTGTACGGCCAGGACGTGCTGCCCGTACAGGCTCAGCGGAGTGCGGTGAGCCTGATGCTGACGGCGCCGGACGCTAAGGTCACCGTGCGCGCCGGCGACAGCCTCCGCGCGGACGCGTTCCCCGACCTCCTCGCGGACGCGGTGCTCAGCAACCCGCCGTACGGTGTCCGGGACTGGGGCCACGACGAACTGGCGTACGACCCCCGCTGGGCATACGGCGTCCCGGCCCGCGCCGAGTCCGAGCTGGCCTGGATACAGCACGCCCTCGCCCACCTGACCCCCGGCGGCTGCGCGGCCCTGCTCCTGCCGCCCGCCACGGCGGCCCGTGCGTCCGGGCGCCGCGTACGGGCGGAGCTTGTACGCAGCGGCGCGCTGCGCGCGGTGATCGGACTGCCGGTCGGCGCGGCGGTTCCGCTGCACATCGGGCTCCAGATCTGGGTCCTGCAGCGGCCCGAACCGGGAGGCCAGGAGCGCAGGTCGGTGCTTTTCGTCGACGCGGCGCACGCGGAGACGGAAGCAGCGGGCGGCAGAGCGGCGGGCACGCGCACGCGCGGCGGGAGCCGCGCCTCCGCCCTGGACTGGGACCGGATCACGGCACGGGTCCTCGGCGCGTGGGAGGCGTTCGACAGCGACCCGGACGCGTTCGAAGGCGAGCCCGGGATCTCGGGAGCGGTCGGCTTGGTCGACCTCCTGGACGACGTGGTGGACCTGGCCCCGGCACGCCTCGTCCGCGCCTCGCGGGCCGAGGTCGACCCGGACCGGTTGTCCGCCGAGGTGGAGGCGACCCGCCGGAACCTCGTGCAGGCCGCACGGTCCCTCGGCGCGGCGGCGGGGTACGAGGACTGGAGCCCGGCCGGAGCCTCGGCCCGGCAGTGGCGTACGGCCACGACCTCGGACCTCACCCGCGGGGGCGCACTGACGCTGCTGCGGACGGTCCCGGACGGATCACGGGGACGCGCGGAACCCGGCGACGAAGGCCCGGCGGACCGCCCCGTCCTCACCCACGCCGACATCGCGGGCGGGTCGGGCCCGACCGGAGACCCGGCGGACCTGCGCACGGACACGGCTCCCGCGATCGCCCCGGGGGACGTGGTGGTACGGGCGATCGCAAGCGGGGGCGGGCCCATGGCCCGGGTGGCGGGCGAGGCGGAGGCCGGCGCACTGCTCGGCCCCCACCTGCACCTCTTGCGTCCGGACCAGGCACGCCTTGATCCCTGGTTCCTCGCCGGGTTCCTGGGCGCGGAGGACAACATCGCGGGTGCGTCGACCGGCAGTACGGTGCTCACGGTCACCCCCGGCCGGCTGCGCGTGCCGCTGCTGCCGCTGGAGGAGCAGCGACGGTACGGGGAGGCCTTCCGGCGCGTGCACGAGCTACTGGCGGAAGCGCGGCGGGCCACGCGGCTGGCGGAGGAGACCGTGACGCTGCTGTCGGGGGGCCTGACCGGCGGGCAGCTGCTGCCGTCCCGCGAGTAAGGGGGCACGGCAGCGCACCCGCGAGGGGGCGGCTCCGCACCCTGAGGACAGACCCTCACAGGTTCTTCACCGCGCGGGGTTGATATCTCCGTCCCGCATTCCTTGTACCTGACACCGGTCGTATCCACTACCGTGTCTTCACGCGCGCATCGTGGCTGATCAGATGCTCGCGAGAGACCGAATTCGAGGACACACGTGCAGATCACGCCGCTGAACCCCGAGGACCCCGGCTCGCTGGGCGACTTCGAGCTCCTCGGCCGTATCGGCCAGGGCGGCATGGGACAGGTCTTCCTCGGGGAGTCGCCCGGGGGTGAGCCCGCCGCGGTGAAGGTGATCAAGCCGGCGGTCGTGGACTCCCAGTCCCGCCTGCGGTTCGCCCAGGAGATCGAGGTCCTCAAGACCATCTGGGGTCCGCGCATCGCGGCGTTCCTGGGCGCCGACGCGGAGGCGGAGCGGCCCTGGCTGGCCACCGAGTACGTGGACGGCCCGGATCTCGCCCGTCACGTGGAGGCGCAGGGACCGCTGCCGTCCGTCCTCACGGCGGCGCTCGGCGCCGTCCTCGCCGAGGCGCTGTCCGCCGTGCACACGCAGGACCTGCTGCACCGGGACCTCAAACCGGCGAACGTCCTCCTCGGCCCCAACGGCCCGAAGATCATCGACTTCGGCCTGGCCGCCTTCACCGAGTCGCAGGTGTCGCTCACCGCACCCCACCAGGTGGTCGGAACCCCGGTCTGCATGGCCCCGGAGCAGGCGGCCGGCGAGAAGCCGCTGACGCCCGCCGTGGACGTCTACGCGCTCGGCGCGGTGCTGCTGTTCGCCGCGACCGGTCACTACCCGCACCAGGCGGCGACGCCGTACATGGTCTTCCACCTGGTCACCGACCCCGAGTCGGCCCCGGACCTCTCCGACGCGCCCGCCGACCTGGTGCCGCTGCTGAAGGACATGCTGGCCCACCGCGCGCAGGACCGTCCCTCGCTGGCCGAGGTGGTGCAGCGGTGCCGCGCGGTGATCGAGGCGCACGGCCTGAAGATCGCCCAGGCCCGCCGCCGGCTCACCGCCCACACCGCCCGGCAGCACGGCCCGGCCGCGCCGCCGTCCGGGCCGGCCCCCCGGACGGCGCCGCCGCCCACCGTGCCCTTCGAGAACCCTCCCGCGACGACCGCCCCGACGGCCCCGCAGGAGCCGGCGTCCTCTGCCGACGTGGAGGAACCGACTCCCACGCTCCCGGCGGAGCCCGTGCCGCACGAGCCGACAGCATCCCCGGCACCCGACGCCCCAGGTCACGGCGCCCCGGCGGACGGCACCCACGGGAGGCAGCCGGTACCGGGCCGTCCCCCGGAGCCGCCCCGGCACCGCCCGGAACCGGCGCGCACCCTGCGCCACTCCGTCCAGGCCCGCAGGACGGCGGAGCGCATCCGGGCCGCCTACGCGGCGGGAGCGGCCTTCGCACCGAGCCGGACCCCCTGACCGTGACACAGGCGTACGGCCTCCCCCGACCGGTGCCCGCACCGGCCGCACGGCGACACCGCCGCCGAGCCGGACGCGGTTCCACCCAGCCTTACGACATGACGACCCAGGAGGCACCCGAGTGACCGCCGACCTCACCACGGCCACCACGGCCCCCGCGGCGAGCGACCAGGACGCCCAGTTCCCGCCGGGTGCCCAGATCCTCGTGCGCGACGAGGTGTGGCTGGTGCGCAACGCGACGCGGACCGAGCACGACGGTGCCCGGATCGAGGCCGTGGGCGCCTCGGACTTCGTACGCGACCAGGAGGCGGTGTTCTTCACCGGGCTGGACCGGATCGAACTGCTCGACCCGCGCCGGACGCGCCTGGTGCGGGACGACTCGCCGAACTTCCGCCGCTCGCGCCTGTTCCTGGAGGCGGTGCTGCGCAAGACACCGCTGCCGCAGGCCGAGCGCGGCCTGGCGCTCGCCGACTCCTTCCTCCTGGACTCGCTCCCCTACCAGCAGCGCCCCGCCCAGCTCGCCCTGTCGGGCCGCAACCTGCGTCCCCGCATGCTCATCGCGGACGTCGTGGGCCTCGGCAAGACCCTGGAGATCGGCCTCACGCTCGCCGAGCTGATCCGCCGCGGCCGCGGCGAGCGCATCCTCGTCGTCACCCCGCAGCACGTGCTGGAGCAGTTCCAGCACGAGCTGTGGACGCGGTTCGCGATCCCGCTGGTGCGCCTCGACTCGGTGGGCATCGAGCGCATCCAGCGGGAGATCCCGGCCGGCCGGAACCCGTTCACGTACTTCAAACGCGTCATCGTCTCCATCGACACCCTGAAGAACACCGACCAGTACAAGCACCACTTGGAGCGGATCACCTGGGACGCGGTCGTCATCGACGAGTCCCACAACCTCATCAACAAAGGCTCCCTGCGCAACCAGCTCGCCCGCACCCTGGCCCCGCACACGGACGCCCTGCTGCTGGCCTCCGCCACCCCGCACAACGGCGACGCCCGCTCCTTCGCCGAGCTGATCTCCCTGCTCGACCCGGCGGCGATCCGCGACCCGGAGCACTACCGCGCCGAGGACATCAAGCACCTGTTCATCCGCCGCACCAAGGTCAGCCCCGAGGTGCGCGAGCAGATGAAGGGCCAGTGGGCGGACCGCGGCCCCTCCCGCTCGATCCGGATCACCGCCACCCCCGCCGAGGAGCGGATCTTCGAGGAGCTGGCCGCGGTGTGGCTGCCGTCCGACGGCTCGAAGTCGGTCAGCGACGTGCCCCTGTTCCCGTACACGCTGCTGAAGTCCTTCCTCTCCTCCCACGCGGCGCTGAAGGCCACGGTCAACACGCGCATCAGGACGCTGGAGAAGAAGAACGCCCCGGAGTCGACGTCCGCCGAACGCGCGGCCCTGCACCGGCTCCAGGAGCTGGCGTCGGACATGACGGAGGCGGACTCGGGCAAGTTCAAGGCCCTGCTGGAGCAGCTCCGCGAGATCGGGGTCGGCCCGAAGTCGGACACCCGGGTCGTCGTCTTCTCCGAGCGCGTGCAGACCCTGGAGTGGCTGGCCCGGACCGTGCCGCAGGCCCTCGGCTTCAGGGGGAAGGTAGCCGAGGAGGCGGCCCGGGTGATGCACGGCGGCCTGTCGGACGAGCAGCAGATGCAGTGCGTGGAGGACTTCGGCCTCGCGGACACGCCGGTACGCATCCTGTTCACCGGCGACGTCGCCTCCGAGGGCGTCAACCTGCACCGCCAGTGCCACCAGCTCATCCACTACGACGTGCCCTGGTCGCTCATCCGCATCGAGCAGCGCAACGGCCGCATCGACCGCTACGGGCAGGCGCACCAGCCGCAGTTCCGGGCGCTGATCCTCACCAGCTCCGTCGACGGCGCCAAGGACGACACCCTCGTCGCCGAGCGCCTGCTGGAGCGCGAGGCGCAGGCCCACCAGTCCCTGGGCACGGCGGAGGCGGTGTCCGGCCTGTACCGGGCGGAGGCGGAGGAGAAGTCCCTCATCCAGGACCTGCTGCGGGGCCGCACCGTGGACGAGTCCCTGGACACCGACCGCGCCGCCGACACCGGCGACGACGACGCCGTGGACGACTTCCTCGCCGACTTCTTCGGCCCCGTCAACGAGGAGCCGGAAGGGGACGACGCCGCGAGCGACGCGGGCGACGGGACCGGGTCGGTGCCCAGGGCGCACGTACCCCGGCTGTTCGCCTCCGCCCGCGAGTTCCTGGACGAGGCGCTGCGCGAGGTCTACCCGGACGCCCACGACCGGCTGGACCTGTCCGTCGACCCCGAGACGGGCCTGCTCTCCTTCGTCCCGCCCTCCGACCTGGTCCACCGCCTCAAGGGGCTGCCCCCGGACTACGTCCGCGAGCAGGGCCTGCGCGACCGTCTGAAGGTCACCTTCAACCGCCGGCTCGCCGACAGCAGCCTCACCCGCGCCCGCGCCTCGGCGACCTCCAGCTGGCCTGACATCTCCCTGCTGACCGACCTGCACCCGGTCATGGAGTGGCTCACGGACAAGGTCCTGGTCCGCCTGGACCGCCAGGAGGCGCCGGTGCTGACGGCCGACGTGCCGCGGCCCACGTACCTCGTCCAGGGCATCTACTCCAACGCGCTCGGCCGCCCGACCGTCGTCAAGTGGATGGCGGTCACCGCGGACGGCGAGGTCGACGACGACATGGTGGCGGTCCTGCGCGGCGCGAAGGTCGGCCCGACGATGGCCAACCCGGGCCTCGCCCACGACACGACCGGCCTGGCCGAGGCGATCCCCGGCGTCCTGGACACGGCGGAGGCGTTCCTGGAGCAGCGCCGCGAGGCGTGGGACGAACCGCTGCGGGCCCCCATCGAGGAGTACAAGACCCGCCTGGGCGCGTGGGAGCAGCCGACGCTGACGAGCGGTGGCGCCTCCGGGCCCACGGGCACGGTGACGGGCACCCGCGAACGCCTCGCCTCCCTCGCGGACTCCCTCCTCACCACCGGCCGCCCGATGCTGCGCCTGCTCGCCGTCCTCGCCCCGGCCCACGCCGCCTGACCGATCTCGCAGAGGTTCTTCGAAGATGACGTACGACAGCCTGGTCAACCGCGGCGACTACTTCTCCGCGCACTACCTCGCCGAGGTCCTCCCCAAGGACCTCAAGTCCGGTCTGCTCGCCGACTGGAAGCAGCGCGAGGAGGACGCGGCCGACGCCGAGCGCCCCGAGGGCGCGCTGCCGGTCACCCCGCGCGCGGGCCTGCGGGCGCTGCGCCGCCCCTACTTCGCGGCCCGCTCCTACTTCACGATGGACGAGGAGCGCGCGGCGACCGGCGACGACGCCGTGACCTACGACGCCCCCGGGTGGTGCGAGCGCGTGCACGCGCTGAACGCGGAGGTGCTGCACGCCCTCGGCTTCGACGCCAAGCCGGGCACGATCACCGTCGTCCGCGCCGACCAGTCGTACGAGGTGACGGTCGCGCACGCCGAGAAGGACCTCGTCGCGCTGGACTGCGGCTGGTCGGCCGAGCCGGACGACGCGCTGGACCCGGACGGCGCGGGACGCCTCCTGGCGGAGCTGCGCCTCGACGGCCGGCACACGATCAGCACGGGCTCCAAGCTGGCGTCCTTCCTGTTCGCCTGCGAGGACGCCCCGCGCTACGTCCTGCTGCTGGTCGGCGGCGTCGTCGTGCTCGCCGACCGGGCCGCATGGGGCGAGGGCCGGTACCTGGCGGTGTCGCTGGACATGGCGCTGGAGCGCAACGACACCAAGGTGGGCGGCGAACTCGACACGGTGGCCGCGCTGTTCGGCGCGGACTCGCTGCGCACGCCGGAGGAGGGCGGCGAGAACCCCCTCGCCTCTCTTCTCGACAAGTCGACGAAGCACGCGGTGGGCGTGTCGAGTGAGCTGCGGGACGGCCTGCGGCTGAGCGTCGAGCTGATCGCGAACGAGGTCCTGGACCGCCTGCGCGAGGCCGGCGTCCGCCCGGAGCAGGTGAAGGAACTCCCGGAACTGGGACGCCAGTTGACCCGAGAGTCGCTGCGCTACCTGTACCGCATCCTGTTCCTGCTGTACGCGGAGGCCCGCCCCGAGCTGGGCATCCTGCCCTCGGACTACCCCGAGTACCAGATGGGCTACGGCCTCGGCCGCCTCGGCGAGCTGATCGCCGAGCGTGACCTGGTGGACGAGAAGTCCCGCCAGGGCTTCTACCTGTACGAGTCGCTGGACCTGCTCTTCCGGAAGGTCCAGGAGGGTTACCGCCCGCGCCGCACCCACGGCGTCGACGCGGAGTCGGCGGAGGCCGTGACCGCGAAGACGTCCGAGGACCTGGGCCTGCGGTTCGAGCCCCTGCACTCCAAGCTGTTCGAGCCGGACGCGATCCGGCTGATCGGGCGGGACGCCGTGCCCGACCCCCGTGTGGACACCGAGGCCGAGGTTGTTACCGACGGCGGGGACCGCTTCGTCGACACCCGCCTGCGCAACGAGACGCTGTACCGGGTGCTGCGGCTGCTGATGCTGACACGCGGCAAGAGGCGCGAGCGCGGCGGCTTCATCTCGTACGCCCAGCTCGGCATCAACCAGCTCGGCGCGGTGTACGAGGGCCTGATGTCGTACTCGGGCTTCGTGGCGGGCGAGGAGCTGTACGAGGTCGCGAAGAACGGCGACCCGAAGGACGGCGCCTGGCTGATCCCGGCCACCAAGGCCGACGAGTACCCCGACGAGGTGTTCGTCCGGCACAAGGACGAGGACACGGGCGTGGAGGAGCGCGTGCGGTACGCGCCGGGTGCGTTCGTGTACCGCCTGTCGGGGCGTGACCGCCAGACGTCGGCGTCGTACTACACGCCGGAATCCCTGACCCGCGTGACGGTCCAGCTCGCGTTGCAGCACCGCCTGGACCAGGACGACACGGTGACCGAGGCGCGGGAACTGCTGGACTGGAAGATCTGCGAGCCGGCGCTCGGCTCGGGCGCGTTCCTCAACGAGGCGATCAACCAGGTCGCGGCGGAGTACCTGCGGCGCCGCCAGGACGAGCTGGGCGTCGCCATCGACACGGAGAAGTACGCGGTCGAGCTGCAGAAGGCCAAGGCGTACATCGCGCTGCACAACTCCTACGGCGTCGACCTCAACAACACGGCCGTGGAGCTGGCGGAGGTGTCGCTGTGGCTGAACACGATGCATCCGGGGATGGAGGCGCCGTGGTTCGGGTTGCACCTGCG
Organism: Streptomyces sp. NPDC002386; assembly: GCF_053593175.1. Classification (NCBI taxonomy): domain Bacteria; kingdom Bacillati; phylum Actinomycetota; class Actinomycetes; order Kitasatosporales; family Streptomycetaceae; genus Streptomyces; species Streptomyces sp. NPDC002386. The sequence continues at coordinate 93,237 of NZ_JBSFBX010000014.1, forward strand.
GCGCGGCAACTCGCTGATCGGCGGGCGCCGGGAGGTGTACTCCGCCGAGCGCCTGAAGAAGGGCGGCTGGCTGGGCACGACTCCGGAGCGGTTCCCGTTGTCGGAGGCGCTGGCGGGGGCGCCGCTGCCTGAGGGAGCGGTGCACCACTTCCTGCTTCCGGCGAAGGAGTGGGGCGCGGTCGCGGCCGAGAAGGAGGCGAAGGCGCTGGCTCCGGCGGAGTCGAAGGCGCTGGCTGCCTGGCGGAAGGCGATCACCAAGTCTCCGAGTGCCACGCAAACCAAGCGGCTTCAGGGGCTGGCCCGGCGGGCGGAGTACCTGTGGGGGCTGGTCGTGCGCCGGCTGGAGATTTCGGAGCGGGAGATCTCGCGGCGGATCGATGTGTGGGGGGCGGAGGACGGGTGGCTGCGGTCGCCTGAGGTTGCGGTGCCGAGGGAGAAGGTCAAGGCCGACCTGGAGGCCGTCGACACCCCGTACTGGCGCCTGAAGACGCTGATGGACGCGTGGTGCGCGCTGTGGTTCTGGCCGGTGCAGGAGGCTGCGCTGCTGGACGGTTCCCATGAGGCGTATGTGCGGGCGGCGGAGGTTGCCTCGCAGTCGGGTGAGTGGGTCGTGTCGACGACCCCGGCTCCGGTTCCGGCCCAGCCGAGTGCGCCTGCGCGGGAAACGTATGAGAGGGAGGACCTTCTCGGCAGGGTTGAGGTCGTCGAGATCAAGTCGAAGAGCACGCGGAGCGGTAGCCGTAAGGAGCAGATCCGAGGCGAGCGCCGCCCGGTGATCCCGCTGGCCTCGCTGGACGACTGGCTGGACTTCGCCGAGTCGTTGTTGGGTACGCAGGACGTGGCTGCGGACTCGCTGGTGGCCCAGTTCGACACGCTGGACGAACTGGAGCGGTACGAGGACGAACTGCCCGAGTGGATGGGCATGGAGCGTTTCTACTCGCTGGAGTCGCGGTATCCGTGGGCGGGGTTTGCGCGGGATGTGGCTCAGCAGCAGAAGTTTTTCCATTGGGAGTTGGAATTCGGGCATGTATTCTCACAAGGCGGGTATGACTTGCAGGTGGGTAATCCACCTTGGGTTCGGCCGGACTGGCAGGAGGATGCAGTGCTGGCCGAGCTGGAACCATGGTTCAAGTTGAGCGATAAGCCAAGTGCGGAGGAGTGGCAACTCCGAAAGAACGAGACGTTCAGCATTCACAATCACAGCATCGACTTCTACTTGAGTGAACGAACCAGCGTCACTGGTATGGCCACAATACTCGGCTCGCTCTCCACTTACCCTCTAATCAACGAGACACGCCCGGACCTTTATCGGGCATTCATCTGTCGCGTTTGGGATCATGCGAGCATGGCAGGCATTTCTGCCCTTATCCACATGGATTCACACATGAACGGCGTGAAGGATGGGAAGCTACGCGAGGCCGCCTACCGCCACCTCCGAGTTCATGGACACTTCTCAAACAAGCGTAAGCTATTCGAGGAGGTGAAAGACGAGAAGTTCTTCAGTATCAATGTCTACGGCCACCCTCAGGAGCCGTCATTTATTCACGCCTCATGGCTATACGCACCACAAACTCTGCTGGACTCATTTAGCCACGACGACACAGGCCCTCTGCCAGGCCTTAAGCACGAGGGAACCTGGGACGTCCGACCACATCGCCGACGTCTCGTCCGCGTTGATACAGATCAACTCACCATCTGGAACCGCCTAGCAGCAGATGACGAGATTAATAATGCAGCCGCATCACTGCTTTATCCAGTGACCACCGATGAGCAGGCAGCTATCATTAGTCTCACAGAGTGGCCTGACCGATTGGGAGCGCACGGGTCGAGACAACCCAGCGGCGGCTTCAACGAAACTAACGCCAAGAGGGACGGTCTGATCCGCTGGGCTACGCAAGATATAAGCGCTGTGACTGACTTGATCCTACAAGGGTCACATTTTCAACTAGCCACGCCGATCGCCAAACAACCAAATAATCCTTGCCGCAACAAGGACGATTTCGCCGCCTATGATTTGACTCGCCTGCCTGAGGACACGATCCAGCGGACCAACTATGTGCGCGCATCGAAGGAATCAGAATATCTCGCCGCACAGACTGCATGGGAGGGGAAACGCTACACAGAATTCTTCCGGCTTGCATGGCGTCGCATGACTCCCCTCACCAGCGAGCGCTCTCTAATTCCAGTCATCATTCCACCTGGGCCTGCACACGTTTCAGTAGTGCATTCCCTGGCGTTGACGACTAATCAACAGACCGTGCTGCAGGCGGGCTTTTGGTCCTCACTCCCACTGGACTATCTTCTACGCATCACAGGTCGTGAAACGGTAAGGGCTGCCGAGGCTGTCCGCATGCCTTTCGCGGACGCTCGTCACCCTCTGGCCTCCGCTCTGACCCTGCGGACCCTCCGCCTGAACTGCCTCACGAACCACTACGCCGACATCTGGGCAGAACTATTCGATCCTCGATGGGCGGGTAACGAGGATTGGGCGAATAGTGAGTGGCACGCCCTCAACCCCCTGGCCTTCGGACTGACGCCTGTCTGGGATCACCACACCCCACTACGCACTGAGCACGAACGCCGTGCCGCACTCGTTGAGCTAGACGCCCTCGTCGCCGTTTGGCTTGGCCTCACGGCCGACCAACTTGTCGCGCTTTATCTTGCTCGCTTTCCAAAAGTAGTCGAGCGAGAAGCTGAGATGTATTTTGACGCCACAGGTCGTCGTGTTGCCAACAACAGCTTTGCCTACGGATACGGTCAAGGCCGAACGGATTACGCCGACCTCATGGCTCACTTGAAGAGCCCTAAAACCCCACCCCCCGCAGGTTACAAGGCCCCCTTCTACAAGGCGGACCGTGAGGCCGAGATGCGAGCCGCGCACGCGCACTTCCAGGCTCGCTTGGACCAGGAGATCGCCGCTGGCCGCTGGACCCAACCTGGGAGCCATGTGGCCTGAGTGCCGTTCCTCATAGCGAAGGTGGGCGCTTCCTTGAGAGAAGCGCCCACCTTGCCGGCCGTCGTTACGTTTCCGGAACCTCGACCTTGGTTGACTGGTTCACAGCGGCAACAATCTCACATCGCCGCAAGCAACGCCGACCACGCCGCTGAGCCGACTTTCAGCACAGGCCCACCCTGCGCCACCTGCTTCGAGTCACGCACATGGACAGCAGTAGCCTCCAGAGCAACCTCAACGCACTCACCGCCCGCGCCACTGCTGTAGCTACTAGTGAACCAATGCAGTTCCAAGCGAGGCTGTCGGCTCGCGTCTTCCGTGTTCATAGGTCTCCCAACAGCTTCTGAACGTAGGCCAGTGATTCCGAAGGCGTGAGGCCCTGAGCGCGCAGGATGCCGTACCGCTCCTCGAACCCCCGGACCACCGGCCGCTCACTGTAGAGGTGACTGTGCTCGTTCACCTCCACATAGGCGATCCTCTGGGCGTCGCCCGTCTCCATCAAGGTGAACGGGCCTCCCATTCCGGCATGTTGCCGCCGGTCGGTCGGCATGACCTGGATCTCGACGTTGCGCTGCTGGCCGTACAGAAGGATCTGTTCCAGTTGAGCCCGCATCACCGCGCTCCCACCCAACGGCCGACGCAGAGTGCTCTCCTCGATGACGAAGCTGATCGTCGGCATGGGGCGGCGCGAGAACAACTCCTGGCGAACCAGCCGAGCAGCTACGCGCTGGTTCACGGTCTCCTCGTCCAGGAGGGGTCGCCACATCTCAAATACCACCCGCGCGTACTCCTCGACCTGCAACAACCCCGGCACAGCCTGGTTGGCATAAACATGCAGCTCAACCGCCTCCGCCTCCAGCTTCGCCGCATCCCGGAAGAACGCCGGATACCGCGCCCGCGCCACCTCCTCCTTCATCACCGTCAGCAGCCCGCCGGCCTCCAGCACAGCATCCGCGCGGTCGATGAACTCCGGCCTCGGGATGCGCCGCCCCAGCTCCACCGACGTAACCATGTCCTCGCCGTAGCCGAGCTGCGTGCCCAACTCCGCCCGCGTCAGCCCCCGGTTCGTCCTCAGCAGCCGTAACTGCTGCCCGAAGCACCGGAGGATGCCCGCCTCGCTCTCACCACCATGAGCAGTCACCGGAGACCTCTCACCTCACCCCGTACACAGGCGCCCGCACCGCAGCCCGCCGCAAGCACCACACCCACCGTCACCTACGGCTCACTGTAGGGATGCGCCGCGCAGCTGTCCCGCCGCTCGCAGCCAAGTCCCCCGTACCGCGTACGAGCGTCCGTCCCCCATGTACAGCACCTCCCTGTACGCCCTCACCCGCGTGACGCACCACGGCACCGGTCGCCGACCGACACGCTAAGGTTCCGCCTCAAGGGGAGGACAGAGCGGCCGTTGTACCGCTCGCCGAATCAAAGACGGCTGAGGGGTGCCCGCACCCCTCAGCTCAGCCGGCCGCGTGAAAAGCCTGGGGAGAACGCGCCATGACAGACGCTCCAATGCACGCTGCCGGCACCCACACGGACGAAGCCGACCGGAAGGTCGTCGAGCAGGAGCAGGACGAGATCGGGAACTTCGTCATGGGGCTGAGCGCTGATGGCATCAAGCGGGCAACTGGTTCACCAAGCTCGCCGGTGAAGAGACGAGGGAACATGACCGAACCGCACCAGAGTCTGGGCGGCGAGGAGCCGTCCCGGGCCAGCTACCTGCTCGATGGCCGCCGGGTCCAGATCTCCGACTTGCTGCGGCATGGGCTGCTCAAGGAGGGGGATACCCTGACCTTCAATCGGCCGCAGATCGGCGCCAGTTACGAGGCCACGGTCACCGCCAAGGGCTGGCTCCGCCTCGAGAACGGCGAAGAAGCGCGCTCCCCCTCCCGGGCCGCTTACATAGCCGCAGGCGGGGGCGCCTTCGCCGGCTGGCACGCCTGGGTGCTGAGTGACGGCCGTTCTCTCTCCCGGCTACGGCAGCAACTGTTGGACATGTCGGCCTCTGAGGTCAACGCCCACGGCAGGGAGCACTCGACGCCCAGATTGTTCCTGTCGCCCGCCGAGCGGCACGACCGACTCAAGGCGGCCGCGGAACTGGCGGAGGCGGGCCAACCGCAGTCGATGTCCGTGCAGGAACTGCTGAGCTGGTGGGGGGCGACAGGACGCGGCGCGGTCAACGACCATATCGAGGCGGAACTCGCCAACCACGGCATGGTCACCTCACCGGGCTTCGACAAGGTGCCGCTCACCACGACCGTGCGACTGGTGAAAGAGGCCGCTGAAGAGGAGAAGGACGTCGACTCAGCCCCGGAGTCCCCCTTCAGGATGCTGACCGGCCTGCCCGCGGATGCCGCGTCGCCGGAGACAGGGCTGACCGTGGGCACGCTTCCCTCGGCGCTCGGGGACGCCGTGGTGAGCGTGAAGCCGACCGCCACCTTCGAGGAGGCGATCACGCTGATGACCCTCTATGACTTCTCGCAGCTTCCCGTACTCACCAGCCCTCATAACCTGCGTGGTGCGGTCTCCTGGAAGTCCATTGCGAGGGCCTGGCACGCCGACCCAGACGCACCGTTCTCCCACGCCGTAGTGGAGCCCCACGTCGTCCGCTACGACCATGACCTGATAGACGTCCTTCCCATGCTGGCCGAGTCGGACTTCGTACTCGTGAAGGACCAGCAGAACAAGATCGCCGGTATCGTCACAGCGGCCGATGTCGCCCAGGCCTACGGAGACCTCGCTAGCCACTTCCTGATAATCGGCGAGATGGACCGCAGGCTGCGGCAGATCATCGCGGGAACCTTCACGCTTGAGGAGGTCAGCGCCCTATGCGATCCGGATGAAGAACGTGTCACCTCCTTCGGTGATCTCACGGTGGGCGACTACCAGCGCGTACTCGAAAATCCTGAGCGCTGGGAGCAGTTGGGCTGGCGTCTCCACCGGAAGACGTTCATCGACTGGCTGGAGGAGGTCCGGAAGATCCGCAACAACGTCATGCACTTCAACAGCAGCGACCCGCTGCCAAAGGCAGACGTGGACAAAATTCGTAATCTCAACAAGCTCCTGCGTGATTACGGGGAGTAGCTGTAGTCGGCGTTCATGGCTCCCGGCATCCTCTCGAAGAGCCCCAGCGACTCGCATGGAGTCAGAACCGGAGCACGCAGCTCACGCCCAGATTCCCCCATGCCACGTACGAGCGTTTGCCCGCCCCCGGTACAGCACCCCCTGCACACCCTCACCCGCGTAACGCACCACGGCACCGCTCGCCGACCGACACGCTAGGGTTGCGCCCCAACGGGATTAATGGGAACGGGCGTTGTACCGCTCGCCGAATCAACGCGCGGAGACGGCAGCAGGGGTGCCCGCACCCACAGGCCAGCCGACCGCGAAACAGTCTGGGGGGAACGCGCCATGACAGACGCTCCGACGCACGCTGCCGACACCGACACGGACGAAGCCGACGACACTGCCGACCGGAAGGTCGTCGAGCAGGAGCAGGACGAGATCAGGGGCTTCGTCAAGGGTCTGAGCGCTGACGACATCAAGTCGGGCAACTGGTTCACCAAGCTCGCCGCCCACGCCATGAACTCGTACACCCAGAAGGTCGACTGGCAGTACTTCCAGGACCGGTACGCGGGCGTGCCCGCGGACGCCATCGTCGATCAGCGGATCAAGATGGCAGCCCGGTACGCCGCGCTCGAAGGCGGGCTCTCCGCCGGGGCCTACACGGCGACCGTCGCCGCCACCATCGGCAGCCTCGGCGGTGCCTCACCGGCGACCGTCCCCGCTGCCGTGGCGACCATGATGGTCGACGTCGCGTTCACCACCCAGCTCCAGCTCCGCCTGGCCTACGACATCTCCGTCCTCTACCGGATCCCGCTCGACGTGCACGACCCCGAGGACCTGTGGAAGCTCATCCGCGTGGCCTTCACGATCAAGAGCGGGGAAGCGGCCCGTGAGGGTGTCGCCAAGGCGGTCCCGGCCCTCGTGCGGCCGTTGGTCAAGCGCTTCTACTCAGGATCGGCGATCACCGCCGGGAAGGCGCTCCCCGTCGTCGGGAAGCACCTCCTGCAGCGCAACGTCATCAAGATCGGCATCCCACTCGTCGGCGTCCCCCTCGCCGTCCTGCTGAACCGCTACACCACGCTCCTCGCCGGCCGGCACGCGCGGGCCGTGTTCCGGAACGAGGCGCGGGTGATCGAGATCGCCGGGGGAATCTGCGAGCGCAGTCGCCACCCGCAGTTGCTGCTGTGGGTCGCGTGGCTCGTGCTCAGGGCGAACGCGAAGGCCAAGATCGCGGACGACGAGGCGCTGCTGATGCGGCATCTCGTGCGGCTGGTCCGGGAGCGGCACGAGGTGGTCGACGAGAGGCTGGCGAGCGTCGTCGACATCGACCCCGCCGAGGTGTGGAAGCGCGTGGACGCCGAGCCGGGTGATCTCGGTGACGTCCTCGACGCGGCGGAGCGCGTGGCCACCGTGGACGGTGACGTCAACTCCCGTGAGAAGGCCATCCTCGCGGAGCTTCGGGAGCGGTGCCACCGCGGCTGACGCCGTCGTGCGGCACCGCCCGCACGCCACTCCCCCGGTGCGGCCCAACGCCGTGTACAGCGCACGGCCGTACAGGCGTCGCTCCTGGTGACACGCCCGATACGGCCGCGACGCTGGCCGCATGCACACGACGCTCTTCCCTCTCCCCGGCCCCACGGGGACGAACGAGTTCGCGATGGCGTTCACGTCCACCCCGCGGGGCGCCCGCCTGGCCCGGCGGTTCGTCTCGCACTGCCTGGACGCCTGGGGCCACCCCTACGACAGCGAGGTCAACGAAGCGCTGACGCTGATCACCGCCGAGTTGAGCGCGAACGCCGTACGGCACGGCCGGGTTCCGGGGCGGGACTTCCACGTGCGGCTGACCACCGAGGTCGGGGGTGAACTCCGCCTGGAGGTCTCGGACACCCGCGCCGAACGCCGGCCCGTCGTCACGGCCGCCGGGGACCTTGACGCCGAGTCCGGTCGTGGCCTGCTCCTCGTCACGGCCCTGGCCGACGACTGGGGCGTCACCGACCGCCGCCACGGCCCCGGCAAGACCGTGTGGGCGTCCGTGAGAACAACCCAGACCACTCCCGGGTGAGCACGTCGAACGGCTTACACCGTCCTGAAGGTCGAGCCGTGGTCAGCCGTGCTCTTCGTACCGGTAGTTGTAATAGTCCTTACCGCCCACCAGTACCGACGTGACGTACCTCGGCAGGCCGTCGGCGTCCCGTTCCACCTCCTGGGAGGTCTGCCGGGTGAAGCCCAGCGAGACCCCCGGGATCACCGGGTACTCGGGCTCCGAGGTGTCGACCGTCCAGCCCCGCTCGGTGGCGCGCCGGAAGAGGTCCGCGGCCGGGGTGGTGAACACCTCGTCCCCTTCGAGCAGGACGCGCGTGCTGGACGTGCGGCCCTCGCCGGGCCACCACAGCTCGACCGCGGTGACCTGGGTTCCGCCCTCGGCCAGGGCCTGTACGCCGACGTGGTCGAGGGTCCAGGACGCCTTCGCGGAGTTCCGGCTCGGGCGCCGCAGCACGCGGGGCTCGCCCCAGCCGGACGCCGCGGCGACCGCCTCGTCGAGCGTCATGCCCAGCAGGATCGGCGCGACTCCGCGCGGCGGGTCGAGTACCAGATCCATTGCCTACCCCTCGCTCCTCCACGACGTCATTTCAGGAGGTCGTAGTTTATCGTCCAGCCCTTCTTCTCCAGCATGGCCTGGAACTTCCTGTTGTTCTTCAGGCTGTCGACCATGTCCTTGATGTGGGTGTCGTACTTGTCGCCGTACAGCTCGCGGATCTCGTCGATGTCCATCTTCATGGCCTGGTCCCAGCGCCCGGCGTCGATCAGCGCCCGCTGCTTCGCACGCCATTCGTCGCTCTCCTTGCTGGAGCCCGTGCTGGACAGCTCCCGATGGTCCTCGGCGTCCATGCGGATCGCGGGGCCCATTCCGGCGCCGCCGCCGTTCTTGCTGGTGCGGAACCCGGGCATGTCCAGATGGGAGTAGGACGCCTTCGCCGGGATGTGGTTGATCTCCTGGTCGACGGGGTTGATCCGCTCCTTCTTTTCGTTCAGGAGGTTCGCGGGCTTCATGCCGCTGTACCAGCCGCCGTTCTCGGTGCACCCCTTGGCGATCAGGCCCTCGGGGTCCATCCGGGTGTGCGGGTTCGTGACGTACGCGACCGGATTGGGCGCCGGTCCCAGGCCGAGCGGGTCGGGGCTCGTGTATCGCGCCGTGTCGGGGTCGTAGTGGCGCTGGTAGTTGTAGTGGAAGCCGGTCTCCGGGTCGTCGTACTGGCCGGGCAGGCGCAGCGGAGTGTATGCCTCCGCGTCCCTGTTCCAGCCCGTGGCGCCCCAGACCGTTGACCGGCCGCGCCAGGTGATCGCACCCTGCTCGTCGACGAGTTCGCTGGGCGCGCCCACCAAGTCCGTGACGATCGCGAAGAAGCGCGCGTCGACCTCGGCCTGGGGCTCCTGTTCGGGTTCGATGCGGCGTTCGAGCTGCGTCAGGGGGCGGTGGCCCTCGTAGTCCCATGTGGTGGTGACGTGGTGGGCCGTGTCCGTCTGCTCCGCCAGGCGGGTGCCGTCCCAGGTGAAGTGAACGGACTGCACGACGGTGTGCCCGTCGCCGGCGAGGCGGTGCTTGGCCGTGCGCCGTCCCAGCGGGTCGTAGGAGTACGTCCACCGGGTGCCGTCAGGGGTGACGCAGGCGATGAGACGGTTCTCCTCGTCCCAGGTGTAGCGCCAGGTGTCCGGCTTCTTCGACAGTCGCGTCTTCTGGCGCAGAGTGGTGCGGCCCGCGGCGTCGTATTCGTAGCGGATCCGTCCGGCGGTCACGACCCGGGTGCCCTCGTAGAGGCGCTCACCCCGACCGTCCGGGCGCGCAGCGTGGTCGGGCCACTCGGCACTGATCTCGTTCCCGGCACCGTCGTACGCATAGGACTCCGACCAGTTCTCGGCCGTGACGCGCAAGGGGCGTCCGACCGGATCGAGGTCGAAGTGCTTCCTGATGCCGCGCAGTTCGTCGGTGATCCGGTCCAGGCAGCCGTCGGAGCGGTAGCCGTAGGCACGGGCGCGCAGGGGCCGGCCGCCCGCGGACAGGTGTTGCGAGGTGAGCCGGCCCATGTCGTCCCACCCGGAAGTGAGGGTGACCGGTGCCTCGGCGGGTCCGAACCGGCGGGTCAGCTCCTTGCCCCACGCGTCGTGGGTGAAGGTCAGGGCGTGGCCGGAGCTGAGCAGTTCCGTGCGGTTGCCCACCGTGTCGTAGGCGAGCCGCGTCACCGCGCCGGTGGGGGTGGTGCGCGTGACGCGCCTTCCCGCGGCGTCGTAGGCGAACCGGGTGGTGCGCCCGTCCACGGTCTCGGCGACGACCCTGCCGACCACGTCGCGTTCCAGGGTCAGCGTGGATGCAGGTGCGGTCAGAGAGCTGACGCGGCCGGCGGCGTCGTACGTGTAGACGGTGCGTCGGCCCGCCACGTCCTTGGCGACGACGCGGCTCATGGCGTCGTACTCGTTGGACACCCGGGCGCCGAGGGGTGTCGTGCGCGAGACGGGCCGGCCCATCGGATCATGGTCGTAGGTGACCGTGCGCCCGTCGAAGTCGGACTCCGATGTCAGGTTGCCGTTCGCGTCGTAGGTGTAGTTCCAGCTCAGTCCTTGCGGGTTGAGGACTTCCGTCAGGCGCAGTTCGGTGTCGTACGCGAAGGAGTACCGGGCACCGTCCGCTCCGGTGCGGGCGGCGAGCCGGTCGAAGTGGGTGTACTCGAAGTAGGTGACGGCGCCGGTGGGGCCGGTGTGCGACGTGCAGTTGCCCTCCGCGTCCCAGGTCCAGCGCTCCTCGGTGCCGTCCGGTGCCACGCGCTGGGCCAGCCACCCGTGGGGAAGCCACCGCAGCAGGGTGGTCGCGCCGCCGGGGGCGGTGGCGCGGACCGGCCTGCCGAAGGGGTCGCGCTCCACCGACGCGGTGTGGCCGAGGGCGTCGGTGCGGGAGAGTACGAGGCCGGCTTCGTCGTGGGTGAGGTGCTCCGTCGCGCCGGTCGGATCGGTCAGGGTGAGCAGCGCGCCCCGCGCGTCGTAGGTGAAGTGGGTCTCGGTGCCGTCCGGCGCCGTGATCCTCGTGCGGTTTCCGCGCACGTCGTAGGCCTGGTGCCAAGTAGTTCCGTCGGCCTCGGTGATCTCTTCCGGGAGGTTGAGCGCGTTGTAGCGGGTCGTCGACGCGGTGCCGTCGGGGAAACCGATCCGGGTCAGGTTTCCCCGCTCGTCCCAGGTGAAGCGGGCCGTGTTGCCGAGCTGGTCGGTGCGCTCGAGCAGGTTGTCGTAGCGGTCCCACAGGAAGTGGACGGTGTGACCGAGGGGATCGGTCTCGGAGACGGTCTGGCCGAGTGCGTTGAGCCGGGTGACGATGACCGCGCCGGTCGAGTCGGTGAACCGGGTGACGCCTTCGGCGGTGTCGTAGGAGAAGCGCGAGGACAGCGCCCCGTCAGGACCGATCGTCTCCACGACCCGGCCCTCCGCGTCGTAGACGTATGCGTAGGTGTGGTCGTTGCGGTCGGTCCACGACGTCACCCGGTGCTCGTCGTCGTAGGTGAGCCGCAGCGGTACGGTGTCGGAGAAGGACGTGACCTCGCTCAGGTCGCCGTCGTCGTAGCCAAAGGACGCGACCCTGACCGGTCCGTCAGCGGTGCGCAGTTCCAGGGCCGCGACCCGGCCGCTCGCCCGGTCGCAGGTGACGCGCACGTCGGAACCGCCGTCGTGCAGGACGGCACTGGGCAGGCCCTCGTCGTCGCGGACGATCTGCACGGTGTTGCCGTTGCGGTCCTCGATCTCGCTGAGCCAGTACAGGCCACCGGAGGTGTAGGGGCTGCCGACGAACCGGCGTATGTGACCGGAGTACGGGTCCGTGGTGGCGTAGGTGACCTCACCCAGCGCGTTTCGGTCGACGTGAGTGAGCGGAACGCGCTCGCCCTCGACCGGCTCGACGGAATCGTCCGGGGAGGCGGGCACCCGCGGGTAGACGAGGAGCGAGCCGTCCTCCCGCGCCCAGACCGCGCCGCTGCCCGTCAGTTCCAGGCGTTCGTCGAGCGTCGAGGCCCAGCTCGGCCCGAAGCAGTGGCCGTAGCCGTAGCCGGACACATGGGTGCGCCGCAGGATCAGAGGCAGGATTCCGGGCAGGGCGAGGTCCGTCTGGGACATCACCATCTCGCCGCTGGCCACGTCGACCGGGTCGGTCTTGCAGCGTCGCCGGGTCAGGGCGACGGCCCTCGCGCGCGCGTTGGCCAGTGCGTCCTTGAGGGACCCGGGAAGGCGCTTGCCCGTGCCGTCCAGACGGGTGCGTCCGCCTCGGCCGTCACCGCCGCCCTTCCTGCCGCCGTCGATGGCGTCGAGTCTGCCGCCGATGTCGAGGTCCCTGCCCTTGTGCAGGCGTGAGGTGGCTTTCACCCGGTCCGGGACGGTCTCCGTGACGTGCTTGGAGATCTTCTTGAGGGCCTTCTCCGAGCCCTTGATCGCGCCGTGCAGCACACTGTCGAAGACTTGGGTGAAGGGGTCACGACCCTTGCTCCGGCCGAACGCTCCCTTCACCCGTCCCAGTGGGGAGGAGGCCGCGGTGTGCATGTCGCTTCCGTGCCGGGAGACCTTGCCGGCGCCATCCTCGAACTCGACATGGTCGATCTTGGTGGTCTTTCCGCCACCGGACGAACCTGAGCCACCGGCCGAGGCGAGCTGCATCCCGCCGTGTTTGCCTCCCCCATGCCCGCCGCCACCTCCGTCCGCGGGCGGCATGGAGAAGGCTCCCTCGGCCAGGTCCAGGACCATGTCCTCGACCATCGCCTCCAGCTTGGCGTTGACAGGCTCGGTGACCTTCGCGATCACCTCGTCGACGATCCGGTCCACGGCCTCGTCGAGGATGCGTTTGACTACCTGGCGCATCGCCGCGATCTCGGCCGCACCCAGGACCGCCGACAGGCCGCCAGTCACCCAGGCGAGGCCGATCGACAGGCCCACCGACCCGGCCATGACGGCCAGTTCGGCCTCGGCTTTCGTCTTCATCCAGAAGATGATCTCTGCGAGCACGTCACAGGCGTCCGCGAACAGACGGGCGAGCTCGGGCAGTTTCTCCAGGTGGCCCGCCTTGACCTGGTTCCAGTGCTTCTCCATCGCGTCGACGGCCCAGCCCTCGGAGGAGGACAGGACACGGGAGAACGCTCTGTGCGCGTCGGCCCCGTGACCCTCGAACTTCTCCGCGAAGTCACGCATGGCGTCCGCCATGTCGCGGTAGTCGTCCTCATCGACGTTGGGGAAGTTGATTCCGATGAAGTCGAGAACTTCGTCCAGCCAGTTGGGCAGTGTGTAGCCCATCCCCCGTTGTCCTCCTCGCGCACCGGAGCCGTCACTTCGGCGCATTGATCGGATGATCAGCCTAATCAGCGTCAGGGAGGAATGAACTATCGGGATCGGCCACACACTGACGGCCGGGCGCACCTGACGGTGCGATCGCGACAGATCGCCTGTTCTGGCAGGCAGGACATGTGCCGGAGACAGCGCCGCGTCCAGCTCCGACCACGCGGGCAGCCTCAGGTGTGCCGGCACTATGCCACTGACCCACCCAACCTGCTCCACACCGCGGGTCCGCTCGCACCGGGCGCTGCCCTCGCCGCCGTTCGAAGCGCGTGTACGAACGGCACGGTGGGCACAGCGGTGCCGGCGAACGGCTTCCCTCCCGACCGGCCACCCCTACGACAGCGGCGTCAACGAACCGCTGACCCTGAGCGCCTCCGAGCTGTGCGCCAACGCCGTACGCCACGGGCGGGTTCACGGCCGGCCCCTTCGGCGCCCACCTCCGTCGGCCGAAGAGGACAGGTCCCTCGCGCGCGAAGTCCACCACGACCTTTTGCGGCTTTCGCGCCACTCGCGCCGTCGTGGAGGTCCGGGATTCGACCAGGTGGGCGCCGATGTCCGAGGTGGGCGTTATTTTTGACGGAGATCGTCACGGTGCCGGCGCCGGCTGTCACAGGGGTGCCTGTCGGCGGTCCCGGATACCGCCTTGCCCGAAAGGTCCTCGTGAAGCCCACCCTGGCCTCCGCGCAGCTCCGCGGCAGTCTGACGCAGTACCTCACGACGACGTACGCACTGGCCGACGAGGACACGCGGCTCGCGCTGGAGCGGTTCCTCGGGGATCCGGAGACGGGGATCTTCCGGGGGCCGTACCTGCGGATCAGGACGCCGTTCCACCCTGCCGACGACGGCTGGCGGTCGGCGCTGGAGTGGCAGCCGTCGTTCAGGCCGTGGCGGCACCAGGCGAAGGCGTGGGAGCGGCTGAGCACGTACCAGGGGGCGGCCGAGCCGACCCTGGTGACCACCGGCACCGGCTCCGGCAAGACCGAGTCGTTCCTGATCCCCGTGCTCGACCACTGCCGGCGGCAGAAGGCACTGGGCCGGCGCGGGGTGAAGGCCGTGCTGCTCTACCCGATGAACGCGCTCGCCACCGACCAGGCGGGCCGTATCGGCGACTACCTGGCGCAGCCGGAGCTGGCGCAGGTGACGGCCGGTCTCTACATCGGCGACAAGCCGGACACGGACTTCCGGCGGGTGATGACGCGGCGCGAGGAGATGCGCCAGTCGCCGCCCGACGTGCTGATCACCAACTACAAGATGCTGGACCTGCTGCTGCAGCGGGCCGAGGACCGGCCGCTGTGGGAGGGCGCGGACCCGGCGTACGTGGTACTGGACGAGTTCCACACCTACGACGGCGCGCAGGGCACCGACGTGGCCATGCTGCTGCGCCGGCTCGCGTCGGCCGTGGGCGCCTCGAAGCCGGAGCGGCCGCTCGGGTCGATCTGCCCGGTGGCGACCTCCGCGACGCTCGGCGAGGGCGGGGGCGACACCGGGGGCATCCTCACCGTCGCCGAGCAGGTCTTCGGGGTACCGTTCGGGCCGGACTCGGTGATCGGCGAGGAGCGGCTGAGCGCTGACGACTTCGTCGGGGACATCGACTACGAGCTGCCCGAACCGCCCGGCCCCAAGGAGGTCATCGAGGTCTCGGGCGGCCCGGGCGTAGAGTCCGACCCGGACCGGCTCGACCTCGACGGGCTCGCCGCGCGGCTGCTGGGGCGGCGCGGGATGGACGCCTTCCAGATCGGGCGGCTGCTGAAGAAGCACGACTTCACCCACGGTGTGCTCGCGCTGCTCAACGGCGAGCCGCTCGACGAGTGGGGGCTGCGCGACCGCATGGCCCGCTTCGGGTACGCGTGGGCGCGCACCGCGCGGGAGAACCCGCGGCTCGCGCTGGAGGCGCTGTCGCGGTTCGTGGCGCTGCTGTCGTCGGCGCGGGACCCGGAGTCCGACGAGCGCCGGCCGCGTCCGCTGCTGCACATCGAGGCGCACCTGTGGGTCCGGCCGGTGGGGCGGGTGCTCAGCGGGGTGAGCGGCCGTCCGGAGTTCCGCTGGTACGAGGACGAGCGGGCCGTCGCGCGGCGCTCCGCGCTCACCGCGGCGTCGGCGTCCGAGGAGTCGGCCGAGGGTGACGAATGGCCGGCGGTGGACTCGCGGCGGCCCGAGGCGCTGCCCGGTTCGGACACCGTGCAGCGGCCGGCGCAGGCCCATCTTCCCGCCATCTACTGCCGTGTGTGCGGGCGTTCGGGCTGGGCGGCGCTGTCCCCGGAGGCCGATCCGCAGAAGCTGGAGACAAGTCCGCCGAAGATCTGGTCGGCGTCCGTCGGACGGGACAAGCGGCGGCTGCGGTATTTCATCTCGGCGACGGCCGCCGAGGCGCGGGACGCCCTCGCGGCGCTCACCGGCGACGCGCCGAAGCAGGCCGGCGGCGCCGATCCGCTCTCCGTGGTGGTGCTGGACGGGGCGCAGAGCACCTATCGCATGCCCGTCGCCGGAGACGGGGAGGGCTTGCAGGACGCCTGGTTCGCGCGGGCGATCCTCGAAAAGAAGACCGCCGACCAGGCCGCCAAGGACGACACCTGCCCGGCGTGCAACACCGACAACGGCATCCGGTTCCTCGGCACCGCGCTCGCCGCGCTGGCCTCCGCCACCGTCACCCAGCTGTTCACCGGCGGCCACGAGATCGCGCTGGCGCCGGAGGAGCGCAAGACGCTGCTGTTCAACGACTCCACCCAGGACGCGGCACATCGCGCCGGATACGTGGCCAACGCGTCGTACAAGTTCTCGCTGCGCTCGCTGCTCGCGCACCAGCTGGACGACTCCGGTATGCCGGTGCCGCTCAACGACCTCATCGGCGACGTCCTGGACTCCGTGGACGACCCGCAGACGCTCGCCGCGGTCGTCCCGCCGGACCTGCACGACGAACCGGGCGTGGACCGGCTGCTGTCCGGGCGCGGCACCGGGGACGCGCGGACCTGGAAGCTCATCGGGGAGCGGCTCGCGTTCGCGACCGTCATGGAGTTCGGGCTGCGCTCCCGGCTCGGCCGCACCCTGGAGCTGACCCGGACCACGGCCGCGGAGGTGGTGGTCGCCGACCCCGACCGGATCGTCGCGCTCGCCCGCGACCTGCACCTCACCCTGCCGGGGCAGCTCGGCCTGGACGGCGGCCTGCCCACGCCCGAGCGGTACATGGCGTACGTGCGCGGGCTGCTGGAGCGGCTGCGGCTGCGCGGCGGCGTGCGGCACCGGTGGCTGGACACCTGGATCAGGGAAGCGGGCGTCAACCAGTACCTGATCTCCGGGCAGCGGCCGGAGGGGATGCCGGCCTTCCCCGAGGGGTACGTGGCGCCGCCGAGGTTCCTCCTCGACGGGCCCAGGGAGAAGACCAAGTTCGACACCGTCACCGGCCGGGGCACCTGGTACCAGGACTGGACGCGGCGCTGCCTCGGCTTGGACACCGCGCAGGCGACCGAGTACCTGCGCCGGCTGCTCCCCGTCCTCGCCGACGAGGGCGTGCTGTCGGTGCGCACCGCCAAGGACCGCACGACCCGCGTCTACGGGCTGCAGCCGGGCCACATCCAGGTGCGGCTGCTGGCGGACGAGCTGGTGAACAAGGCGTTCGTGTCGTGCGAGGAGTGCGGCTGGCAGCAGGTGGTGCCGCCCGAGCGGCGCACCCGCTGGTACGGGCACCCCTGCCCGCGCTGGCGCTGCACCGGCATCCTCACCCCGCCGCAGCACACCCTGTCGTCGAGCGGGGCGGGGAGCGGCGGCTTCGGCGGCAGCCTGGAGCGCGACTACCGGGCCGACTACTACCGCCGCCTTTACCTGACCGGCGGCACCTACCGGGTCGTGACGGCCGAGCACACCGGCATGCTGACCCGGCCGGAACGGGAGCGCGTGGAGCGGACGTTCCGGCAGGGCACCCACTACACCGACCCCAACGTGCTGTCGTGCACGCCCACCCTGGAACTGGGCATCGACATCGGCGACCTGTCGGCCGTCCTGCTCGGCTCGCTGCCGGGCGGTCCGGCGAACTACGTGCAGCGTGCCGGGCGCGCCGGGCGCAGGACCGGCAACGCCCTGGTGGTCGCGTTCGGGGGACGCCGGGCCCGCGACCGGTACTACCTGGACGACCCGACCGAGATGATCGCCGGCGACATCGTGCCGCCGGGCTGCTACCTGTCGGCCGTCGAGATCCTGCGCCGCCAGTACACGGCGCATCTGCTGGACCGGGCGGCGCGCGGCGAACTCACCACCTCGGACGGCGAGCCGCTCATGCCGGTGCCGCGCCTGTCGTCGGCGCTGTTCGGCACCACCGGCTGGTGCCAGGACCTGTCCGACGCGGCACTCACCCACGGGGCCCGGCTGGTGGAGGAGTTCCTGGCGCTGTTCCCGCAGGCGCCCGGCGGCCCCGACGACGACCGGGGGGTGTCCGCGCACGCCGCGGACGAGTTGCGCGGCTACGCCACCGGCGGCATCGCACGCGCCCTGCAGGAGGCCGAGGAGGAGTGGACGGCGCGCCGCGAGGAGCTGCGCCGCCGTATCGCCGCCATCGACGCCGCGATGGACGGTCTACTCGCCGAGGACCGCGAACAGGGCGCCGAGCGGCGCGAACTGCTCGCGGAGCGGCGCGCCACCGGTGAGCTGCTGCGCGAGCTGAGCCAGGCGAGCGCGCACGGCGCCCTCGTCGAACTGGGCCTGCTGCCCAACTACAGCCTCACCGACACGACGACCTCGCTGGAGGCCACGCTCTACTGGAAGGAGGCGCCCGGGGACGAGGACGCGGAGACCCCGGACGGCGACGACGAGCGCCGGGACTGGGTGTACCGCAGCGAGGTGCGCGACTACGAGCGGTCCCGCAAGCTGTCCCTGACCGAACTCGCGCCCGGCAACAGCTTCTACGTCAACGGGTACCGGCACGTCGTGCGCGCCCTCGACATCGGCAGCCCGGAGCGGCGCGCCTGGGCGGTGTGGCGCCTGTGCCCGGCGTGCGGGTACGCGCGCACCCACGGCGATCCCAAGAACGACACCTCGCCGTGCCCGCGGTGCGGTTCGCGGGAGATAGCCGACGCAGGCTGTGTCCACCACGTGCTCCGGCCCCGGCGGGTGATGTCCCGGGACAAGCGGGACGACGCCCGGGTCCGGGACGACCGCGACGAGCGGGAGCGGAAGCGGTACGCGGTACTCACCACCGTCGACATCGACCCGGCGCACCTGACGGCCGGATCGTGGCGGCACGAGACCGCGGTCTTCGGCGCGGACTTCACTCGCAAGGCCGTCGTCCGCACGCTGAACCTCGGCGTCGACCGGCAGGACGGCAGCAGCACCGTCCCGCTGGCCGGGGACGACGTGCGCCTGAACCCGTTCTACGTGTGCACCAGTTGCGGTGGTGCGACTGCCGACGGGCGGCCGGTCGTCGACCAGTCGCAGCACGCGCTCACCGCGTCCCTCGCCCGCTCCACCCGCGCCAGCGCCCACCACCAGCTGTGGTGTCCGCGCCGGCGGCTGCGCGGCGGCGGGGAGGAGCAGGGTGCCGGGCTGGACGTGCCGCTTCTGCTGGCGCACGAGCTGACGACGGAGGCCGTCCGCATCCTGTTGCCCGCGTCCGTGGCGCGGGCCAAGGAGCGGCTGGCCTCGTTCACCGCCGCGCTTTTCGCGGGCATAGCGGCCCGCTACGGCGGCGATCCCGACCACATCGACATCACCGCCGCGTCCATGCCCGACGGCGAGGACCGCGACTGGCCGCGCCGGTTCCTCGTGGTGTACGACCGGCTGCCCGGCGGCACCGGATACCTGCACCGCCTGGCGACCTCCGACGGCTTCCGCGAGGTCCTGCTGAAGGCCCGGGAGGTGATCGAGAACTGCGGCTGCCTGGAGAAGGGGCTCGACGGCTGCCACCGCTGCCTGCTGCGCCGGGTGCCGCCGGCCGACTACGACAAGGTCAGCCGCAACGAGGTCCGGCAGATGCTGGACGAGCTGCTGGGTGCGGACGGTGAGCGCTGGCGGACCTCGCCCGTCGCCACCACGCAGCACATCCCGATGCACCGGCAGGCCGAGAGCGATCTCGAAGTACTGTTCATAGACACGCTGCGGGAGTGGGCCGGGCTGCCCGAGAGCCGTGCCAGCGGCGACGCCTACATCACCCCGGCCGGCACGCACGCGCTGGACCTGCGCCTCACCGCGACCGACGGCTCCACGCTGAGCTGGCGGGTGTCGCAGCAGCGCGTCCTGGACGGCACCCGGCCCGACGTCCTCTTCGAACGGGTCGACGCGCCGGGTCCGCGCGTGGCGGTCTACCTGGACGGCTACGAGTTCCACGCCGGCCGGGAGCACAACCGGGTCGGCGACGACGCCGACAAGCGCACGCGGCTGCGGGCGGAAGGGCTCAGGGTCTTCCAGCTCACCTACGGCGACGTGAAGGAGTGGCAGCGCCGCGTGCGGGACACCGGCCAGGCGGGCGTCGGCCCGGCCGACCCGGTGTGGGAGCCGTACGGCGACCAGGCCCGCGCCGTGGCCCGCGCGTACTACGCCAAGGTGTGGGGCGGGCTTCCCGGCGAGCTCGCGGAGACGGTGTGGGTCAATCCGGCCGTGCAGCTCGTGGAGTACCTGCGCCGGCCGGACGCCAGGCGCTGGCAGTGGCGGGCGGAGGCCGCCCTCGCGGGCTTCAGGGGCGCCGGTGCCGACCCCGTCGCGCTGCCGGCGGACGTGCTCGCCGAGCAGATCACGACGGCGCTGCGCGGCGGAACGCCCGCGGGGCCGCGCGGCCCGGTGCAGCTCTTCAGGGCCACCGACCGCTCGGGGCTGCCGCTGGTGTTCGCCGCGGACGGCCGGGCGAAGCCCCCCGCGTGGACCGGCATCGTCCTCCTCGACGACGCGCCCGGCGTGCACGCCGAGGAGGACGCGCACAAGCGGCGCTGGCGAGCCTGGCTGTACTGGTCCAATCTGCTGCAGTTCCTGGACGCCGGCGGCGGTGACGCCGTCCAGCTCACGACCGGCCGCCTGGAGGGGTTCCCCGTCGAGACGCTGGCGGTCACGGGCGGCAGCGGCGTCCTGGAGAGCGTGCGCGTAAGCCTGGCCACCACGGCGACCGCCGGCGACGCGACCGCGCCGGCCGCGACCACCGTCCCGTCGCCCAAGGCCCCCGCCGCGGCCGAGGCCGCTCCGGCGGGCGTCGCTGCGCCCGCCCGGGACACGGCGTGGGACCGGGTCATCGAGTACCTCGACCCGGACGAGCCCGGCCTGCTCGCGCTAGCCGAGGCCCTCGCCGCCCAGGGCGCCCCGGTTCCCGAGGACGGCTACGAACTCGACGAGAACGGCTGGCTGGCCGAGCTGGCCTGGCCCGGCGCACGCGTCGGCGTCGTCCTCGCCCCGCGCCCACCGGAGGGCGAGGACGAGGATCCGGAGGCCGTCGACCGCGACCGTGCGTTCGCCGCGGCCGGCTGGCAGGTGCGGCCCGCCGCCGACTGGACCGTCGACGACATCCTGCGCCGCCTCGACGGCGCACAACCATCCGGCGACCGCGAAGGTCGTAACCAGCCAGACGGCACCACCACGGACACCGGGGAGAACGAACAGCCGTGACCGGCAAGAACGCGACGCTGCGCCTGCTCGACAAGGCGGACCGGGAGATCCTGAAGCTTCCCCGCCCGGTCAAGGGAGCGATCTACGACTTCCAGCACAAGTTCAAGACCAACCCCGACTCCGCGGGCCTGCGGCTCAAGCAGTTGCAGGGCCACGACAAGCTGTACTCGGCACGCGTCAACGACGAGTACCGGGCGCTGCTGCTGCGCCTGGCCGACGACGACTGGCTGATCGTCTCGGTCAAGCACCGCAAGGACGTGTACGCGCACCTGGACCGGCTCACCTACTCGGTCAACCGCATCACCGGCGGCATCGAGTACGTGGACCTCCAGGTCGTGCAGCAGGAGGTGCTCAGTCCCGCGGCCCCGCGGACCGCCGCACCCACCGAGCCCGCCGTACCCGCCGAACCCGCGCCTCCCACCGGGCCGGCCGCGCCCGAACCGCTCTTCGCGAAGTGGTCGGAGCAGCAGCTCACCGACCTGGGTGTGGCCCCGTCCCTGATCCCGGTGGTCGCCGCGCTGACCACGGAGGACCAGCTTCTCGGGCTCGTCGAGTACGCGCCGCAGCTGACCGGCGAGGTGCTGCTGGCGCTGTACGACGGCAAGGAGTACGACGACGTCCTGGAGCAGGTCACCGCTCCCGTCGCGGCCCCGGAGCCGGTGGACGTCGAGGACTTCCAGACTGCCGTGGAACGTCCCGCCACCATCGTCACCACGACCGACGACGCGTTGCGCGAGGCGCTGGAGGGCGAGGACTTCGGGCGCTGGAAGGTGTTCCTGCACCCCACCCAGGCCAGGCTGGTCACGCGGGACTACAGCGGTCCGGCCCGCGTGGGCGGCGGGCCCGGCACCGGGAAGACCATCGTGGCGCTGCACCGGGTCAAGCACCTGGTGGAGCGGCTACCGGCCGGCCGGAACAAGCCAGTGCTGCTGACCACGTACAACAAGAACCTCGCGGCGGACCTGCGGTCTCGGCTGCTCGCCCTGGGCGGTGAGGCGCTGCTCTCGCGCGTCGAGATCAGCCATGTCGACCAGCTCGCGCTGCGGACCGTGCGGGAGGCGGAGCCCGGCAACCGCAAGCGGATCGTCGACGAGGCGCAGGCGGTCCGCGAATGGCGCTCGCTCCTGGACGAGCTCGGTCAGGACGGCTGGGACGCGGAGTTCCTGAACGACGAGTGGACGCAGGTGATCCTCGGCCAGGCCGTCACCTCCCGCACGGACTACTTCCGTGCCCGCCGTGCCGGACGCGGACGCACCGTGAGCCGTGCCGAGCGCGCGGAGATCTGGCAGCTCACCGAGCGGTTCACCCAGCGCCTGGACCGGCTCGGAGTGCAGACGTGGGACCAGGTCGCGGAGCGCGCGGCGCAACTCGAGGTGGAACGCGCCCGGCGCATCCAGGCCATCGACCGGCGGCGTGAGGAGGCGGGCGGCCTCGACAACATCCACGTCGCCGACGGCTCGGGAGGCTGGCTGCGCTACCGGTACCGGCACATCGTGGTCGACGAGGCCCAGGACCTGAGGCCTGCGCACTGGAAGATGCTGCGCGCGATGACCGCTCCGGACCGCAACGACCTCTTCCTGGTCGGCGACACCCACCAGCGCATCTACAAGAACCAGGTGACCCTCGGCAGCCTCGGCATCAACATCCGCGGCCGGTCGTCGAAGCTGTCGCTGAGCTACCGCACCACCCGGCAGATCCTGCGCTCCGCACTGAACGTGCTCGGCGACGAGACGTACGACGACCTCGACGGCAGCACGGAGAAACTGGCCGGGTACCGTTCGGTCCTCAGCGGCGCCCTCCCGGACCTGCACCGGCTGAGCGACTGGCAGGACGAGCGCGAGGCGATCACCGCGCTGATCGAGTCCTGGGGCCAGGTGCCGCACGAGCAGATCGCCATCGCCGTACCGACCAACCAGATGGCGAGCGAAGCCGCGTACACACTGGCCCAGCACGGTATCCGCGCCTTGGAGATCGGCCCGGACGGGCCCCGTGGCGACAGCGGCGTCCACATCGGCACGATGTTCCGCTTCAAGGGGCTCGAGTACCAGCGCATGATCATCGCGGGTGTGGCCGACGGGCTGGTGCCGCGTGCGAGCGTCCAGCAGCGGCGCACCACGGACCCGGCGCGGTACCGGACGGAGATGCAGCGCGCTCGGTCCCTGCTCTTCGTGGCGGCCACGCGCGCCCGGGACAGCCTGGACATCTTCTGGCACGGAGAGCCCAGCCCATTCCTCGCGGAGCTGATCAGGGTCCGGCCGCCGGTCGCGGCGTGACCGGCGCGGTGATCGTGCCGGGACTCGTTTCGGCTAACGCGGCATGATCGGCCCTTGGGGCACCAGGAACGGCCGCCGGGGATCCTCCGGCGGCATCCTCCTGGTCGCCAGCGCGGGATCGGGTACCGGCAGGTGCGCGGCGAGGGCCGTGTAGACCTCCGCCGCACCACCGGGACGATCCTCGCACCGCTTGGCCAGCAGTGCGTGCAGCAGGTCCTGCAGCGCGGCCGGGGCCTCGACACCGCGGTCGGCCAGGCGGGGAGGAGGCGCGGTGAGGTGCTGGGTCACCAGCTCGGCGGGGACCCTGCCGTAGAAGGGCGGCCGGCCGGTGAGCATGTAGTGCAGCAGACACCCCACCGCGTACAGATCGCTGCTGTCGTTCAGGGGGCTGTCGCCGGCCAGCAGCTCCGGCGAGGCGTAGGACACGTTGCCGAGTGTCTCGCCCGTCATGGTGAGCCGCGGGTCGGTGTCGGACAGGACCTTCACGAGTCCGAAGTCGAGAATCTTCACCAGACCGCTGGTGGACACCATGACGTTCTGGGGCTTGAGGTCGCGGTGCACCAGGCCGGCGGCGTGCGCGGCGGAGAGACCGGAACACAGTTGCGCGGCCACGGAGACCGCGGCCGGCACGGTCAGGCGCCCGTCGTCGGAGCCGTCGACGACGTTGTCGAGCGTCGTCCCGTCGACGAGTTGCATCACCAGGCAGCAGACGTCTTCGGTGACGGCCGCGTCGTACACGGTGGTGATGTTGGCGTGATCCAGCCGAGCGGCGGCTTTGGCTTCCCTCTCGAAGCGTGCCAGGGCGGTGGGGCGCCAGTCCGGCAGGGCCAGGAGATCCGCCGCGACGGTCTTCACCGCGACAGGACGCTCCAGATACACGTCCGTCCCCTGCCAGACGTGCCCCATCGCACCTCTGCCCAGGACCCCGTCCAACCGGTACCTGCCGCGCAGAACCCTGCCCGCAGCGAACTGCTCCACGTCCACGTCCCTCGGTGAGCCCAGCGGTGTTCCAGTGCACGAACCGGCAGGCCGGAGGCTCCCCTCTCAGCGGTCCGCGTGCGAGAAGTCAACCAGCCTCCGACCCGGGTGAGAAAACCGGTCCGTTCCCTTCCCCGCGTCCGAGCAAGCGGGAGGAGCAGGATTCCTCCACGCTTCCGTCAGCCTTTTGCACATCCGGAATGTCGACGCGGCACATGGCAGGGGCGTCCCGGGCGGCGCCTGCCTTCAGACAACACGGGGCGCGCAACGGTTGCGGAGAGGCGGGTGGACGTTATCGATTCCGTACCGGGGCGTGCCCATGCCGTGCCCCGGTGCCTGGGGGTCGCTTCCCGCCTGCCCTCGCGTACGCGGCCCGCCGGGCATACGCCCTGTCGACGGCTGCCTGGTGGAGACCAAGCACGTGCAGGGCCCGAACTGCACCAAGCGCAGCGGCTCCTACGCTGGCCCGCCGGTTCGCCCGGCGGCCCGGCGCGCCGTCGGGGCGGACGGCCGCGGCGCGTGTGGCCCTCGTGACGGATCCGCGAGGCACCCGTGAACAAGGGCGTCGTTCGAGGTGTCCTTCGCCACAGCACTGATGCAAAGTAACGGCAGTCGGCCACGCCCGCGCAGCCCGTGATCACGGCGTTCCACGGCGATTCAGCACGGCACACACCCTCGGTCCGGCTCACCGACGGCGACAACCCGCCCCAACCGTCCTCCTATGATCGTTGAACAGTTGACATCATCGCGCCTGCAACCAGCTTCAGGCGTGCATGGGCAACCGCGGAACACGACGCAGTTACGGGGTCCCGCGGTGGCGACACGTACGAGGAAAGGTGAACAGCATGGCCCTCGGACTGCTCCGGCGTCGGCGTTCCCACGACGCTTCCGGCACCGCGCCGGGCCTGGCGGTGCCACTGCCGGCCGGCGCGGGCGCGTACGGCTGCGAGGTCGTCGATCCCATGGGGCAGCCGATGCCCGGCGCCGAAGTCACGGTGACCGCGCTGGACAGCCACCGCGTCGTTGCGCGCGGCACCACGGACCCGTACGGCTTGTTCATGGCGGCACTGCCACCCGGCGCCTACAGCGTGATGACCTCGGCGGAAGGCCTCACTCCGGCCCGCAGCAACGTCGACATAGCCGCCGGCGCCGTGCTCCCCCCGGCCCGCGTCGCGCTCCTTCCGGCCCGTCAGCTGGAACTCCCCCCGGCCGGCACCTGGTTGTTCGATCCGCCGCACACCGCGATCCGGTTCATCGCCAAGCACGTCGGAATGGCCCACGTCCACGGCCGCTTCACCCGCTTCACCGGCGGCATCCGCGTCACCCCGGACGTGACCGACTCCCAGGTCTCGGTGCGCATCGACGCATCCAGCATCGCCACGGGCAACAAGACCCGCGACAACCACCTGCGTTCGGCCGACTTCCTGGACGTCGAGCGCTACCCGTACATCGACTTCACCAGCAACCGCTTCGTCTACCGCGGCGGCTCCCGCTGGACCCTGAACGGCACGCTCACCATGCACGGCACCAGCCGTTCGGTGGGCCTGGACACGACGTACCTCGGCACGGTGAACGGCGGCTACGAACAGGAGCTGCGCTGCGCGGCCCTGGCGAAGGCGGAGCTGCACCGCGAGGACTTCACCCTCAACTGGCGCTCCATGCTGGCCCGCGGCATCGCGGTCGTCGGCCCGACCGTACAACTCGAACTGGACGTACAGGCGATGTACCGCAACGCCGAGACGCCTACGCCGCCGGAGTAGGAATGCGCGGGCCGATCGAGGGTGTCCGAACACCCTGCCACCCCGATGCGGAGTCCGATCACTAGCTGCTCCTCGTTACCGCTCCGGTCGACAACTGGGCGTCACCGACCGCCGCCACGAGCCCGGCAGATTGGTGTGGGCGGCCGTGAAGGTGTCGCAAGCCTCAGCCGGTCGGCGAGGTGGAAAGTCGAGGCGCGCGCCGGGGCGCATCGAAGGCTATGAAGGATTCTCGTCGGGAGGGAACCGGTGGCGGAGCGCGCGGGACTCGCCCCAGCCGGGCACGGCGGCCAGCGCCCGTCGAGCGTCATGCCCAGCGGGATCGGCGCGCCGCCCGGCGCTACCTGCCGCGTCGCCGTCGCCGGTCCCGGGTGTAGAGGCCGAGCGCGACGAGCCCGAAAAGGACCCACAGGCCGACGGCCAGATAGGGGGACCAGGAAGGCCCGTCAGGCCGGTTGTCGGCCAGTAGGAGAAGTCTGTGCACGCCGATGCCTCCTGCTTCTTGCCATTCGACCGCGACAAGACCTGTGGCTGCGAGAAATTCCACGATCATGGGCAAGATTCCTGGCCACCAGGGGTGAGCCCGCCGCTGCCGCTGGAGTCACCGTTCGCCATACAGACAGGGCCACAGGACTGGCGTACACCGATCGATGAGCAGTGGGCGGAGACCTGGGAAGGCTCCGCCCACTGCTCATCCCTCACCTTCTACTTCCTCCTGCGAGCCTGCACGACTCCGAAGACGATGAGAGCCACAATGGCGATCCCGAACAGGAGCCAGAGAGGAA
Organism: Streptomyces sp. NPDC002386; assembly: GCF_053593175.1. NCBI lineage: Bacteria > Bacillati > Actinomycetota > Actinomycetes > Kitasatosporales > Streptomycetaceae > Streptomyces > Streptomyces sp. NPDC002386. The sequence continues at coordinate 119,974 of NZ_JBSFBX010000014.1, forward strand.
CACCGTCAAGGCCCTTGTAGGCCAGTGACGTTTCAGCGGAACGCCGCACGAGAGCTCCTTCGTCGGAGACATAGGCACCCCCCTTGTCGACGGTGTCCATCACCTGAGAGGTGTGAAGGCAGGGGTTCGCCTCTCCTGGCCTGAGGGGTCGGGCCGTGGCGCACCACGGCCTCGGAAGCAGCCACTCGCAACGTCGACCTATTCTGGTCGTCACAGCGGCTCTCTTCACGTCCCAGGCGTTGGCGCGCCATTGTCATTTACTGCGCAGGCGCACGACGACCACCGCCAGAAGCAGCACGACGATCACCACGAGAAGCCATGTCGGAAGGGCCCCCGCCAGCGCGCCGCGAGCCATTTCCACAGAGTTCACGCTGTTCATCCAGTCTCCTACGGTCACGTCCGGGACGGCTCGACGAGCCGTCCCGGACTTCGGCTGTCACAAGGCCTTCAGGCCGGCCTTGGTGAGATCCTTCAAGTCCTTCGCGTCGCCCAGCCAGTTCAACGCCTCTCCCGCGTTCTGGTCGACGTAGTCACCGACTGCCTCCACCGCCACGTTCTGCGCGCACCCCTCGCCGAATGCGGCCAGAGCTCCCACACCTGTCTCCGTCACGCCGGTGGCCAGACCGATGAGCGTCGATTGAGCACCGCCCTTGACGCACTCCATCCCGTACTTGCCCCAGTCGAGGAGCCCAGAGGGGTCGATGCGGTTGACGGGGTCGCCCTCGGCGTAGAGGTAGGGGTTCTGTTCCTGGCCCGAGGGGTCGGGCTGGGTGAAGCGGCCGACGTTGGCGTCGTAGTAGCGGGCCTGGAGGTGGTAGAGGCCTGTGGGGTCCTGGTAGTTGCCGGCGAAGCGGTAGGGCTGGGCGACCGGTTCGGAGGACTGGGCCAGGATGCGCACTCCGCGGGGGCTGTAGGTGTAGGTGTCGACCTTGTTGCCGTCCACGTCCACCAGACCGATCACCGATCCGATGGCGTCGGTGAGGTAGTAGTAGCTCTTGCCCCCGGTGGTCATGGAGTTCAGCGTGCCCCCGGGTTCGCGGTTGAAGCCCATGTCCACACCGGCGGTCGACTTGGCGGACAGGCCCAGCGGACCGTTGTGGAAGTAGGTGTCACCCAGGCGGATGCGCTCGCTCTGGTCGGTGGAGCCGTACTGCCCGGCGTACGCCTTGCCGTTCACCGTGATCGAGGACATCTGGGAGTAGTCGGTCCAGGTCTCCCCGGTGCGGGTGTAGTCGTCGGTGGAGGCGCCGGCGGTCTCGTTGCCGATGGCGTCGTAGGACCAGCTTCCGCTGGTGCTGGACTTGGCGGTGAGCTCCTGGGCGTCGTTGTAGGTGTAGGTGGTGCCGCGCGGGCAGCCCTGGTCGGTGCCCTGGGAGGTGAGGTTGCCGGCCAGGTCGTAGCAGTACTGCCAGGAGTCGGCGATCGTGCCGTTCTTCTCCTCCTCGGCGTAGGAGAAGCGGCCCGCGCCGTCGTAGGAGTAGGTGCGCTTCAGGCCGGTGACGTTGTCCGTGCTGGTGCGGATCTTGCTGCCGTCGGTGGCGGCGTTGGTGCCGTAGCCGTAGGTGTAGCCGAGGTCGACCAGGGTGCCCTGGTCGGAGGTCACCTTGATGGACTTCGGGCGGCTGGAGTCGTCGACGTCGACCTTCTGCACCGTGCCGCCGGGGTAGGTGGTGGAGGTGCGGACGTCGTTGTTGTTGTACGCGTACTTGGTCACCGCGCCCTGCGGGTCCTTCAGCTCGGTGAGCTTGTTGACCTCGTTCCAGGTGTAGTCGATCGTCCCTGCCGGGTCCTGGTAGTAGTCCACGTTGCCGGCCGCCGTGTAGGCGAGCAGGGTCTGGGAGCCGTCCTGGAGGTGGCGGACCGTCTCGCGCTGCAGCGGGTCGAAGTCGTACTTCACCGTCCCCGTGCCGTCCGAGCGCTGGGTCAGGTTGCCGTCGCCGTCGTACCAGTAGCGGACCGTGTCGTTGGTGGAGGAGACGGTCTTGATGCGGTCGCGGTTGTCGTAGACGTACACGCTCTTGATGCCGCGCGCGTCGGTCATCGTCTCGGTGCGGCCGAGGGCGTCGTAGGTGTAGGTCGTCTTGTCCAGCGGAGCCGGGGGCTTGGCCCAGTCGAGGTTGCCCTTGGCGTCGTAGTGGAAGTCGGTGGTGACCGTCTTCGTCGACGTCATCTTCGTCTTCTGCGCGCAGCGCTGGCCCTCGAAGCCGCCGCAGTTGGGCGTGGCGGGGTTGTAGTCGTAGGAGACGCTGCCGCCGCCGGTGCCGGTCTGGGCCACCGAGGTCGTGTTGCCGACCGTGTCGTAGGTGAAGCTCGTCTTCTCGCCGTCGGCGTTGGTGGAGTCCTTCGGGACGTCACCACCGGCGATGGTCTGCCAGGAGTTCACCGTCTTGCCGCCGGTCGGCATGGCGACGGTCTCGAGATTGTTGCGGGAGTTGAAGCCGTAGTCGGTGACCTTGCCCGGGGTGGTGCCCGAGCCCATCGCGTCCGTGGCGGTGTCGATGTTGTGGTTGGCGTCGAACTTCGTCGCCCGCTTGTGGCCCAGCGCGTCGGTCACGTCGGTGACCTGGCCGTCGCCGTCGTGGTCGTACTTCGTCGCGTGCAGTTCCGGGTCCTTGGCCGTGGTCGTGCCGGCGGCCGTCGGGGAGGTGGCGCTGTAGGTGTACGTCCAGGTCGGACCCGTGCTGCCGGAGGCGTTGAAGCCGGTGGCGCGCAGCATCGAGGTGACGCGGTTGGCGTCGTCGTAGGTGAAGACGGTGACGCGGCCCTCGGCGGTGGTGATCTTCTCGACGCGGCCCGAGTCGTCGTAGCCGAAGGTGACGGTCTTGCCCTCGGTGTCCGTGGTGGTGGCCAGGTTGCCGCTCGAGTCGAGGTTGTAGACGGCGGTGCGGCCGGTGTTGTCCTTGGCCTGCCACTGCGAGGCGCTGGTCGCTACGAGGTCGATCCAGCGGCCCGAGCGCGTCTCGGTGAGCTTGAATCCCTTGTTCTCGCCGCTCTCGTCGTGCTGGGCGACGGTGATGCTGCCGTGGTTGCGGTCGGTGACCTTGATCAGGGAGCCGTTCGCGTCGTACGTCTCCTTCGACCCCGACTTCCACTTCGACAGCGTGTAGGTGCCGTCGGAGTTCTTCTTCAGGTCCTCCGAGTAGCCCTTCGGGGTGGTGAAGGTGCCGTCGCTGTTCTTGGTGAAGCGGACAGTGGCACCGGAGGCGTCGTAGAAGACCACCTCGTTGCTGAAGAAGGACAGGTAACGCTCGTACTGCTGCCACCAGCGCTGCGAGACCCGGCCCCACGGGGCGTCCAGCGAGTTGTACGTCCGCGCCAGTCGCAGGCTCTGTCCGACACCGGCGATGTCGAAGTCCGTCGCCGTCAGCATCAGGTTGCCGGTGGAGTAGTCGATCTTCGCGTTAAGGGAGTCGGTGATGGCGAAGCCGGTGGAGCGGTGCCAGGGAACAGCGCCCTGCCCCTCCGGGACGAAGACCACCAGTGACGCCTCCGAGGCGACACCGGCGTGCTTCTTGCGGCTCGAAGCGGGACCCTTGGCGTGGGCGCGCTGCTCGCGCAGCCACGAGTCGTACGCGGCACCGGTCGGGCTCTCCGTCGGCTCCGACTTCACCGGCCGGTTCGGGCCGACCTTGACCGGCGGCATCGTGAAGTCGGGGCTGCTCTTGCCCCACTTCGACACCGGTTTCCCGTCGGCGGCACTCGCGGTCGAGGCCGGCAGCACGGCCGCCGCCAGGGCCGCCACCGTCACCGCTGCCACCGCTGCGGCCGATCCTGATCTCTTCCGGGCATGACGAAGAGACGTGCCGAGGGCACGTGTGCGCATGGCTTTCCCCCACAAGAAGACAAGCGCCGACAGCCCCAACGGCCACCGGACCTGCACAAGTTGTCAGAGAAAACAGGCAAAGATCGACACGGTTCCCGTCGATTCCGTTCACATGCGGACGAGAATCAGCCTCTCCGGTTCAGTGACCCAAACGGCGCGAAGTAGATAGAACCACGTCACGTCGACGAGCTGCAGGAGTCGATGGTGCGTTCGACTCCCGAGACCAATGGCCGAAAACGACAACCCCCCGCGTACGTGGCGCCGATCAGCCCACATCCACACAGTGAACCGTTCGCCAGAGGCGGGCAGGAAATGAGGAGCTTTCTCATCTGCGGATGTGCCGGTAGAGGCCTTGCGGTGACAGATCGGCACCGGCGACCAGCGCGGACAGCAACGGCTCGTTCGCAGGTGTACCACCGTCGACCAACAGCAGGATCTCTCGCTGGTCGTCCGGATGAAGTCGGGGCAGTTCCCCGTCCAGTCGACGGCTCAAGTCTCCCCAAGTGACCGCGGTTCCGGCACGTGTCACGTCATGGAGAACCGCGCGTACCCGGGCGGCGAGAGGACGAAGCGCGTCCATGGGCAGTTGTTCAGACGCTCGGCCTCTTTCCGACTTCGGCAGGCTTTTGGAGCGGCGGCGACGGAGTCGGTCAATCTTCTCGAGAGCGGAAGCGAGTTCGGTCGTGGTCAGCGCACGCCTGCGCGTTCCGAGGTCCTGGATGATGGCCCGTACGGCCTGGAGCGAGGGATCGACGGCAGGCTTCGGCTCCTGGTCTCGCACTCATTGCTTGCAGTCACGCATCAGGCCAGTGACCGCCTCGCGGTCTCCGGGTGGGGGAAAGACGCCAGGCGTAGACGGGTCCCATGTCACTGCGGACCTGCTTCGCCCGCCCGAGATCACCGGCCTCGCGGGCGGCACGGAACTCGTCGGCCATCCGATCAAAGACCTCACGCGCCGCAGTGTCGGAAGCCTTGGCCGGTTCGGCCCCTTCCTGGTTTCCGTGACTCCGATCGGACGGTGCCACACGCTGTGCGGGGAGGGCTCGGTGTGCCCACTGAAGACGCTGCCGGTGCGCCCTCCAGACGTCGGCCGCACGCACCTCGTCGGTCCAGTGAGGCCAACCGAGAGCCAGGAGCACGGAAATGCCACGTCTTCCTCACGCGCATCAGCGGACCGCGGCTTCCACGAACACCAGCCGATTGCACATCAGTTGATGGTCAAGTAAGGTTTTGGAAGTTCAGCAAGTCCTGTTGATTCAGGCACTCCATTGGCGTTCTCGCCTCACGCGATCTGATCGCGGCCAGTCGACTGCAGAGCTTCGGCCTGCCCCACGTCACTGGGAAGCTCTCGCATCGGCGAGTCATGCCCGCGTCCGGCGAGCATGTTGATGAGTCAATGGAGGAAGATTGTCGACCAACCCTGCTCCGCAGGTGCCCAACCGCTCGGTGTACAGCATCACCATCGTCATCCTCGTCTCCCTTGTGGCTTCCCTGGGCGCCGCCCTTGTCATGATGGCTCTCGGTGATACCCCTCGCGGCATCCTCGGGAGCAGCGGCCTGGTCCTCATCAGCGTCTTCGGCGCCGGTATGAAGGTGCTGGACCACACCAAGCACAACGCATGAACCAGCCCGGGGGCGGCCTCCACCGGGCTGCCCCCTCCGTCCGTGTCCGCGAGTCGGACCACTATGTCCACGTGGATGACATCGGCTCCTCGCTCCGGCCGTAGATACCTCGCAAAAGCAGCCGGAGCGGTGCCGACCTCTCACTGGGAACAGTGGGCCGTAGTCGCCGCTGAGGCCTGTGAGGCTGCCGCCCGGCGGCAGAGGACCGCAGGTGACGGGGACCCCGCTCTGGGGTGTTTCCACGCCAGGGGCCGGAGACACCGCGAGCGGGCGTCGTCAGCGCGCCTTCCGTACCCTGAATGGCCGGAATCCCGATCATGACCGTCGGACCAGTGCCGGGGACGGTAGGGCGGTCGAAGGTTCACACGCGGTGGAAGACATCGAGTGGGCCGTATGCAGTCGGCTTGCTGTCGGCCAGCTCAGGGTGGTCACCCACGCGATCCCGGAGGATGCCGACGGTGTCGGGCCACACGGTGAAGTTCCCTCCGTCGCCGACGAGGATGCGGTCCCAGTCGTGGGAAGCCGAAACGCCGGCTCGGTCGATGACGAACCCGCGGCAGAAGGCCGCATCCTGATCGAGCGTGCGCACCAGTGCCGCGACCGCCTCTTCGCGGTCCGACACGGGGACGTCTGTGAGGCGCAGCGTGATGCTCTGCGTCGTCTCGTCCGTACGTCGCACGATGCCGCTCAGAGACTGGTCGCAACCCTTCCAGCAGGTGAACTCGCACTTGGGGTACCGATCGTCGGCCAAGGCAGCGGCCAGGGCTTCGCCATCGCCCATCAGCGGCTCACGGTTTCCGACCGGCGTCTCACGGAACCCGAAGAGAGCATTGGTCAGCGGGTGCACGGCGGGGAGCCCGGCGTCCTCCAGATGCGTAACCAGTCGATGGGCATGCGCGCTGTCCAGTTTCGGCACGTACCAAGTGAAGAAGCCCGCAACCTTGGACGGGGCCCCGGCGGGGGCGTGGTCCGGGAACTCCTCCTGGAAAATGTGCCTGGCCCGTTCGTCGGGCACGACAGGCACCGTGTAGTTGTTGGTCCGGATGTGCTCCAGGAATTCATGCGGCAGGGCAGCGTGGTGACGCCGTACGTAGTGCGTAAGATCGACGGGCCAGAGCCAGGTGCCGTCCGTCATCAGGGATCCGGAGCCCACGATCCACTCTTCGCCAGTGAGAACGTCGCGCTCGGCGCCCATCGTGGAGTAGATCTCCAGGGCCGATCCCAGGTAGGCGAGGACACGGTCCTCGTCCCAGGGCCCACTGTCCTGTACGGCGTTTCGCAGCGACGGCGCATCGTCCGCCGTGGTGGCCCGACCGCCGATCTCCCGGTAGAAGCCCGCTCGCTTGGTCATTTCCACTCCTGTGAGCCTGCCCTGGTGGGCCATGGGCAGGTGGGTGCGCCAGCAGCCAGTGTTGCCGATAGGGCCTGGTTGAGGCCGAGCTGGGGGGACGTTCCCACCTTGCTCGTGGGGGCCGTCACGGGCACACCGAGCTCGTTGGCGACGGACTGCGCCAGGGGCATCTCGGGCGGTCTCGCGTCGGCGCCGGAGTAGCAGGAGATGAGGCGCACCGGTTCACCGTGGTAGTTGGGGTTGCTCCGGATCGCGTCCGCGATGTGGTTCGGATGCACCTCGCAGTCCGTAAGGGTCTTCTCCGCGGCGTTGATGCGGCCGGGGACGAAAGGCGGACACCTGGAGGCAGGGCCCCTCGGGTGCCCTGAAAGCGCCAGGCGGCGGCCGACTTGGTGTCGACCGCCGCCTGGCGGAGAGGACGCACCCTCACGGGCGCGGAATCGGGTCCGGCGGTCAGTTGGCCGCGCCGCCCGCGACCCACTCGCTCCACGGCACGTTCCAGTCGCTGAGGCCGTTGTCCGGCGCCAGCTTGGTCTTGTCGTCGGAGTTCTTGACGATCACGACGTCGCCGATCAGCGAGTGGTCGAAGAACCAGGCGGCGGGCTTGGTGCTGTCACCGCCGCCCCTGACGTCCTTCAGGCCCACACAGCCGTGGCTGGTGTTGACCTTGCCGAAGACCGAGTCGGCACCCCAGTAGTTGCCGTGGATGAACGTGCCCGAGTCGGACAGGCGCATGGCGTGCGGCACGGCGGCGATGTCGTACGAGGGCTTGCCGTCCTTCTCCGTGAGGTTGACGCTCGCGGCGTTCATGCGGATGTGCCGGAACTTCTCGGAGATGACCATCTGGCCGTTGTACGTCGGGTGCTCGGGGCTGCCGGAAGAGATCGGGACGGTCTTGATCTTCTTGCCGTTCCGCACGACGGTCATCTGCTTCGTCTTCGCGTCGACCGTGCTGATCTGGCTCCGGCCGATCTTGAACGTGACCGCCTTGTGGACGCCGCCGACGTTCATGTCGACGGTGACGGTCGAGCCGGGCTTCCAGTACGTCTCGGGGCGGAAGTCGAGACGGCCGTCGTTGAGCCAGTGGCCGACGACCTGCTGGCCGCTGCTGGAGCTGACCTGGATCTCCGATTGCACGGCGGCCTTGTCGGTGACCGCCTTGTTGAAGGTGACCGACACCGGCATGCCCACGCCGACGGTCGAGCCGTTCAGGGGAGAGACGTGACCGATGAAGTCGTTGGCCGGGGACACCGTGGCGATCGTGGCGTTCTCGGCGGCCGAGCGGCCCCCTGCGTCCTTGGCCTCCGCGGCGACCTGGTACCTGGTCGCCCGCTTCAGCGGGCCGTCCGGCTTCCAGGACGTGCCGTCCGCGGACAGGGTGCCCCGGACCTCGGCACCGGTCGCGACGGCGGTCATGGTCACCTTGGTGAGCTTGCCGTCACTGACGGTCACCCTGACGGGGTCGTCGATCCCTACGTTGTGGGCGCCCTGCCCGGGCGTGATCTTGATTCGGGCGTCGGAGACGTCCTGGGTGGCGGTCGGGGCCGCCGAGGGCGCGGACGCCCCCGGGGCCGCGGAAGTGTCCGGAGCGGCCGGGGTCGCCGAAGCCACCGGGGTCTGGGTCTGCTGCTGGTCACCGGCGCCGTTGCCGCCGGTGGCGGCGTGGCTGGTGCCGCCCAGAGCCGTCACTGCGAGCACACCGCCGAGTACGCCGGCCGCAGCCACCAGCCTGGTGCGTCGTATTCGTACCGGGGTCAAACTCTTCTCCCATGCCGTTGATCTCGGATTGTCCGGGACGGGTTACCCAGGGGGCACAACCGCCCGTCGATCCACTTATACACATTCACCCACCGTTATCGGGCAAATTGTGCTGAAGGCCACCCGTCGCCGGACGCGGGCACGGCCGCACCCCCCGGGGCCCGGGCCCGGGGCGGGCGACCGGTGAGCGGCCCGGCTGCCCGCCCCGGGGTGTGGCCGGTGTCACCCCTTCTGCTCCACCCGCACCCAGTCCACCTCGGCTGCTGGAGGTCAGGCCACGGTGGACAGGGCGGCGGCGAGCAGGGTGCGCGGGATTCGGGATGGCATGCGGCTCTCCTCGGCGGGGGTGGGGATCCGGCGATGCGAGCTATGACGCGTGCATGACAGTCTGGGGAACGGGTGGCGCGGAACCGGTGGGCGCGGGCTCCCGCCCCCGCGCCCACCGGTCGTCCGGGCCGGACTCAGGCGGCCCGGCGCATCGAGGGGGCCTGAACCGGCCCGGCGTGACGGACGGCCTCAGGCGGCCCGGCGGCTCTGGCCGCGGTGGACGCGGACGATGTCGGCGTACCGGTGTCCGCTGCCCTTGATCGTGCGCACCTGGGTGCGGTAGTCGACGTGGACCAGGCCGAAGCGCTTGTCGTAGCCGTACGCCCACTCGAAGTTGTCCAGCAGCGACCAGGCGAAGTAGCCGGCCAGCGGGGCGCCCTTGCGGGCGGCGGAGGCGCAGGCGGCGAGGTGCCCCTCCAGGTACTCCTGGCGCTCCGGGTCGTCCACGGTGCCGTCGGGGCGGACCAGATCCGGGTAGGCCGAGCCGTTCTCGGTGACGTGGATCTTCCGGGCGCCGTACTCCTCGGTGAGGCGCAGCAGCAGGGTCTCGATGCCGCTCGCGTCGATCTCCCAGTCCATGCCGGTGCGCGGGACGTCGGGGCGGCGGACCGAACGGACGTGTGGCGCGGGACCGTCGGGGTCGTCGGCGACGTAGGCCGGGAAGTAGTAGTTCAGGCCCAGCCAGTCCAGCGGAGCCGCGATGGTCTCCATGTCGCCCGGCTGCTCGGGGAGTTCGACGCCGTACGTCTCGACCATGTCGGCGGGGAAACCGCGGCCGTGCACCGGGTCGAGCCACCAGCGGTTGACGTGGCCGTCGTGGCGGCGGGCGGCCGCCAGGTCCTCGGGGCGGTCGGTGGCGGGGAAGACGGTGGAGAGGTTGTTGACGATGCCGACCTGTGCGTCGGGGACGGCGGCGCGGATCGCGTGGGTGGCGAGGCCGTGGCCGAGGAGCAGGTGGTAGGAGGCGCGGACGGCAGCGGTCAGGTCGGTCCAGCCGGGGGCCATGGTGCCCTCCAGGTGTCCGATCCAGGCCGAGCAGGAGGGCTCGTTGAGGGTGGCCCAGAGCTTGACGCGGTCACCGAGGCGTTCGGCGACGGCCGACGCGTACTCGGCGAATGCCAGGGCGGTGGCGCGTTCCGGCCAGCCGCCGCGGTCCTGGAGCGCCTGGGGCAGGTCCCAGTGGTAGAGGGTGACGGCCGGGGTGATGCCCGCTTCCAGCAGGCCGTCCACCAGCTCGTCGTAGAAGGCGAGGCCCGTGGCGTTCACCGCTCCGGAGCCGCCGGGGACCACCCGCGGCCAGGCGACGGACAACCGGTAGGCGTTGGTGCCGAGTTGGCGCATCAGATCGATGTCCTCGCGCCAGCGGTGGTAGTGGTCGCACGCGACGTCGCCGTTGTCGTCGTTCGCGATCTTCCCGGGGGTGTGCGAGAAGGTGTCCCAGATGGAGGGCGAACGGCCGTCCTCGGCAACGGCCCCCTCTATCTGGTAGGCCGCTGTGGCCGTGCCCCACAGGAAGTCGTGCGGGAGTGCGGCGAGGTCGATGCGTTCGGACACGGAAGTCCCTTCGTGGTACGGGAAGCTGGTCATTTGACGGCGCCGGCCGTCAGACCGGTGACGAGATAGCGCTGCAGGAGCAGGAAGCCGGCCACCACGGGCACGCTGACGACCAGCGAGGCGGCCATGATCTGGTTCCAGTAGACGTCGTTGAGGGTGGAGTAGCCCTGGAGACCGACGGCGAGCGTGCGAGTGGCGTCGTTGGTCATGACGGACGCGAAGAGGACCTCTCCCCACGCGGTCATGAACGCGTACACGGCGACCGCGACGATGCCGGGGATGGCCGCCGGCACCACGATCCTGAGCAGTGCCTTCAGCGGGCCGCAGCCGTCCACCAGCGCGGCCTCGTCCAGGTCGCGCGGCACCGAGTCGAAGTACCCGATCAGCATCCAGATGGAGAACGGCAGGGAGAAGGTGAGGTACGTCAGGATCAGGCCGCCGCGGGAGCCGAACAGGGCGATTCCGGTGGCGTTGCCGATGTTGACGTAGATCAGGAACAGCGGGAGCAGGAAGAGGATGCCGGGGAACATCTGCGTGGACAGGACGGTGACCGTGAAGACGCGCTTGCCCCGGAACTCGTAGCGGCTGACCGCGTAGGCCGCGAACACCGCGATGACCACCGAGCAGACGGTCGCCGCACCGGCCACGATCAGGGAGTTCACGAAGTACTTCGCGAGCGGGACCGTGGACCAGATGTCGATGTACGGGCGGATGGTCAGCCCGCTGGGCAGCCAGCGGAACTTGCCGGTGACGTCGGCGAGCGGTTTCAGCGAGCTGGACACCATCACGTACACCGGCACCAGGACGAAGCCGGTGATCAGGGTGAGGAAGATCCGCCGCGCCCACAGGAAGGAACGGGGCGGCGCCATGGGCGATCCGGGTGTCGCGGTGCCGGGACTAGACATCGGCGGCCCTCCGTCCGCGTGAGGTGAACAGCAGGTAGGCGCCGGTCACGACCAGCAGGAAGAGCAGCAGCAGGACCGACATGGCGGAACCGGCGCCGAAATTCCAGGTGACGAACGAGGCCTGGTAGATGTGGACGGAGATGAGGTCGGCGGCCTCCGGGGCCGCCTTGCCGAACAGCACGTACGGCGTGTTGAAGTCGTTGAACGTCCACAGGAACAGCACCAGGACCAGCACCTGGTTGACGGGTCGCAGCGACGGCAGGGTGATGCGGCGGATCTGCTGCCACACCCCGGCGCCGTCCAGCGCGGCCGCCTCGTACAGCTCCTTCGGGATGTTCTGCAGGCCGGCCATCACGATGAGGAAGGCGAACGGCCAGCCCTTCCACACCGAGACGGTGAGCAGGGCGTAGAAACTGTTGTCGCCGATGAGCCAGAACGACGGCTTGTCGGTGAGGTGGAGCTGGTCGTGCAGCACGTGGTTCACCAGGCCGTTGTCGTGCTGGAACATGAACACCCAGGTGATGACGGCCGCGTAGACGGGCAGCGCGTACGGCACCAGGAACAGGGCGCGCAGCAGTCCGCGGCCGCGGAACGTGTCCTGCATGAAGATCGCGGCGGCGGTGCCGATCAGCCAGCACAGCCCGACCGAGAGCAGGGTGAAGCCGATGGTGACGAAGAACGAGTGCAGCAGCGCCTCGCCGACGGGCGCGTCGAAGTCGATCGACACCTGGTAGTTGCCGAGGCCGGACCAGGGGGCGCTGCCCCAGTCACGGATGTAGAACTGGGTGAGCTCCTTGAAGCTCATCACGATGCCGATGACCATCGGCACCAGGTGGACGAGGAGTTCGAGCAGCAGGGCGGGCAGGAGCAGCAGGTAGGGCAGTCCGATGCGGCGGATCCGCCCGGTGCGGCGGCGGGGTTCGCGCGCCGCACCGGGGGACGTCCGGCTCACCGGCTCCTTCAGAGCGGTGGAGGTCATCTCGGGTCACGCCGCCGGCATCTGCTGCTGGGCCTTCTCCAGCTTGGCCTTGACGGAGCCGGTGGTCACCGCGCGACCGGCGGCGGCGTCGGCGAACAGGTCCTTGACGGCCGTTCCGACCGCCGTCTCGAACTGCGACTCCGAGGCGACCTGCGGCAGAGCCGCCGCGCTGGTGCCGAGGGTGGTCTTGAGCACCGCGTTGGAGGGCGAGTTGAAGGCCGCGTCCGCCTGGGCCCCCTTGACCGGCGGGATGGAGGTGTAGGCCTTGTTGAGGATCTTCTGCTCGTCGTCGCTCGTCATGAACTTCACGAACTTCGTCGCGCCGTCGAGGTTGTGGCTGTTCTTGAAGACGGCCATGTTGATGCCGGCGACCATGGAGTTGGTCTGCGCGCCGGTGCCGGGGGTGCCGGACTGCACCGGTACCGGGGCGATGCCGTAGGCGTCCTCGCTCATGCCCTGCGACTTGAGGTTGGCGGCGGCGGACTGCCACAGCAGCATGGCCTGCTTGCCCTTGGCGAAGTCGCTGACGGACTGGTTCTGCGCGTACTCGGCGTCACCGGTCGGGATGACCTTGTCCTTGGCCATCAGGTCGACGTACTGCTTGACGGCCTCGACCACCTTGGGGTTGGTGAAGTCGGGCTTGCCGTCGGCGGTGAAGAAGTCGGCGCCGTGCTGCTTGGCGAAGACGAAGACGTGGTGGATGTTCTCAGAGACGTTGGCGCCCTCAGCGCCGAGCACGGACTTGCCCTTCGCCTTGATCTTCCTGCCGTCGGCGACCAGCTCGTCCCAGGTGGCCGGGGGCTTGGAGATGCCGGCGTCGGCGAATATCTCCTTGTTGTAGTAGAGGGCGTACGCCATCGAGTACAGGGGCACCGCGGCCGGGTCCTTGCCCTGGACGCCGGTCGAGCCGAGCGCGGAGTCGACGAACCGGTCCCTGCCGCCGATCTTGTTGAAGTTCTCCGCGTCCCAGGGCAGCAGCGCGCCGGTCGCCTGCAGCGAGGCGCTCCAGGTGTTGCCGATGTTGAGCACGTCCGGGCCCTGACCGGAGGTGGTGGCGGTGAGGATGCGGTTGAGCAGGTCGGACCAGGGCACGACCTCCAGCTTCACCTTGATGCCGGTCTGCTTCTGGAACTTGTCGAGTTCGGGCTGCAGGACCTTCTTGTCGACCGCGATGCTGGCGCCCTGGTTGGAGGCCCAGTAGGTGAGCGTCTTCGGCGAGTCGTTGGACCCGCCGCCGCTCGACGAACCGCCTCCGCAGGCCGTAGCCGCGAGGGCGAGAGACATGGTGACGGCGCCTACGGCCGCGGCTCGGATGCTGCGCATGGCTCCTGGTGTCCCTTTCCGGGAGTCGATACCCCTCGGGGCTGGTCGTGAAGGCCGACACCCCGTTCGGCTTCCGAAGCCCCTCATGGCTTAATTTAGGATGTGAGTTAAACCTCAAGAGAAACGCTCGTCAAGGGATCCGGCAGCGGTATCCGGTCCGGCGGGCCGGATTCGAGCGCGAACCAGGGAGGTCGGGTGGCAGGGCTGGGCGGCCGTACGGTGCGTGACCTGCGGCGGGAGAGCCGGGGCACCGTTCTGCAACGGTTGTATTTCGATGGACCGATGAGCCGGCAGGCGCTGGTCCCGGCGACCGGGCTGAGTTCGGGCTCCGTCAGCAACGTCGTCTCCGAACTGCTGGGCGACGGCCTGGTCGAGGAAGCGGGCAGCGTCGGCTCCGAGGCGGGCCGGCCGCGCCGGCTGCTGCGGATACGGCCGGACAGCGGGTGCCTCATCGGCGTCGACGTCGGCGAGACCCGGGTCCGGGTGGAGCTGTTCGATCTCGGCATGCGCGAACTCGCCCGGGCGGAGCGGGCGTTGGGACCCCGCGGCTACGACGTCGAAGCTGTCCTCGACCACGTGCACGAGGGCATCGCCGAGGTGCTCGGCGCGGGCCGGCCGGTCGCCGGTGATCTGCTCGGCGTGGGCATAGGCGTGCCCGGCATCATCGAGGAGGCGGAGGGCGCGGTCGTCCACGGGCAGACGATCGGCTGGGACGCGGTGCCGCTGGAGCGGCTGCTCCGGCGCTCCGGGTGCGGCCAACTGCCGCCGGAGGTGCCGTACTTCATCGACAACGGCGCGAAGACGCTCGGACAGGCCGAGATGTGGTTCGGCGCCGGGCGCGGAGCGCGCAACGCCGTGGTGGTCCTGTTCGGCTCGGGCGTCGGCGCGTGCGTCGTCACGGAGGAGGCGGCCCAGGGACGGGCTGTGGAGTGGGGGCACCTCACGGTACGGGTGGGCGGGCGCCGGTGCCGGTGCGGCGCCCGGGGCTGCCTGGAGGCGTACGCGGGCGCCGAGGCGCTGGTGGCTCGGTGGCGGGAGGCGGGAGGGGGCCCCTCGGCCGGCGCGGACGAGGAGACGGCGCTGACCGAACTGCTCGCCGCGGCCCGCCCCGCCGACGGCCGCGCACCCGACCCGGTGGCGGCCGCCGTGCTTGACGAGACGGTCGAGTACCTGGGCGCGGGCCTCTCCGACCTGATCAACCTCTTCCAGCCCGAGCGGCTGCTGATCGGCGGCTGGGCGGGGCTGCAGCTGGGGGGCGCGTTCCTGGACCAGGTCCGCGAGCACGCCCTCGCGCGGGCCCTGCGGTTCCCGGCGGGACGGGTCGGCGTCGAACTGGGCCGGCTCGGCCCGGACGCGGTCACCGTGGGCGCCGCGGTGCTTCCGCTGGCCGCGTTCTTCACCCGCGGCGGCAGCCGGCCACGGCCACCCGCCGGGCCGGTGCCGTCACCGGCCTGGCGGGTGGCTCTGGACCGGCGGCTGGTGTGAGGAGGGTGCGGGTGTGGAGCCGGCTGCGGTGCGGGTCCGGGTGTACGTGAGGCGCGGCCCTCAGGGGATCTCGGGCTGGAACTCCTGGAGACGGTCCTGGCCGGGCTGGACGACGCCATAGGTGCCGGCCGGTACCTCGTGCCAGGCACCCGGCAGATCACCGAGGGGTTCCGACACCACCAGGCGGGTCTCGTCGGACACACCCCGCAGGAAATCGGTGTCCGGGTGCAGGGCCCGAAGATCCTCCACCCTGCTGCTGTAGTAGAGCGACCTGGGTGTGCCCTCGCTGGCGTACCGGAAGGCGAGGAGCTGATCCCCGTCGGCCACCGCGATCGTCATCTGCAGCGGGGGCGCAACCCCGTGCTCCCGGGCGAGCTGTTCGACGAAGCCGGCCATGCGCGCCACTCCCCCGGGCGGGTCGTCGGCCAGACCGAACGTGAGGGCCAGGTAGAACATCACCTCGGAGTCCGTGCTGCCCTCGATCGACGGGAAGAGCTCCGGGTCGACGGCCAGGAGGAGGGCCCGGCGCAGTACGTGGAAGCCGGCGATGGCGCCGTTGTGCATCCAGATCCAGCGGTCGTAGCGGAACGGGTGGCAGTTGGTCTGCTGGACGGGCGTGCCGGTGGAGGCCCGGACGTGGGCGAAGAACAGCGGTGCGCGGACGTGCCCCGCGATCTCCCTCAGGTTCCGGTTGCTCCAGGCCGGGCCGACGTCGTGGAACACGGCCGGCGTACGCGCGTGCTCCTCGTACCAGCCGATGCCGAATCCGTCGCCATTGGTCGTCTCGACCCCCATCTTGGCGTGCAGGCTCTGGTCGATCAGCGAGTGCTTCGGCCGGTACAGGACCTCGTCGAGGACCAGCGGCGTTCCCGAATAGGCCAGCCAGCGGCACATGGCTCACGCCTTCCGTACGGCATCGACAGAGGTGTCCGACGCCCACCTCATCCGACACGGACGGCGACCGCATCGCCCGGCAGGGGTGATTCTCCGTTCCGCCGCCCCCCGGAGCAGGCCGTTCCCTCGCCCCGGGCGCGTGCGGGCCGCACCACGCCTCGCGCTCGGGCGTGGTGCGGCCCACGTGCGGTCTCCGTGCGGCGCGCGGACGATTCGCGCGCGGCACGCGGGCGGTCTCACTCGCGTGGGCGTCGGATCCGCCGGCCGGCCCGCTACCGGACCGGCGTCTTCACCGGCGGTGTCGGCGCCGGCGCCGGCGCGTAACCGGCCGCCCGCGTGGTGAAGGTGCCCCGCCCCTGGGTACGGCTGCGCAGCCGGGTCGCGTAGCCGAACAGCTCGGCCAGCGGCACGGTGGCCGTGAGCACCGCCGCTCCGCCCCGCGTCCCGGAGCCGGTGACCCGGCCGCGCCGAGCGGCGAGGTCGCCGAGGACGCCGCCGACCGCGTCCTCCGGCACGGTGACCGTGACCTCGGCGACCGGCTCCAGCAGGCTCAGCGCGCAGACGCTCAGCGCCGCGCGGAGCCCCTGCCGGCCGGCGGTGCGGAACGCCATGTCGGAGGAGTCCTTCACATGGGTGGAGCCGTCGGTCAGCGTGACCCGCAGCCCCGTCACCGGATGACCGCCGAGCGGCCCCTCGGCCAGGGCGTCCCGGCAGCCGGCCTCCACCGCGCGCACGTACTCCTGCGGCACCCGGCCGCCGACCACGACGGACCTGAACTCGAAGCCGGTGGCGCCGGCTTCGGCCCCCAGGGGCTCGACGTCCAGCACGACATGGGCGAACTGGCCCGCACCGCCGTCCTGTTTGACGTGCCGGTGGAGGTGACCGCTCACGCCGCGCACGACGGTCTCGCGGTGCGCGACCCTCGGACGGCCCACCGTGACCTCGGGTCCGCCGTCGCGACGGATCTTCTCCACCGCCACCTCCAGGTGCAGCTCTCCCATTCCGGACAGCACCGTCTGCCCGGTGTCGGCGTCGGTGCGCACCACCAGCGAGGGGTCCTCCTCCGCCAGCCGTGCCAGCGCAGCCGCCAGCTTCCCGGTGTCCGTGGCACGCCGCGCCTCCACGGCCACGGACACGACGGGCTCCGCGGCCACGGGCGGTTCCAGCAGCAGCGGGGCGCCCGGATCGCACAGGGTCGAGCCGGGCCGCGCCGACTTCAGGCCCGCCAGCGCGACGATGTCACCGGCGACCGCCCGGTCCAGCTGGGCGTGCCGGTCCGCCATGACCCGGAGGATCCGCGCCACCCGCTCCGTGCGGCCGGTGCCCGGGTCCCACACGGTGTCTCCCTTCTCGACGGCGCCCGAGTAGACGCGTACGTAGGTCAGGCGTCCGGTGCCGCCCGTGTTCACCTTGAACGCCAGGGCGGCGAAGGGCGCCTCGGGGTCGGCGGCGCGCCGCTGCTCGGTGTCCTCGTGCACACCGCGTACGGCGGGCACGTCCAGCGGAGACGGCAGATAGGCCACCACCGCGTCCAGCAGCGGTTCGATGCCGCGGTTGCGGTAGGCCGAGCCGCACAGGACGACCACGCCGTCACCGGTGCGGGTGAGGTCGCGCAGCGTGGCGGCGAGGGTGGCGGCGGACAGGGTCTCGTGGTCGCAGAACTCCTCCAGCGCGGCCGGGTGCAGCTCCGCGACCGCCTCCTCCAGCGCCCGGCGCCGTCGCAGCGCCTCCTCGCGCAGCTCTTCCGGCACCGGTCCCTCCACCGCCGTACTCTCACCGTCCGCCCACACCAGGGAGCGCATCCGCACCAGGTCCACCACGCCGGTGAAGCCGTCCTCGGCGCCGATCGGCAACTGGACGACCAGCGGGGCCGGATGCAGCCGCTCCCGGATCGAGCCGACGGCACGGTCGAGGTCGGCGCCGGCACGGTCGAGCTTGTTGACGAAGGCGATCCTCGGGACACCGTGCCGGTCGGCCTGCCGCCACACCGACTCGCTCTGCGGCTCGACCCCGGCGACGGCGTCGAACACGGCGATCGCCCCGTCGAGGACGCGCAGCGAACGCTCCACCTCGTCGGCGAAGTCGACGTGGCCCGGGGTGTCGATGAGGTTGATGCGGTGACCGTCCCAGGCACAGCTCACGGCGGCGGCGAAGATGGTGATGCCGCGGTCGCGTTCCTGCGGGTCGAAGTCGGTGACGGTGGTGCCGTCGTGCACCTCCCCGCGCTTGTGCGTGGTGCCCGTCGCATACAGGACGCGCTCGGTGACGGTGGTCTTGCCGGCGTCCACGTGGGCGAGGATGCCGAGGTTGCGGACGTTGGCGAGGGTGCTGAGGTTGGTGCGCACGGCCCGTGGCCTTTCTGCGGATCAGGAAAGGGGCGGCGCGATTTCCCGGACGAGGAGACACGGGGAACCCTGAGACGGCCTGTACGGCCTACGAGTTGCGGGACCGGGTCAGTGGGTCGTCGCGGGCATCCGGTGCCGGCCGCGCAGCGGGCACCGGACGGACGAGGACACCAGGATCACCTCGGACCGCGACGGGGGAACGACGACGGCGGTACGGTCACGCACGGCCGGGCTCCCCTCGGTGATCACGGTTGGGTGGACGCACCGAGCACGCCGCCGATGTGCGGGTGGGGTGCGCGATGCGTGTCGAGTCTAGGAAAGGGACCGGGCGGCGAGTAGCGAATATTCGGTGCGGCGGGTGCGGTCAGCGCGGAGGCGATGCCGGCCGGGGCACGGCGAAGACCTCCCCGGGCTGCCCCCGCTGAGCGACTCCGCGCGGGTGCTCGGTCGGTCCTCGACCACCGGCGCCCCCTCGATCCACCTACCCGTCACGGGACCTCGTGCCGGACGAGTGCCTCGGCGAACGGCTCGCCACTGCGCCGGGCGTACGCCATCCGCTCGCGGATCTCGCTCAGGCTGCGGGGACGGTAACCAGGCCCGCCGTCGCAGCAGCTCTTGTGGAACCGGACACCGGCGTGCAGCAGCACCGACAGCGTCCGCCAGGCGGCGGTGTCCCGGCGGCGGGGTGCGGCGAACGCGGAGCCGACGTGGATCAGCGACTGGGCGCAGCGCGGGCAGATCCGCCGCCTGTCCGGGCCGTAGGACTGCTTGTAGGAGGCCCGGCAGGGCAGGCAGACGTAGGTGGTCTTCGCGTGGGCCATGCCTCCAAGGTAATCGGCGCCCGGGGAGGAGTTCCCGGAGTTTCCGGGGCGCCGTGACCGTCAGCAGGTCAGGTCGCCCGACGCTCCGGGTTCGTTGGCGCCTGTCGAGAGCGAGATCTGCTTGACCTTGCCGGTGTAGTCGCCGACGGCTCCGTCCTCGATCTGCCCTTCGGAGTAGTACAGGGCGGATGCCCAGGGCTCCGGATCGTCCCGCAGTCCGTCCAGCACCTTCTTCATCGTGGCCGTACGGATGTTGATGTTCAGGCAGCCACCGTCCATGTAGGACCAGTCGGGATTGGTGCCCTCCGTCGGCTCGGTCGCCGCCGCGTCGGACGGCAGCAGGGCCAGCGCCGCCCGCAGGGCCCGGTCCTCGCCGACGGGGGACGCGAAGACGATGTCCAGGTCGATGAGGTGTTTCCTCAGCGCGGCGGCGGGCGGCACGGTGGCGCAGACGACCTCGTCCTCGGCGATGCGGTAGGCCACGGGGTCACTGACGGGCATTCCCGTCTGCGCCGCGCACGCCTTGGACCAGGAGACCCGCGGGTAGCGTCCGTCCCACCAGGTGACCGGCGAGGCGAGTCCCCGGCCGCCGTCGTCGTCCTCGGCCGGCCCGCGCAGAGCCTGCTCGGGAAGAGCCGCTTCCTTGAACGGTGCGACGTGCGGGCAGAACTCCGTCCGCAGGAAGTCGGCCATCGCCGCGGCCTGTTCCTCGGTCGCGCCGCCCGCCTCGTCCGAGTACCGCACGCCCTTCCAGGTCCGGTAGCCGACGGACACGTTGCGGCACGTGTCGACCTGGGTGACCGCGAGTTGCCGGCGGTCCTCCAGGCTTGTCTCGACGCCCTCCCCCAGGCCGTAGTTGTTGGCGTCGCCCACCTCTCCGAGCCGGTTGACCAGGTCGTCGTCGACGCCGGCGGTTCTCAGGGTGTCCTCGATCGAGGTGTCGTCCGCGGCGGCCGTCTCCTCCGGTGCGGGCTTTGAGTCCGACCCGCTCTCGGAGGGGGTCGACGCGTCCCCGGTCACGTCCTCAGGGGCACTCGTGGAGGCGGTGTCCGCGGCGGAGGGCTCGGCGTCACTCCCGCAGCCGCCGACGGCGAGCACCGCGGCGACGAGGAGTGCGGTGCCGGCGGCACGTCTGCATCGGGACATGGGGTGACTCCGTACGGGGGTGCGGTTGGTGAACGAAGTGGCTGCGGTGCATGCCGCGGTGCGGGTGGTCGGAAGGTCGTTGCCACGCCCGCCTATTGGCTGTGGCGTAGGAGGCGATCACCGACTTCCCCGCGCCGCGCGCCCGCCCCCCCACCGGGGGGAGGCAGCGTTGATCGAGATCAGTATGCAAGCCAACTGCCCCGGGGGCAGCACCACTCACCGGTTCGACGGCTCCTGGACGACGGGGCGGCCGTCGTCCTTGGGGGCCGAGTCCGCCTCCGCCGGCTAGCCCGACTTCCGCGCCAGCCCCGCGGCGATGAGGCGCTCCCAGACGCTGATCTCTCGTTCGCCGCCGCTGTGCCCGGGGCCGTCAGCGGCGTCTGGCCGCCACAGCGACGCCGGAACGATCCCGGGGTCGAGGATCTCCAGGCCGTCCAGCAGCGCTTCGATCTCCTCGTCGGTGCGCCACCGGCCACGGCCGAAGGTCCGCTGGAGGACCCGTTCGGCCTCCGTGGTCTCCGGGTTGTCGCCGGAGCGGAAGTGGCTGAGGAAGAAGTAGCTGCCCGGGGGCACCTGGTCGCGCCAGTAGCGGACGATGCCGGCCGGGTCCTCGTCGTCGTTGACGTGGTGGAGGACGGCGCTGAGGATGACGGCGACGGGGCGGTCGAAGTCGATCAGTTCCAGGGTCTCCGGGTGGGTACGGACGGCCTCGGGGTTGCGTACGTCGCCCGCGACGACCCGGGTCCGGTCGTTCTCCTCCAGTAACGCCCGTCCGTGAAGCAGCACTTGGGGGTCGATGTCGGCGTACACGACCCGGGACTCCGGAGCGTGCCGTTGGGCGACCTGGTGGACGTTGTCGGCGGTCGGCAGACCACTGCCCAGGTCGATGAACTGCCTTACGTCGGTGGTCGTCACGATCTCCGCGACCGCGCGGACGAGCGCCGCCCGGTTGGCGAAGGCGATCGCCACCGAACCAGGGAGGTCACGCTTGAACACGTCGCCGATCTCACGGTCCACGGCGTAGTTGTCCGTGCCGCCGAGCAGGTAGTCGTAGACGCGGGCGATGCTCGGCCTCGTGCGGTCGATGGAGGGGCCTTCATCCGTCATGGCGGCCATCCTCCCTCCTGTGTGCGGTCGCGTGCGCGAAAGAGCGGAAGTGGTGGCGCGGGAGGGGTGGCGCGGCAGACGAACGGGGCGGCGCACTCCGACAGTTGCCGGTGTACGCCGCCCTGGGGTGGGACGGGTCGCGGGGTTGCCCCGCGTGGTCATGGCGGTTACCTGGGGTCGTGGTTGAACCTCTTGGTGGACCAGAGGTAGCCGAGGACGGCGAGGGCGAGGCACCAGGCGATGGCGAGCCAGCCGTTGTTGCCGATGTCCGTGCCGAGGAGGAGACCGCGCAGGGTCTCGATGGCGGGGGTGAACGGCTGGTACCGGGCGATCGGCTGGAACCAGCCGGGCATGGCGTCGATGGGGACGAAGGTGCTGGACAGCAGCGGCAGCAGGATCAACGGCATGGCGTTGTTGCCCGCGGCCTCGGCGTTGGGGCTGACCAGGCCCATGCCGACGGCGATCCAGGTGAGCGCGGTGGAGAAGAGCACGAGCAGCCCGAACGCCGCGAGCCACTCCCAGAGGGTGGCGTCGGTGGAGCGGAAGCCGATGGCCACGGCGACGGCGCCGACGAGGACGACGCTGACGACGGCCTGCAGGACGCTGCCGATGACGTGACCGACGATCACCGAGCCGCGGTGGATCGCCATGGTGCGGAAGCGGGCGATGATGCCCTCCGTCATGTCGTTGCAGACGGAGACCGCGGTGCCGACCACGGTGCTGCCGATGGTCATCAGCAGCAGGCCGGGGACGACGAAGGCGATGTAGGCGGAGCGGTCCGGTCTGCCGCCGCCGATGCCGGCGCTCATGGTGTCGCCGAAGATGTAGACGAACAGGAGCAGCAGCATGATCGGGGTGAGCAGCAGGTTCAGGGTGAGGGAGGGGTAGCGCCGGGCGTGCAGGAGGTTGCGGCGCAGCATGGTGGAGGAGTCGCGCAGGGCGAGGGCGAGGGTGCTCATCGGGCGTTCTCCTTGGACTGGTTCGGGATGCCGGCGCCGCCGGTCAGGGCGAAGAAGACGTCGTCGAGGTCGGGGGTGTGCACGGTCAGTTCGTCGGCGTCGATGCCGGCGGCGTCCAACCGGTCGAGGATGGAGCGCAGTTCGCGCTGGCTGCCGTCGCTGGGGAGGTGCAGGGCGAGGGCCTGGTCGTCCCGGGTGACCTCGCGCAGGGTGGTGGCGGCACTCTGGTAGGCGGCGGGATCGGTGAAGCGGAGCCGGACGTGTCCGCCGGGAACGATGCGCTTGAGTTCTTCGGCGGTGCCCTGGGCGGCGATCTTCCCGCCGTGGAGGACGGCGATGCGGTCGGCGAGTTCGTCGGCCTCCTCCAGGTACTGGGTGGTGAGGAAGACGGTGACGCCACCGGTGACGAGTTCGCGGATGATCTGCCACATGTTGTGCCGGGAGCGCGGGTCGAGGCCGGTGGTCGGCTCGTCGAGGAAGATGATGCGGGGGCTGCCGACCAGGGTCATGGCGATGTCGAGGCGGCGCTTCATGCCGCCGGAGTAGGTGGAGGCGGGCTTCTTCGCGGCGTCGGTGAGGTCGAAGCGCTCCAGCAGTCCGGCGGTCACCCGGCGCCCCTCGCGCCGGGTGAGGTGGTTCAGGTTCGCCATGAGGAGCATGTTCTCCTCGCCGGTGATCAGACCGTCGACGGCGGAGAACTGTCCGGTGACGCCGATCGCGGCGCGCACGGCCTGCCCCGCCGTGCCGAGGTCGTGACCGCCGACGCGGACGGGGCCGCTGTCGGGGTCGGGCGAGATGAGGGTGGAGAGGATGTTGACGGCGGTGGTCTTGCCGGCGCCGTTCGGGCCGAGGAGGGAGAAGATCGTTCCCTCCGGTACGGCCAGGTCGACGCCGTCCAGGACGGTCTTGTCGCCGTAGGACTTGCGCAGCCCGTTCGCCGCGATGGCCAGGTCGGTCATGAGAGGTGCCCCCTTGTTCGGTGTCTGCGGTTTCAGAGGCTGCGGGCGGTGATGTCGCCGTAGGCGGTGGTGGCGTGGATCGTCAGGCCGGGGACGCCGTCGGCGTTCCGCAGCGCGTTGTGGACCCGGCCGTAGCCGGTGCCGGCGTCCAGGGAGGCGGAGACTCCGCGGGCGGCGCCGACGGTGATCTCGCCGTGCTGGGTGCTCAGGGTGACCTCGCCGCGCTGGGCCTCGGCGACGCTGATGTCACCCTTCTGGGTGCTGATCCCGGCGGGGCCGCCCAGGCGGCCGACCGTGACGTCGCCGGCCTGGAGGGTGAGGTGCGCGGCGGCGGTCTCGTCGAGCTTGACCGAGCCCTGCGCGCCCTCGAAGGTGACGTCGCCGAGACGTCCGACGCCCCGGAGTTCGGCGAGTGCCGCCTTCGCCTCGACCCGGGAGCCGGCGGGCAACTGGACGGTCACCTCGACCGATCCGGAGTGGCCGAGGATCCGGTTCTTCGCCGCCGGGGCCTCGATCCGCAGGACGCCCTCGGCGTAGGCGACCTCGATCTGCTCGGCGGCCTTCACGTCCCGCCCCTTGGAGGCGTCGGCGGGCAGTACCTCGACCGTGGTGTCGGTCCGGTCGGCGGCGATGAACCGGATGTGTCCCGCGGGGATGTCCAGAACGGCGGAGACCGGGGCGGGGGTGTCGAACTTCTGCATGGTGTGCTCCTTCATCCGTGTCGTCGGGCCCGTGCGGCCCGTCGTTTCCGACAGAGGAAAAGCTACGTTGCGTTCACGACTTCAGCAACATACTTGTTGCGTTGCGGAGCAATAGCTGCAGGTGAGAGTGCAAATATCGTTGCAACGGTCGTAGCAGCAATGCAACGACACACGCCACACTCGTTGCAATGGAGCAAGAGTGAACGCTATGATGGGGTCCGCTACGGACACACGAAGGAGACCGCGATGCCGGGAGGCCGACTCACCCAGCAGGAACGCCAGCAGATCTCGCTGGGACTGGCCGACGGCCTCGCCTACGCGGAGATCGCCAGGCGTCTCGACCGTCCGACCTCGACCGTCACCCGCGAGGTGATGCGCAACGGCGGCCCCACCGGCTACCGCGCCGACCTCGCCCACCGCGCGACCGAACACCGCGCGCACCGCCGCAGGCAGACCGCCCCCCGCGACACGCAGGCGGCTCCGCAAGCCCACGGCCGCGACGCCGAGGCGGTACGCGAGTACGAGGAGGCCTTCACCACCCTCCTGATGCGGCAGGGCCTGCCGAAGATGATGTCCCGCGTGCTGACCTGCCTCTACACCGACGACACGGGCAGCCTCACCGCGTCGGAGCTCGCCCGGCACCTCGAGGTCAGCCCGGCGTCGATCTCCAAGGCCATCGCGCAGCTCGAGAGCCAGGGCCTCATCCGCCGGGAACGCGACGAACGCCGCCGCGAGCGCTACATAGTCGACAACGACGTCTGGTACCAGGGAATGATCGCCGCCGCCCGGTCCAACGCCGAGCTCGCCGAGACCGCACGGCGGGGAGTCGCACTGCTCGGTCCCGACACCCCGGCCGCCGCGCGCCTCGAGAACATCGCCCGCTTCGTCGACTTCGTCGGCGAGAGCCTCGCCCGCGCCGCGGAACAGGCTCGCGACATCCTCTACGCCCAGCCCGAGAAACCCGAGGCCGGCACCGCCGGACCGGAGGCGGACGGCTGAGCGGCTGACGCGGGTCGTGCGCGCACACGGAACGAGGGCCTCGACCGCAGCGGTCGAGGCCCTCTTGTCCGTGCTCTCAGAGCGAGTTGTCCGTGCTCTCGGAGCGAGCGCCCGACGGACACCCGGTCGGCGCGGGTGATCACGCCGTCCCGCGAATCCTCACCTGCGGTGGACGCTGACGGCATAGCCGCCGCCGTCGTAAGGGTCCGCGTCCCAGGTGGCGAAGCGGTCGACGAGGGTGAGGCCGGCCGCGGCGCAGCAGTCGTCGTACTCCGGCAGCGTGATGCCGGGCGGCACGGGCAGGTGGACTTCGTCCAGGCCGAAGCCCGCGACCATCAGACCTCCCGGACGCAGGGCCTCGGCCAGACGCCCCACCACCGTGGCCTCGGTGCCGGCCGTGAGAAACGGGAACACGTTGCCGGCGGCTACCACGAGATCGAAGTCCGCCGCGACGCCGAGGAGGCCGGGCTCGAACCGGGTCAGGTCGGCCTGGAACCAGGGCAGTCGAGGCGCCTGCTCCCGCGCCACCGCCAGCATCGACGCGTCGAGATCGACGCCGACACAGTCGTACCCGAGTTCCGCGAGCCGGATCATGACCCGTCCGGTACCGCACCCGGCGTCCAGCACGCGCGCTCCGGCGGGCACGAGCGCGGCGCAGAACCGGGCCTCACCGTGCACGTCCGTCCCGCTGCGGGCCAGGGCCTCGAACCGTGCGGCGTAGTGCTGTCCGGACGTCTCCCCGGTCAGGTCCTTCCAGCGACTCAT
Source organism: Streptomyces sp. NPDC002386 (assembly GCF_053593175.1). Lineage (NCBI taxonomy): Bacteria > Bacillati > Actinomycetota > Actinomycetes > Kitasatosporales > Streptomycetaceae > Streptomyces > Streptomyces sp. NPDC002386. Next base: position 145,798 of record NZ_JBSFBX010000014.1, read on the forward strand.
GAGGCCAACGATACGGGGCCGTGTACCGCGCGAAGACGCGACCGCCCGCTCCGCGAGCGGCACCCGCGGACCGGGAACGCGACGAGGGCCCCGACCCGGCAGGTCGTGGCCCTCTGTGTCCGTGTTCCCACGGTGAGTGTCCGAGGGGGGACTTGAACCCCCACGCCCGATAAAGGGCACTAGCACCTCAAGCTAGCGCGTCTGCCATTCCGCCACCCGGACAAGGTGTCTGCCGCCTGACCGGGGGTGTTCCCCGCGGCGACATGGACAACAATACCAAGACTTCGGAGTGCGTTTCACCTGCGTATCCGTGGGATGGGCGGCGGGCGGCGCGCCTTCTCGGACCCGCCCGCCGCCCCGCACGGACAGTGACCGTGCGGGTACGTGCGACGTGGGGTCAGGGCATGAGCTGGTACTCCGGGAAGTTGCCGGGCGGCCGCTCGTCCACGGGTCCCCGGGTCACCGCGCGGACCAGGAGTTCGCCGCCGACGAAGGCGCCCCGCCAGGAGCCGCCGAAGCCGCCGAAGAGTTCGTCGCGGTCGCCGCGGGAGCGAGGGGTGCCGTGGCCGGTCTTGAAGGCGCGGATCTGCGGGGCCAGCCGGTCGAAGGTGGCCCGGTCGTCCGTGGCGAGGGTGGCGACGAGGGCGCCGTTGGACGCGTTCATCGCGGCCAGCAGCTCCGCCTCTGTGTCGACCAGGACGATCGTGTCGACCGGGCCGAACGGTTCGGCGTGGTGGAGGGGCGAGGAGCGGGGCGGGTTGAGGAGGGTGACGGGGTGGACGTAGGCCGAGGTGTCCTGGCCGGGGAGGAAGCGGGCGTCGGCCTCGCTGCCGCGGTACAGGGGTACGGCGCCGCGGTCGACGGCCTCGGCGACCTGGTCGCGCAGTTCCTTCGCCTTGGCCGCGTTGATCAAGGGGCCGAAGTCCAGCTCCGGGCAGGGGTCGTCTCCCCGCTCCACCGCCAGGGGGTGGCCCACCCGCACCCCGCGGACGGCCGGCAGGTACGCCGCGAGGAAGGCGTCGAAGGAGTCGCGCTGGACCACGAAGCGCGGGTAGGCCGTGCAGCGCTGTTTGCCGTAGTCGAAGAGTTTCGGGACGACGGCCGCGAGCGCGTCCCAGTCCGAGTAGTTCCAGATGCCCCAGGTGTTCAGGCCCTCCTGTTCGAGGATGTGCCGTTTGCCGAGGTCGGTGACGGCCGTGGCGACCGCGGCGCCGGTGTCGCGGCCGCCGACGAAGGAGACGCAGCCGATCTCCGGTGCCCGGACGAGGGCCTGGGACAGCTCTCCCCCGCTGCCGCTGACCAGGGTGACGGGGAGCCCTTCGCGGGCGGCGAGCGCGCAGGCCAGGGTGAGGCAGGCGACCCCGCCGTCGGTGGGGGTCTTGGCGATGACGGCGTTGCCGGCGAGCGCTTGGACCAGCAGGGCGTGCACGAGGACGCTCATCGGGTAGTTCCAGCTCGCGATGTTGGAGACCGGGCCGTCCAGCGGGGCCCGTCCGGCGAGCATCGGCTCGATGCCGTCGACGTACCAGCGGACCCCGTCGATGGCGCGGTCCACGTCCGCCCGGGCGAGCCGCCAGGGCTTGCCGATCTCCCAGACGAGGAGGAGGGCGAGGAGTTCGCGGTGCTCGGTGAGGGCGTCGAGGGTGGCCGCGACCCGGGCCCGGCGTTCGGCCAGCGGGACGTGCCGCCAGGCGTGGTGCTGGTCGAGGGAGGCGGCCACGGCCTGGCGGGCGGTGGCCCGGTCCAGCCGGGGCGGGCCGGCGATGGGGGTGCCGTCGACCGGGCTGATGGCGGGCAGTGCCCGGCCGTCGGCGTGCCAGGCGGCGTTCCAGAGGTTGAGCACGCGGTCGTCCCGGAAGGCCTCGGGCGCGGCGGCGAGGCAGCGCTGCCAGGCCTCGGTCCAGGACGTGCCGTTCTTGAGGGTGAGGGTGGGTGCCATTCGGTTGCTCCGCTTCCGGTGCACGGTCGGGGGCGGGAGGTGCGTGGCCGGTCCGGCCGCACGGCTCGCGCCGCCGTGCGGGCAGGACGTCGTAAGGCACCGGGGCCGTCCGGCGGAGGACCGCGGGGGCCGGGGCGCGGCAAGGAAGTTACTGCCGCGGCAACATCCGCGAAAGTGACCGCGTCCGCACTATGAGTGACCTCACGTGCGGCCGCACAGCAGGGCGAGGGCGAGCCGTGCCGTCTCGGTCGGGGTGGCGCCGACGCGGACGCCGGCCGCCTCCAGGGCGGCCCTCTTCGCACGGGCCGTGCCGGGCGAGCCGGGGACGATGGCGCCCGCGCGGCCTGTGGCGCGGCCCTCGGGGGCGGTGAATCCGGCGACGTAGCCGACGACGGGCGGTTTTCAGCGGGGGGGCCGGTGCGGTCAGGCCGTGTCGCGCTCGTGGTAGGAGCGGCGGGTGTGTTCGGTGTGTTCCCGCATCAGGTCGGCGGCGCGCGGGGCGTCGTGGGCGGTGATAGCGGTGATCAGCTCGCCGTGCTCGATCCAGGACCGGCTGCCGCGCCGGCGGGCCACCGGGGTGTAGTACCAGCGCACCCGGCGGTCGACCTGGGCGGCGAGTTCGGCGAGGACCGCGTTGCCGGCCAGCTCCATGATCTTGGCGTGGAAGGCCGCGTTCAGGGCGACCGCGCGGTCCACGTCGTCGTCCGTGACCGCCCGCTCGCCCTCGGCGCACAGCTCCTCCAGGGCGTCGGTGCCCTTCTGGTCGGCGTTCAGGGCGGCGAGCCGGGCCGCCTCCGCCTCCGCCTCCAGGAGCGTACGGACCGTCAGGAGCTGGTCGGCCTCCTCCTCGGTCGGCTCGTGCACGAACGCGCCCTGGGCGGGCCGCAGATCGACCCAGCCCTCGGTGTTCAGCCGCTGCAGTGCCTCGCGCACCGGCTGGCGGGAGACGCCCAGGTGCCCGGCGAGTTCGCTCTCCACCAGGTGCCGGCCGGGCCGCAGGGCGCGGGTGGTGATGAGTTCCAGCAGGGCCTCGTAGACACGGTCGCGCAGCGGTCCGGGCCGTTCGAGCTTGGGCAGGGCTCCCTGCGGCAGTCCGGCCGACAACATCGCGGTCCCCCTCCTCGGCAGGCCGGTGCCCAGCCATGCGCCCATGGAGCCAGCATCGATTGTCTATCGCCTACAGTCTGCCGCGCACAAAAGGCCAGGGACGGGGGGAGCCGGACGCGTCACACGCCGGTGCGCACGGTGTCACGGGCAGCGGACGACCTGTCCCGCGTACGACAGGTTGCCGCCGAAGCCGAACAGCAGGGCCGGGTCGCCGCTGCGGACCGCGCCCTGTTCGAGCAGCTTGGACAGGGCGATCGGGATGCTGGCGGCCGAGGTGTTGCCGGACTCGGTGACGTCGCGCGCGACCACGGCGTTCACGGCGCCCAGCTTCCGCGCGAGCGGCTCGATGATGCGCAGGTTGGCCTGGTGCAGGACGACCGCGGCGAGGTCGGCGGGGTCGAGTCCGGCCCGCTCGCAGGCGCGCCGGGCGATGGGCGGGAGCTGGGTGGTGGCCCAGCGGTACACGCTCTGCCCCTCCTGCGCGAACCGGGGCGGGGTGCCCTCGATCCGCACGGCGTTGCCCATCTCCGGCACCGATCCCCACAGCACCGGCCCGATCCCGGGCTGCCGGCCCGGCGCGCACGCCTCGACCACGGCGGCCCCGGCCCCGTCGCCCACCAGGACGCAGGTGCTGCGGTCGCTCCAGTCGGTGACCTCGGACATCTTGTCGGCGCCGATGACGAGTGCCCGGGTGGCGGCGCCCGCCCGCACCGTGTGGTCGGCGGTGGCGAGGGCGTGGGTGAACCCGGCGCAGACGACGTTGACGTCCATGGCCGCGGGGCTCGGGATGCCGAGACGGGCGGCCACCCGGGCGGCGGTGTTCGGGGAGCGGTCGATGGCGGTGGAGGTGGCCACCAGCACCAGGTCGATGTCACCGGGCGTGAGCCCGGCGGCGGCGAGCGCCTTGGCGGCGGCGTGCGCGGCGAGTTCGTCGACCGGCTCGTCGGGGCCCGCGATGTGGCGGGTCCGGATGCCCACTCGGCCGCGGATCCACTCGTCGCTGGTGTCGACCATGCCGGCCAGGTCGTCGTTGGTGAGCACCCTGGCGGGCTGGTAGTGGCCGATGGCCGCGATGCGCGAGCCGTGCATGTCGGGGATCCCCTCGTTGCCGTGGGTAGCGGGATCCATCAGTCTGGTCAGTGACTCACGAGTACGGCGGCAGGCGAGGGCACAGGATTCGGGCATCCGAGTTGTCGGCTTCCGTCACACCCTCGGACGCCCGAACATTCACCCTGTGAACAACTGCGTGGCCTTCCGTACCAGCTCGTACACCCCGTAGGCGAGCGGTGCCCCCACCCACAGCCAGGCGAGGAGGATCAGGCCGGACCGGCTAGGCGGGCTGCTGTCGCTGGGCATCTGCTGCCTCCCTCGGGGCGGGGACGTGGTGGCGTACGTGCACGGGGCGGACGAACTCGTTGGCGACGAGACCGACGACGAGCAGGCCGATCATGATGCCGAAGGACAGCCCGTACAGCGACGGTCCGTGCTTCCCGGCCTCCTCCTGGCGGTCGGCGATCCAGTTGACGATCAGCGGCCCGAGCACACCGGCCGTGGACCAGGCGGTGAGCAGCCGGCCGTGGATGGCGCCGACCTGGTAGGTGCCGAAGAGGTCCTTCAGATAGGCGGGGATCGTCGCGAAGCCGCCGCCGTAGAAGGAGAGGATCACCAGCGCGCACAGCACGAACAGCGGCTTCGAGCTGTCCCCGAACAGGGCGATCAGCAGGTACATCACGGCACCGGCACCGAGGTAGACGCGGTAGATGTTCTTGCGGCCGATCCGGTCGGAGGCGGAGGACCAGCCGATCCGGCCGGCCATGTTGGCGGCCGACAGCAGCGCGACGAAACCGGCGGCCGCCGAGGCCGACACCGGGGTGGAGCCGTCCGCGAAGAAGTCCGTGATCATCGGCGCGGCCTTCTCCAGGATGCCGATGCCCGCGGTCACGTTCATGCACAGCACCACCCACAGGCACCAGAACTGCGGGGTGCGCACGGCGCCGCGGGCGGAGACGCGCACACCGCCGTCGGCGGCCGGGGCTCCCTCGGCGGGTCGCTCGGGGCGGGGCACGCGTACGAGCAGCACGCCGAGCGTCATGAAGACGGCGTACGTCAGTCCGTGCACGAGGAAGGCGAGCGCGATCCCGGAGTGGCCGGTGCCGAACGACTCCAGCATCTGCGCCGACCAGGGCGAGGCGATCAGCGCGCCGCCGCCGAAGCCCATGATGGCGATGCCGGTGGCCATGCCGGGTCGGTCCGGGAACCACTTGATCAGGGTGGAAACGGGCGAGATGTAGCCGATGCCGAGGCCGATCCCGCCGACGAAGCCGTAGCCGAGGACGATCAGCCAGTACTGCCGCGTCTCGGCGCCGAGCGCGGAGAGCAGGAAGCCGGAGGAGAAGCAGACGAGGGCCACGGTCATCGCCCAGCGCGGCCCGTTGCGCTCGACCAGCGTGCCGCCGAACGCGGCCGACAGCCCGAGCATGACGATCGCGAGCTGGAAGGGCAGCGCGCTGCGGGTGCCGTCGAGGTGCAGTGCGGTCTCGAGCGGCGGCTTGAACACGCTCCAGGCGTAGGCCTGGCCGATGGAAAGGTGGACGGACAGGGCGGCGGGCGGGACCAGCCAGCGGCTCCAGCCCGGGGGTGCGACAGGGGGGCTGCTCATGGCGCCGAACGGTAGGACCGGTTCCGGAAGCTGAGAAGACGCGCCGTCGACCGTATGCGGTGAACGGTATGCGGCAGGCGCTCAACGGTCGCCGCGCGAACCCTTGCCGGGCACTCCTCCGTACTGGAGCGGCACGGCGTCGTGGTCGGCGAGCGGGTGCGGGTGGCCTCGCTGCGCTGGTCGGTACGGGCGCCGGTGTGGATCGATACCGCGCTGCGGCGCGGCCTCGCCTTCATGACGGATGCCGACGCGCTGCTGGGTCCGCCGGAGTCCCGGGCCCGGCACAGCCGCAGGATAGTCCTGGAACCGCTCGTGTCCTCGGCCGACCTGTCGACGCCCCCGTGAGGCGGCCGAATGGATCAAGGAGACGGAGACACGACGGTGTGCGCCCACTGCGGTGTGGGCTGCAACCTCACGCTCCATGTGCAGGACAATGAGATCGTCAAGGTCACCTCACCGCACGACAACCCGGTGACCCACGGCAACCTCTGCATCAAGGGCCGTTTCGGCCACCAGCACGTACAGAACCGGGGCTGATCAGGACATGGGACGAGTCACGGAACGCCGCAAGGTCCTCCGTATCCGGGACGGAGCGGTCTCCACCCGGCCGGACACGCTCGTCGCCGAGGAACCGCTGGAGATCCGGCTGAACGGCAAGCCCCTCGCGATCACCATGCGCACACCGGGCGACGACTTCGCGCTGGCGGCCGGGTTCCTGGTGAGCGAGGGCGTGCTGGGCACCGCGTCCGACCTCCAGAACATCGTGTACTGCGCGGGTGCGACGGCGGACGGCTCGAACACGTACAACGTGGTCGACGTGAAGACCGCCCCGGGCGTGGCGCTGCCGGACTTCAGCCTGGAGCGGAACGTGTACACGTCCTCCTCGTGCGGGCTGTGCGGCAAGGCCAGCCTGGATGCCGTCCGCACCACCACGCGCTGGCCGATCGCCGACACTCCCCCGGTCCGGGTCACTACCGAGCTGCTGGCGGGTCTGCCCGACCGGCTGCGGGCGGCCCAGCGGGTCTTCGACCGGACCGGGGGCCTGCACGCGGCGGCCCTGTTCCGCGAGGACGGGGAGCTGCTGGACGTCCGCGAGGACGTGGGGCGGCACAACGCGGTCGACAAGCTGGTCGGGCGTGCGCTGCAGCACGGTGACCTGCCGCTGTCGCGGACGATCCTGCTGGTCTCGGGCCGTGCCTCGTTCGAGCTGGCGCAGAAGGCCGTGATGGCGGGCATCCCGGTGCTCGCGGCCGTGTCGGCGCCCTCGTCGCTGGCCGTCGACCTGGCCGCCGAGTCGGGCCTGACCCTGGTGGGCTTCCTGCGGGGCAGTTCGATGAACGTGTACGCGGGCGAGGACCGCGTCGCCCTGCCGGCCACGGCCACGCAGAGCTGACCGGTCCCCCGCGGCACGACGGCGGGGCCTCTGCCGACGGGGAGTGCCCCCTGCGCCGCGGGGGCCCCGCTGATCGACGGGCGGCCCTTGGGCCTCCCGGCCGCGCGTGGGGCGCGGCCGGGAGGCCTCCGGGCCGTGCCTGAGAGCGGTCGACCAGACCTCCGCCGCACGCGGGCGGCGGGCGATCGGCCTCCCCGCCGTACGTGGACCGCGCCGGCGCGTCCCGCTCAGCCGCGCGTCAGGTGGACGTCGCTCGCCCTGACCACCGTGCCCAGCCGGGGGAAGTCGAGCCGGACCGAGGCCTCGTGTTCGGGGGCGGTGAGCGCGGCCATGGCGTCCTCGACGAAGACCAGGTCGTAACCGAGGTCGGCGGCGGCGCGGGCGGTGGACTCGACGCCGAGGTTGGTGGCGATGCCGCCGAACACCAGGGTGCCGACGCCGCGTTCGCGCAGCCGCTGGTCGAGGTCGGTGCCCTGGAAGCCGCCGATGGTGCGCTTGACCACCTCCACGTCGCCGTCCCGGCGCAGCCCGGCCACCAGACCGCTGCCGGGCGGCTGCTCGGCGACCGCGGGGCGTTCCACCCGGATCAGCACGACGAGCGACCCGGCCGCGCGGAAGGCGGTGGCCAGCTCTTCCGCGGTGGTGAGCACCTCGGTGCCCTTGCGGGGCTCCAGGGGCAGCGCGACGACGCGGTCCATCAGGTCGACGAGGACGAGGGCGGTGCGCCGGGGATCGAGCGCGGGGGCTGCGGTCATGACGGAACGTTAACCGCCGTCAGCCGACGGTGCCGGAAATCCGGATCAACAGGCCCATGAACTGATCGCGTTCAGTCGTCGACAGCGGGGCGAGCAGTTCGTCGTTGGCCTCGCGGGCCGCCTTCTCGCAGCGGCCGAGCAGACGGGCGCCGTCCTCGGTGAGGGACACGGCGTTCTTGCGCCGGTCCTTGGGGTCCGGGTCGCGCAGGACGAGACCGGCGGACTGCAGGTCGTTGAGGACGCCGACCAGGTCCTTGGCGTCGAGGCCGACCCCGCGGCCGAGGTCGGCCTGGGCGACGGGCGCCAGATCGCGGACGGCGGAGAGGACCACGTGGTGCCACATCCTCATGCCCTCGGCCGCGAGGGCGTCGGCGACCAGGGCGCGGCCACGGGCGGCGGCCCGGCCGAGGACCCAGCTGGGCAGGGCACGGATGGCGGGGAGGGGTGCTTCGGCCATGACGGCAGCCTAGCCAGAAATCCTTGGACTTCCCAACGAATCCTCCGGTACCGTTGGGCCTCCCAATGAATTCATGGGTGTTCCCAACGACCCGCCGGAACGCGTCCGGCGTCTGGAGGCTGCGATGCGTCGCGTCCGCTACGAGTCCGCCGGCGGTCCGCTCTTCGTGGAGGAGGCCGCCGTTCCCGAGCCCGGCGCCGGGGAGCTGCTGGTGCGCTGCGAGGCGGTCGGGGTCACGCTGCCCGTCGTCCGCAAGGTGACCGAGGCCGCCGAGCCGGTACCACTGGGCGGCGAGGTCGCCGGCACGGTGGTGGCGGCGGGCGAGGGCGTGAGCCGCTTCCGGACCGGCGACCGGGTGACCGGGCTGTGCTTCGGCCACGGTTACGCCGACTTCGCCCTGCTGCGGGAGGCGATGGCCTCCCCCGTCCCCGACCACGCGACCTGTGTCGACGCGGTCGCGCTGGTGCGCAGCGGACTGGTGGCCCTCGGCGCGCTGGACGCCGCGGGTCCGGTGCGCGGGCAGGCGGTGCTGGTCACGGCCGCGGCGAGCGGGGTCGGGCAGCTCGCCGTGCGGCTGGCGCGGGTGCGCGGTGCGCGGCGGGTGGTGGGCGCCGTCTCCGATCCGGCGAAGGCGGGCTTCGTCCGCTCGCTCGGCGCGGACGACTGCGTCCGGTACGGCGACGAACGGTGGGGGGAGCCGTACGACTGCGTGCTGGACGCGGTCGGCGGCGACCTGCTCGCCCCGGCTCTCGCCGCGCTCGCCCCGCACGGCCGGCTGGTGGCCTACAGCTCCGGCGGCGGCACGGTCCGGGCGTACGACCTGCTGGTCGGCGCCAAGTCGGTGATCGGCTTCCAGATGGCGCTGATCGCCCGCGGCCGGCCGGAGCTGTACGAGCGGTGGCGACGGGAGCTGTGGCGGCTGTTCTCCGACGGCACCCTGAAGCCTGCCGTGCACGGCGAGTTCGCGCTGGAGGACGCCGCGAAGGCGCACGAGGCGATCGCGGCACGGACCAACCTCGGCAAGGTCGTCCTGCGGCCGTAGCGGCGCCGCGCACTTCCGGTGGCGCACGCTCCTTGTGGGGCGAGGGGGCCCCAACTACCGTCGACAGAGCGCATGTTGGACATGGGATGTCCGGATGTCCGATTGTCCGGCCGACGAAGGGCAGGCCCCGCCATGCCGTCAGGTCTCCGCGCCCGTGCACGATCGGTGCTTCGCGCCCGCCTCGGACGTGCGCCGGCCGTCACCGCCGTCACGGCCGCGCTGCTCGCGGCACCGCTGGCCCATCCCCGACCGGCACACGCCGAACCGGGCCGAGCGGCGCCCGAGTTCGAGCAGCAGGTGCTCTTCAAGGCCGCCCAGGACCCCGGTTACGCCTGCTTCCGGATCCCGGCGGTCGTACGGACCGCCGACGGCTCGCTGCTGGCGTTCGCCGAGGGCCGGGTCCTCAACTGCGGGGACGCGGCCGACATCGACATCGTGCTCAAGCGCTCCACCGACGGCGGCCGCACCTGGGGCCCGCTGCGGGTGGTCAACGAGGGCGCCGGGGACACCCACGGCAACCCGGCGCCGGTCGTGGACCGGGACACCGGCCGGGTGTGGCTCGCGGAGACGTACAACACCGGTCGCACGGACGGCGCCGGCTGCGCCGTGCCCTGCGACCGCACCCCGCACCTGCAGTACAGCGACGACGACGGCCTCACCTGGTCCGAGCCGCGTGACCTGAGCCCCGAGATCCTGCCCCCCGACTGGAACTCCTGGTACGCGACCGGGCCGGTGCACGGCATCCAGCTCACCCGGGGCCGGTACGCCGGCCGGCTGGTGTTCGGCGTCAACACCGAGACCTGGGACGGCAGCCGGGTCACCGCCAACCACGCGGCGCTCGTCGTCAGCGACGACCACGGCGGCCACTGGCGTGTCGGCGCCACCGACACCTGGCCGATCGCCGCCGACGGCACGTTCCGGCAGAAGCCGTCCGAACTCACGCTCACGGAGCGCACGGACGGCTCCGTGCTGGTCAGCGGCCGGGAGCAGGACGGCACCGACCTCGGCCACCGCACCCAGGCCGTCAGCCGGGACGGCGGCGGCAGCTTCGCCGCGCCCTTCCACGGCCTGCCGGACCTCTACACGCCGCAGGTGCAGGGCGCCGTGCTCCGGCTGGGCGGCCGACTGCTGCTCTCCTGCCCCGCCGACCCCGACCGCCGCCGCACGATGATGATCCGTTCCTCCTACGACGGCGGCCGCACCTGGGACGGCGTGGACCGCGGCACCGTCGTCACCGCGGACTGGTCCGGCTACTCGGACCTCGTGCGGGCGGGCCGGGACACGGTGGGCCTGCTGTACGAGGGCGGGGCGGCCGACGCGCGCGACGAGATCCGCTTCGCCCGCTTCACCGAGGACTGGCTCGCCCCGCGCCGCGGCCCCGATCCGCACACCGTCGACCTGGCCCCGCACGCCCGCCCGGCGGCGGTACTCGGCGGCGCCGCGAGTACCGACGGCGTGTCGGGCGGCGCGCTCCGGTTCGACGGCACCGACGACGCCGTACGCCTGCCCTTCCGTGCCGGGCTTCCGCTCGGCGCCGGGGAGTTCACCGCGTCGCTGTGGTTCCGCTACACGGCGGCCGCCGGGGAGCAGCCGCTGCTGTGGATGGGCGGCATCGGCACCAGCCAGCCCCAGGTGTGGCTGCGCGGCGAGCCGGCGAACGGCAGGGTGCAGGGCCTCATCACGGTGCGGGACGGCGCGGCCGCGCCGCGCACCGCTTACGTGCGCACCACGACCGCGCACAACGACGGCGAGTGGCACCACGCGGTGCTGCGCCGGGGCGGCGGCCGGCTGTCGCTGTCCGTCGACGGCACGGAGACGGCCGCCGCCGACGTGCCGGGCTCGGTCAGCCGCAACTCCCCCTTCGGGGTGCACATCGGCCAGCGCATGGACAGCCGCGCCTTCTTCACCGGCGCGACAGACGAGGTGCGCTTCTGGAACCGCGCCCTGTCCGACGCGGAGCTGTCCGACCCGAAGGTGCTGCGGTCCCCGAAGGACACCGTGCTGTGGCTGCCGCTGGACCGGGTCGGCGGCTGAACCGGCGAGCCGGGGCCACGGCTGACGACGGGCGCCGGATCAGCGCCTGCCGACGCACACCGGGCCCCGGCTGACGGCCGACACCGGCGCCCCGGCCGACGGCCGGCTCCGGGGTCGCAGGCCCGCGACGGGCCCCAGCGCAACGGCCGCCGCAGGCCGCGTGTGCCCGGCCGCCCTCGGACACGGGAGCCACGCCCGACGCCCGGACAACGGTCCACAGCCCGCGACGGCCATGAGGGTCCACGGCCGACGACGGCCCCTGGACCCACGCTCGGTGTCGGCCCCCGGGGGCCGACGGCCCGCATCGGCCGGGCGGGGCTCAGCGGGATCCGGTACCGACCGCCGTGCGGGACGCCGCGGCCGGCCCGGCCGGTGAGTCGGCGGCCTCCGGATCGCGGGCGCGCCGCTTGGCGATGACCGCGCACACCATGAGCTGCATCTGGTGGAAGAGCATCAACGGCAGCACGGCCAGCGAGGCGTGGGCGCCGAACAGGACGCTCGCCATCGGCAGACCGGAGGCGAGGGACTTCTTCGAACCGGCGAACTGGATCGCGATCCGGTCCGCCCGGCCGAACCCGAGCGCCCGGGCGCCGTACCAGGTCAGCAGCAGCATGACGGCGAGGAGCACGCCCTCGACGGCGAGCAGCGCTCCCAGCCGGACCGCGCTGACCTGGTGCCAGATGCCCTGGGTCATGCCCTCGCTGAACGCGGTGTAGACGACCAGCAGGATCGAGCCGCGGTCGACCAGGCCCAGCACCTTCTTGTGCCGGGCGACGAAGCCGCCGATCCACCGGCGCAGCACCTGCCCGGCGAGGAACGGCACCAGCAGTTGCAGCACGATCTTCACCAGCGAGTCGGCGGAGAACCCGCCGCCGCTGCTGCCCAGCAGGGCGGCCGCCAGCAGCGGGGTCGCGACGATGCCGACCAGGGAGGAGAAGGAGCCGGCGCAGATGGCGGCGGGCACGTTGCCGCGGGCGATCGACGTGAAGGCGATCGACGACTGGATCGTGGACGGCACCAGGGTCAGGAACAGCAGCCCCTGGTACAGCGGCTGGGTCAGCAGTACCGGGACCAGTCCGCGGGCGGCGAGGCCCAGCACCGGGAAGATCACGAAGGTGCAGGCCAGCACGGTGCCGTGCAGACGCCAGTGGCGCAGGCCGTCCAGCGCCTCGCGGGTGGAGAGCCGGGCGCCGTAGAGGAAGAACAGGAAGGCGATCGCCGCCGTGGACGCCCCGGAGGCGACGTCCGCGCCCGTCCCGCGGGCCGGGAGGAGCGCCGCCAGTCCCACCGTGCCGATCAGCAGCACGATGTACGGGTCGATCGGCATCCAGCTCGGCCAGTGCGGGCGTTTCACGGTGCTCCACTCGCTGTTCGTCGGGTACGTCCACGGGCCCGGAGGGGCCCTTTCCATCGTCCTCCTCCCCGCGCCGATCGGGAATCCGGCACACCACTCTGACTGTCATCATGTTCCGCGATGACCACGGCTAGGCTGGTGGTGTGTACGAGCCGACCCAGCTGCGCACCTTCCTGGCCGTGGCGCAGACGCTGAGCTTCACGCAGGCCGCCCGGCGTCTGGGGCTGCGCCAGTCGACGGTCAGCCAGCACGTGCGGCGGCTGGAGGACGCCGCCGGCCGCCAGCTCTTCGCACGGGACACCCACTCGGTGGAGCTGACCGAGGACGGCGAGGCCATGCTGGGCTTCGCGCGCCGAATGCTCGAGGTGCACGAGCAGGCGACGGCGTTCTTCACCGGCACCCGGGTGCGCGGGCGGCTGCGCTTCGGCGCCTCGGAGGACTTCGTCCTCACCCGGTTGCCGGAGATCCTGGAGCGCTTCCGCCACGACCATCCCGAGGTCGACCTGGAGCTGACCGTGGAACTGTCCGGCACCCTGCACGAGCGGCTCGCGGCGGGCAAGCTGGACCTGGTGCTGGCCAAGCGGCGGCCCGAGGACCCGCGCGGTGAACTGGTGTGGCGCGACGACCTGGTGTGGATCGGCGCCGAGAACCTGCGCCTGGACCCCGACCGCCCGGTCCCGCTCATCGTGTATCCCCCGCCGGGCATCACCCGGGCCCGCGCCCTTGAGGCGCTGGAGGCCCAGGGCCGCGAGTGGCGGATCGTGTGCACCAGCGGCAGCCTCAACGGTCTCGTCGCCGCGGCCCGCGCCGGGCTGGGGGTCATGGCCCATTCCCGGCGGCTGATCCCGCCCGGCCTGTTCCGGCTGCCGGAGCGCCCGGCCCTGCCCGAGCTGGGCAAGGTCGACTTCGTGCTGGTGCACGGCAGGCGCCGGGGCGCCGCGGACGCCGCCGCGAACGCGCTTGCGGCGGCGATCCTGGCGGGCGGCGACCGGTTGCACGGCCGGCGGCGCGAAGGGCGCTGACGGGCGAGTCGCCTCGTCCGCAGCGGGAACGGGGTGACCGACGGAGGAGGGCGGCCCGCACGACGGGGGACGGCCGTCGCGGCCGTCGGGCCAGGTCCGCGCGCAGTAAGCGCGTCGTACAGATTCGGTGGAGATTACGGTTCCGAAAGTTACTGACCCGTCAGTATTGTGTCCGGCCCTTACCCATGTGAGGGCATTTTCCGCTCGTCGGCGGGTAGGAAGGCGAGGTTTGCTCGATTTCCGCACCCCTCCCGCCCGGCTGACGGGTGGGGTAGCTTTCACGGCGCCGTGCGGAGCATCGCGGAAATGACCGAAAAGCAAGGACGGGGAGCGAGGGATTGCACGAGTTCACCACCCCTCCGTTGACGTCGGCGCCGCCGGTGGGCGGACTGGCCGACGCCGTCTTCGAACATGCCCGGACGGACCCCCTGCACGTGGCGCTGGGCCGCAAGGACGAGTCCGGGCAGTGGCGGGACGTGACCTCGGCCGAGTTCCGGGACGAGGTCCTCGCCCTGGCCAAGGGCCTGCTCGCCCGGGGGATCCGGTTCGGCGACCGGGTCGCCATCATGTCGCGTACGCGCTACGAGTGGACCCTGTTCGACTTCGCGCTGTGGACGATCGGCGCGCACGTGGTGCCCGTGTATCCGACGTCCTCGGCGGAGCAGTGCTTCTGGATGCTGTACGACGCCGAGGTGACGGCGGCGATCGTGGAGCACGAGGACCACGCGATGACCATCGCCACCGTGATCGACCGGCTGCCGCACCTGCGTGAGCTGTGGCAGCTCGACTCCGGGTGTGTGCAGGAGCTGTACGACGCCGGCGCGTACCTGGACGACGAGGTGGTGCACCGGCACCGGCAGGCGATCACCCCGGAGTCGGTCGCGACCATCATCTACACCTCGGGCACGACCGGCCGCCCCAAGGGCTGCGTGCTGTCCCACGGCAACCTCATGTACGAGGCGGACACGGTCATCCGGCGCTGGGAGCCGGTGTTCCACACCAAGAAGGGCGACGAGGCCTCCACCCTGCTGTTCCTGCCGCTCGCGCACGTCTTCGGCCGGATGGTCGAGGTCGCCACGATCCGCGGCGGGGTCCGCCTCGGCCACCAGCCGCAGCTCCACGCGGCCGCCCTGCTGCCCGATCTGCAGGCCTTCCGGCCGACGTTCATCCTCGCGGTGCCGTACATCTTCGAGAAGGTCTTCAACTCGGCCCGGCGCAAGGCGGAGAAGGAGGGCCGGGACGGCCCCTTCGAGAAGGCCGTCGACATCGCGGTGAAGTACGCGGACGCCGTCGAGGCCAAGGCGTGGGGCACCGGACCCGGCCCGTCGGCCGGTCTGCGGATGCAGCACCAGCTCTTCGACAAGCTCGTGTACTCCAAGGTGCGCGCGGCCATGGGCGGCCGCATCCGCAACGCGATGTCCGGCGGCTCCGCCATGGACCGGCGGCTCGGCCTGTTCTTCGCCGGGGCCGGCGTGCAGATCTACGAGGGCTACGGCCTGACCGAGTCCTCGGCGGCCGCCACCGCCAACCCGCCCGAGCGCACCCGCTACGGCACCGTGGGGCAGCCCATCCCGGGTGTCACCGTGCACATCGCGGACGACGGCGAGGTCTGGCTGCACGGCGGCAACGTGTTCCAGGGCTACCTCAACAACCAGAAGGCCACCGACGGGACCCTGCACGACGGCTGGCTCGCCACCGGTGACCTCGGCGCCCTCGACGAGGACGGCTATCTGACGATCACCGGCCGCAAGAAGGAGATCCTGGTGACCTCCGGCGGCAAGAGCGTCTCCCCGGGGGTGCTGGAGGAGCGGGTGCGCGAGCATCCGCTGATCAACCAGTGCATCGTCGTCGGCAACGACCGGCCGTACATCGCCGCCCTGGTCACCCTCGACCAGGAGGCCGTCGAGCACTGGCTGCAGATGCGCGGCAAGCCCCGGCTCAGCCCCGCGCAGCTCGTGCGCGACCCGGACCTGGAGACGGAGGTGCGGCGGGCGGTCGTGGCCGCCAACACCCTGGTCTCGCAGGCCGAGTCGATCCGCACCTTCCGCATCCTGGCGCAGCCGTTCACCGAGGAGCACGGCCTGCTCACACCGTCGCTGAAGCTGAAGCGCAAGGCCATCGAGAAGGCGTACGTGAGCGAGGTCGAGGCGCTGTACCAGGCCTGAGGCGCCGCGGGCCGGCGGCACCGGCCGGGATTTCCCGGCGCGGATCGCGCCGTCAGGAATGCATCGCGGCCCGTGATCGTTGACGATGGGAGTACCACCTGTCGACAACCGAAGGATCAACGAGCTCGTGAGCAGCAAGGTCCCCCCGATCATCCTCAACAACGGCGTCGAGATGCCCCAGCTGGGTTTCGGCGTCTGGCAGGTGCCGGACGACGAGGCCGAGCAGGCCGTCGCCACGGCGCTCGAGGCCGGGTACCGCAGCATCGACACAGCGGCGATCTACGGCAACGAAGAGGGCACCGGCAAGGCGATCGCCGCCTCCGGCCTGCCCCGTGAGGACGTCTTCGTCACCACCAAGCTCTGGAACAGCGACCAGGGGTACGACTCCACGCTGCGCGCGTTCGACGCGTCGATGGAGAAGCTGGGTCTGGACTACCTGGACCTGTACCTCATCCACTGGCCGCTGCCGTCCCGGGACACCTACATCGACACCTACAAGGCGTTCGAGAAGCTGTACGCCGATGGCCGGGTGAAGGCGATCGGCGTGTCCAACTTCCTTCCCGAACACCTGCGCCGGCTCGTCGCCGAGACCTCGGTCGTCCCGGCGGTGAACCAGATCGAGCTGCACCCGCACCTGCAGCAGCACCAGGCCCGTGAGCTCCACGCGGAGCAGGGCGTCGCCACCGAGGCCTGGTCGCCGCTCGGCCAGGGCAAGGGCCTGCTGGAGGTGCCGGCGATCGTCGCCGTCGCGCGGAAGCACGGCCGCACCCCTGCCCAGGTCGTGCTGCGCTGGCACGTCCAGCTCGGCAACGTCGTGATCCCGAAGTCCGTGACGCCGTCGCGGATCAAGGAGAACATCCAGGTGTTCGACTTCAGCCTGGACGACGAGGACCTCGCGGCGATCAGCGCCCTGAACGAGGACCGGCGCCTCGGCCCGGACCCGGCCACGTTCGACATGGGCTGACCCCGCACGGTGAACGGCCGTCCGCGCCGCCGCCCGGCCGGTGGCGCGGACGGCCGTTCCCGGCTCCCGCGGACTCAGCCGAGGTGCACGTCCGCGTGCACGACCTCGAACTCCTCCAGACTCACGACGCTCACCCGCGCCTTCGCCACGGCCTCATGGCGGGCCGCCGCCTGCCCGGCCCGGGAGGCGGCCATCGAGGCACGGTCGACGAAGAGGGTGCCGACCCGGCCCCGGCCGCGCTCCCGGTCGACGAGCAGGGCGGCCCGGGCGAGGCCGGGCAGGGTCTCCAGACGCGGCAGGACGGTGGACCGGAAGGTGTCCACGAACAGGCCGGCGTCCGCGGGATCGAACTCCACCCGGGACACGCGCAGACCGCCGCCCATGCGCGGCACCTGGAGCGAGCGGTGGACGGCCGCCTCCATGTTCTCCACCGACAGGGTGCCCGCGAACGGCTCCAGCAGCGCTTCCCTGTGCTGCCGCATCACCGTGTCGCTGTTGCTGCGGGCCTGCTCGGAGGCCCACCAGCTCACCGCCAGCAGTTTGCCCAGCTCGTGGTCGGTGAAGACGCCGGCCCCGAGGTAGCCGGGGCGTTCCTCCAGCAGTTCGCGTCCCTCGGTGTTCAGGGCGCGGACCGCCGTGTCGATCTTCGCCGGGTCTCCGGTCACGTAGACGGTGCGCACGAACATGACATCTCGCCTCCGCGTGCCCGGTGGCCTCTCGCTTGCACATGACCAGTCTTCCGTGTAACGCAAAGTCCCGCAAAACCGAACACCTCGCCGACTCTCGCACGGAAGCTTGACGAGGGCATGCGCATGCCCCACCTTGTAGGCACCCGGTAAGGAAACTTTCCTAACAGAAGGGTCCCCCCACAGTGCGCCTGCGTTCACTGACCCTCGTCGCGGCCTCCGGGGCCGCTCTCCTCGCCGCCGGAGCGCTTCCGGCCCACGCCGGCGACCCCACCCCGGGCGACCCCTCGGGCAGCACCGCCGGCGCCCCGCCGGCCTCCGTCCAGGAGGGCACGGTCAGCGCGGCCGACCTGCTCGCCAAGGTGACGTCCTGTTCGCAGATCTCCAACGGCAAGTACCGGACCGACGAGGAGACCTCGGCGACGGTCCCCGTGTGCGGCAAGAACGGCGCGGTGTTCTGGAAGGCCGACATGGACATCGACTGCGACGGCCAGCGGACCGCCGACTGCAACGAGGACCGTGACCCCTGGTACCAGGACGACACGGCCTTCCACCAGTCGGACGGCAAGCCCCTCAAGGCCGAGTCCCTGCCCTATGTGGTGGTCCCCGGTTCCAGCGGTGTCTGGGACTACTCCGGCGCCGGCATCAAGGGCGGTGGCGTGGTCGCCGTCGTCTACGACGGCAGGGTCGAGTACGCCGTCGTCGGGGACACCGGCCCCGCCGCGATCATCGGCGAGGCGTCGTACGCCACCGCCAAGGCGCTCGGCATCGACCCCGACCCGGCCACCGGTGGGGTCGACTCCGGCGTGACGTACATCCTGTTCAAGAACTCCAAGGTCTCCCCCATCGAGAGCCACAGCGCGGCCGTCTCCCTCGGGGACCAGTTGGCCAGGCAGTTCCTGCAGAACAACTGACCTTCAGCACATGTCAGTTGGGCTGCCCAAGCGGACGCACGACGACGGTGTTGACGTCGACCCCGGCCGGCTGCCGGATCGCCCAGACGACGGAGCCGGCGATCTGCTCGGCGGTCAGCAGACGCCCCGGGGGCAGGCTGCCGTAGCTGTCCCAGAAGGGCGTCTCGACCCGGCCGGGTGCGACCAGCGTGACCCCGATGCCGAACTCCGTGACCTGGCGCCGGGTGTTCTCGGCGAGCCCGGTGACCGCCCACTTGGTGGCGCCGTAGAGATTGCCCGGCGTGGGCACGAATCCGGCGACGCTGCCGACGAGGACGATCCGCCCGCCGGTCTCCTTCAGCGCGTCGACGGAGGCGCGGACGAGGAGGGCGGGGCCGAGGACGTTGGTGAGGACCATCTCGGTCCAGCCGGCCGGGTCGCCGTCGGCGACCGAGTCGTGGGTGGCGAAGCCGGCGTTGGAGACGACCACGTCCAGCCGGCCGTACGCCTCGAGCGTGCGGCCGACGGCGTTCCGCACGTCGTCGTAGGAGGCCGCGTCGCCGGCGACGGTCAGCAGCCCGGCGGGGCCGCCCAGGCCGTCGGCGAAGTCCCGCAGCCGCCGCTCGCCGCGCCCGGTGACGGTGACCCGGTACCCGGCGTCCAGCAACTGCCGGGCCACCGCGGCGCCGATGCCGCTGCCGCCCCCGGTGATGAGCGCGACCGGAGAGTCGTTCATGGTTTCCCCCTGGGATGTCGGTGAACGCGGGGAGTCCATCACTTGGAGCGCTCTCCAGGTCAAGTCCCGTCACCGGGCGGCGTGCCGGTTCACACCGGCCGGACCGCGCGGTGCACCGTGTGGGCCGCTAGGACGAACACGTCGGGGCGGTGGTGGAGGCTGCGGTCGTCGGCCGGGTCGAGGAGACGGTCGAGGGTGGCGCGGTCCCCGGGGTCGAGGGCGTCGGCGTGGATGTCCCGGGTCCGGGTCAGCACGGCGACGACGTGGGCGCGGACCCGGTCCGGGACCGGGGCGGGCAGGTCGAGCAGGAAGCTGCGGGTGCCGGTGTGCTTCAGGCCGGCCGCGGCGAGCAGCGCGGGCCAGTCCTCGGTCTCGGCGACGGCGCCCGGCAGTTCGGCCCGCATCCGGGCGAACCGGTCCTCCTGCACGGCGTCGAGACGTGCCTGCAGCCCCGGTCGGCCGAAACCGATGTCGCGGGGCAGGAAGCGGGGGGCGAGGCCGCCCTCGAGGATGGCCAGGGTGCCGCCGGGCGCGAGCCGTTCGCCGAACGCGGTGAGTGCGGCCCGCTGGTCACCGAGGTGGTGCACGCTGCGGCTCGCCCACAGCAGGTCCGCCGGGTACTCCAGCTCCCGCAGCGCGCCGGGCAGCTCACCGGCGAGGGTGCCGAAGCGGTCGCCGTAGCCGAGGCGGGCGGCGCGGGCCCGGGCGTGTTCCAGGAGTGGCTCGGAGCTGTCGGCGGCGATCACCCGGGCGCCGGGGAAGGTCTCGGCGAAGAGACCGGACAGCACCCCGGGACCGCTGCCGGCGTCGACGACCAGGCCGGGTTCGGTGACCTCCTTGCTCAGCCAGGCCAGGGCCCGGGAGTAGGCCGGTGTGGACACCTCGGCCTCCGTCTCCAGCATCGCGGCCATCGCACCCCAGTCGACGTCGCCGCCGTGGTGGTGGCCCTGGTGCGGGTGGTGGCTGTGGTGTTCGTGTGCCATGGGTTCGGCCTCCTGGGCGCTCTCGTCCGGTCGCGGACAGCGTGCGCCGGGACGCGGGGCCGGGGCCAGTTCTGTTGCCGGTGCCGCAAAAAGGGATCCGCCGGGGCACGGCCGGTGAGGGCGGCGCCCCGGCGGAGGTTCAGCCGGTCAGGAGAGCGGCGGGTAGGCGTTCTGCATCAGCTGCTGGAACTGGGCGGAGAACCAGTGCCCGGCCAGCGGCGCGTTCGGCAGGGCGCCGGAGGGGCTGTTGCCGTTGCGGGCGTTGCCGCCGTACGTCGGGTCGCACATGCGGTCGAAGCCCTTGCCCTCGTCGTTCGAGACGGCGGTGCTGGCACCGTCGGACTCCCCCGGCGGCTTGACCCAGACGTAGGCGTCGATACCGGTGGCCGGCGCCGCGGTGGGCCGCTCGCCGAGTCCGGCGCCGCTCTGGTTGCACCAGTTGCCGGCGTGGATGCGCCGGTCGGTACGGCTGCCGTTGACGTAGTCGTCCACGGAGGTCAGCGGGCCGGACTTGGTGGGCCGGGCGGAGCCGCCCCAGCCGTTGCGGGACGTGTCGATCAGCATGCCGAGGCCGGAGTTGAACCCGGCCGCGGCCAGCTTGTCCCGCAGCGCCTGCGCGAACGACTGCTCGTCGACGTACTGGTTCCAGTCCACCCACTTCGACTGGCGCACGGTCTGGCCGTTCACCGTGTCGGTGACCTTGAAGTACGGCTCCTTCGTGGCGCTGTAGTTGGCGGTGTTGACGATGAAGCCGGCCACGTCGTTCACACTGGCGCCGTTGCTGGTGGCGACCTTGTAGAACTCCTGGACGGTGGGACCGAGGTTGGAGTCCCAGCCGAGCCAGGCGTGGTGACCGGCGTCGATGTAGTTGTAGACGTTCGGGATGGCGCCCAGCTTGTCGAGGGCGTAGCTGACGCCCTTCTCGTAGTTGCCGTTGGCCTTCATGGTCGCGCAGGCGTCGGTGCTGCCCGCGGTGCCGCCCGCGTTGGTGACCAGGTTGGGCAGCGAGTCGGGCTCGACGACCGTGGCGATCCGCAGACCCGCGTACTTCGAGTCGGACAGGACGGAGGCGATCGGGTCGATGTACTGGCTCTTGTACTTGTCGAGGTCGTTCGGCCCCAGTTCGCCGTTGGAGGCCAGGGCGGCGCAGTCACGGCCGGGCAGGTCGTAGATGACCAGCTGGACGACGAGGTCGCCGGAGCCCTTCTGCTTCAGGGCCTCGTCCAGGTGGGCGCGCAGGCCCATGCCGCCGTTCACCCCGTTGATGGCGGCGATGCGGTCCAGCCAGACGGCGGTGGGCTGGTTGGAGATGCGGCTGCCGCCCGGTTCGGAGGCGGCGAGGGCCGACCACTCGGGGTTCACGTACACCTTGGCCCCGGTGTAGGGGTTGTCGACGCGGCTGCCGGTGCCGCCGCCCGTGTCGCCGCCGGTGCCACCGCCGGTATCGCCACCCGTGCCGCCGCCCGTGCCACCGCCCGAGCTGCCGCCGTCGTCGACGTTGCAGGTGACCCCGTCGAGGGTGAAGGTGGCGGGCACGGCGTTGGTGCCGCTGTAGGTGCCCTGGAAGCCGAAGCTCACGGAACCGCCGTTGACCAGCGCGCCGTTGTAGCTCTCGTTGGCGGCGGTGACGGCCGCACCGCTCTGGGTGACCTTGGCGTTCCAGGCGCTGGTGACCTTCTGGTTGCCGGCGTAGGACCACTTCACCGTCCAGCCCGACTTCGAGGCGCCGTTGTTGGTGACGGTGACGTTGGCGGTGAAGCCGGTGTCCCACTGGTTCTGTATCTGGTAGGCGACGGTGCAGGGGACGGAGGTGGCCGCGGCGCCGGCCGGTCCGGCGACGAGCGCCGTCCCGGAGGCCGCGGCGACCAGCGCCAGGGCGGCGAGCAGTGAGGTTCTGGTAGGACTCATGGGTGCGGGTTCCTTCTGTCGTCCGTCGGGATCTACGGGTTGAGGGCGCGCAGGTGGTCGCGCAGGCCTGCGCCGTACGCGGTGGGTGTGCCGTCGTAGCTGGAGATCAGGGACGGTCCGGAGGAGCAGTCCCAGGTGTTCCAGGTCCAGCCGAGGTAGGACAGGTTCCGGTCGTCGAACCACTTCATGACCTGGTCGGTGAACCCGTGCGAGCAGGTGTTCTCGCCGATCTCACCGGCGATCAGCGGCACCTTGGCGGCGACCGGGGCGAGGGTGGAGTTCCAGCAGCTCTCGCTCGCACAGGTGTTGAAGTTGTACACGTGGTACGCGGCGGCGAGATTGCCCGCCGGGTCGTCGGGCCTGTAGGTCAGCCACTGGCTGAGGTCGTTGGAGTAGGCGAGCCCGCCGGCCATGACGACGTTCTTCGCGCCAGCACCCCGGATGCTGTCCACCAGGTCCTGCATTCCGGCCACCTCGTAGGAGATGCCGGGGCAGGTGCCGCCGTCCCGCCAGCACTTCCAGGCGTCCGTGGTGCTGGAGGCCGCCCGGTCCGGATAGGGCTCGTTGAACAGGTCGAACACGGCCGCCTCGTCGTCCTTGAACGTACTGGCGACCGAGGCCCAGAAGGACGGCGCGTAGGCCATGTCGGGCATCGGCTTCTGGCAGGTGGCGTGCACGTCGGAGCAGCCCGCCGAGTTGCCCGTGTACTGGCCGTGGGACCAGTGCATCTCGACGATCGGCGTCATGCCGTGCGCCTCGACGCGGGCCACCAGGTCCTTGACGGCGTTGATGTAGTTGGCGCCGCCGTACCGGGGTTCGACGTTGGAGAGGCCCAGCCAGCACTCCTCGTTGAGCGGGATGCGGACCGCGTCGGCCTTCCAGCCGGCGATCGCCGCGATCGCCGAGTCGTCCACCGGACCGTCCCAGATGCCGTGGCCCTGCACGCACATGAACTCGCCGCCGGAGCGGTTCACGCCGAGCAGCCTGCGGGTCCTGCCGGCCGGGTCCACCAGCTTGGTGCCCGAGACGTGCAGGGCGGGCGCGGTGCCGTCGGACGGCGGTGGATCGGTCGGGGGCGGGCCGGTCGGCGGGGGTGCCGTCGGTCCGGAATCCACGTTGCAGGTGGTGCCGTTGAGCCTGAACGCCGTCGGCACGGCGTTGCCGCCGGACCAGGAGGCGAGGAACCCGGCGCTGACGCTCGCGCCGGAGCCGAGGCCGCCGTTCCAGCTCGCGTTGGACGCGGTCACGGTGGTGCCGGACTGGGACCACTCGGCGCTCCAGCCCCGGGTGACCTCCTGGCCGGCCGGGAAGTCGAAGGTGAGCTTCCAACTGCCCATCGCGGCCTGGTTGTTCGTGATCCTCACGGAGCCCTGGAAGCCGTTGTCCCACTGACTGGTCACGGCGTACTCCACCGTGCACGCGGGTGTGGCTCCCTCGGCCGTGACCACCGGAACGAGCACGCCGCCGAGCAGCGCGGTCGCACCGGCGACGGCTAAAAGTACTGAACGCGGGGGGTGTCGCATGAGCGACTCCTTGCAGTTTGGCGCGCCGTGGCGGACGCGTCGACTGAATGGAATCGCTCCCACTGGTGCGTTGGAAGGTAGCGGCAAGTGACGTGATTGCACAGGGGAGTTGAAGAACTTTTCCGGAGTGGGCCCGTCAAATCAATTCGACTCTTCAAGCACCTTGACCGCTCCCGGGGTCGTCCTCACTATGGGAGCGCTCCCACTGGTTCAAGCCTTGACCTCCCCCCTCGAGCCGCAGCCCCAAGGAGGAACCAGCACCATGGATCCCGGACGCAGACGCAGAGCCGCGCGGCGATGGTGGACCGCCGCCCTCGCGGCGCTCGCCCTGCCCCTGACGACGCTCGCCACCGGCACCACAGCCGCACACGCGGCGGGCGTCCAGTGCAGTGTGGACTACAAGACCAACGACTGGGGCTCCGGTTTCACGGCCGACCTCACCCTCACCAACCGCGGTACGGCCGCGATCGACGGCTGGACCCTGACCTACGGCTACTCGGGCAACCAGAGGCTGAGCAACGGCTGGAACGGCAGCTGGTCCCAGTCCGGTCAGACCGTCACCGTGAAGAACGCCTCGTACAACGGCACGATCGCCGCCGGGGCCGCGGTCTCCACGGGCGCCCAGTTCACGTACAGCGGGACCAACGCGGCGCCCGCCTCCTTCGCGGTCAACGGCACCACGTGTGCCGGGGCGCACCAGCCGCCGGTCACCGTGCTGACCAGTCCCACCGCGGGTGCGACCTTCTCGCAGGGGGACGCGGTGCCCCTGGCCGCGACCGCTGCGGCGGCCGACGGCGCGACGATGGCCAAGGTGGAGTTCTACGACGACACCACGCTGCTGGGCACGGACACCAGCGCGCCGTACTCGCTCTCGGTCTCAAGCCTGGCCGTGGGCAGTCATTCGCTGGTGGCGAAGGCGTACGACAGCCTCGGTGCCTCCGCCGAGTCCACTCCGGTCGGCATCACGGTCGCCTCGGGTCCGGCGGTCGTCGCCTCGCCCACCCAGCTCGGTGTCCAGCAGGGCAAGTCCGGCACCTTCGACGTGAAGCTCTCCACGCAGCCGAGCGCGAACGTGACCGTGGGCGTCGCGCGCACGGGCGGCAACACGGGTCTGTCGGTCACCGGCGGCTCCTCGCTGACCTTCACGCCGGCCAACTGGAACACGGCGCAGAAGGTGACCGTCACCGCCGACTCCGCCGGTACCGGAAGCGCCACCTTCACCGCCTCGGCGACCGGTCACTCCAAGGCGACGGTCACCGTGACGGAGCTGGCCGCGTCGAAGGCGTACGACGCCCGGTTCCTGGACCTGTACGGGAAGATCACCAACCCCGCGAACGGCTACTTCTCCCCCGAGGGCATTCCGTACCACTCGGTGGAGACGCTGATCGTCGAGGCACCCGACTACGGTCACGAGACCACGTCCGAGGCCTACAGCTACCTCCTCTGGCTGCAGGCCATGTACGGGAAGGTGACCGGCGACTGGTCCAAGTTCAACGGCGCCTGGGAGATCATGGAGAAGTACATGATCCCCACGCACGCCGACCAGCCGACGAACTCCTTCTACAACGCCTCGAAGCCGGCCACGTACGCGCCCGAACAGGACACCCCGGACGAGTACCCGGCAAAGCTCGACACGGGCGTTTCGGTGGGCCCGGACCCGATCGCCGGTGAACTGAAGAGCGCGTACGGCACGGACGACGTCTACGGCATGCACTGGATCCAGGACGTCGACAACGTCTACGGCTACGGCGACGAGCCCGGCAAGTGCGAGGCCGGACCGACGGCCACCGGACCGTCGTACATCAACACCTTCCAGCGCGGCCCGCAGGAATCCGTCTGGGAGACGGTCCCGCAGCCGACCTGCGACGCCTTCAAGTACGGCGGCACCAACGGCTATCTGGACCTGTTCACCGGCGACTCCTCCTACGCCAGGCAGTGGAAGTACACGGACGCCCCGGACGCGGACGCGCGCGCGGTGCAGGCCGCCTACTGGGCCGACGTGTGGGCGAAGGCGCAGGGCAAGGGCGGTGACGTCTCCGCGACCGTCGCCAAGGCCGCGAAGATGGGCGACTACCTGCGGTACGCGATGTACGACAAGTACTTCAAGAAGATCGGCAACTGCGTCGGTCCGTCCGCCTGCGCGGCCGGCACCGGCAAGGACGCCTCGCACTACCTGCTGTCCTGGTACTACGCCTGGGGCGGGGCCGCCGACACCGGCGCGGGCTGGGCCTGGCGCATCGGCTCCAGCCATGTGCACGGCGGCTACCAGAACCCGCTCGCCGCGTACGCGCTGAGCAACTACGCCGACCTGAAGCCGAAGTCGGCGACGGGCGCGGCCGACTGGGGCAAGTCGCTCGGCCGGCAGCTCGAGTTCTACCAGTGGCTGCAGTCGTCCGAGGGCGCGATCGCGGGCGGCGCGACCAACAGCTGGCAGGGCCGGTACGCCACCCCGCCGGCGGGCACGCCGACGTTCTACGGCATGTACTACGACTGGCAGCCGGTCTACCACGATCCGCCGTCCAACCAGTGGTTCGGTTTCCAGGCCTGGTCGATGGAGCGGGTCGCCGAGTACTACCAGCAGACCGGCGACGCGAAGGCCAAGGCGGTCCTCGACAAGTGGGTCAAGTGGGCGCTGTCCAAGACGACGGTCAACCCGGACGGCACCTACCGGATTCCCTCCACCCTCCAGTGGACCGGCCAGCCCGACACCTGGAACGCCTCGAGCCCCGGCTCCAACAGCGGACTCCATGTGACGGTCGCCGACTACACCGACGACGTCGGCGTGGCGGCCGCCTATGCCAAGACACTCACGTACTACGCGGCCAGGTCCGGTGACACGGCCGCGAAGTCGACGGCGAAGGCGCTGCTGGACGGCATGTGGAGCAACCACCAGGACAGCCTCGGCATCGCCGTCCCCGAGACCCGGAGCGACTACAGCCGGTTCGACGACAGCGTGTACGTGCCGAGCGGCTGGAGCGGCAGGATGCCCAACGGCGACGCCGTCGACTCGTCGTCGACGTTCTCCTCGATCCGGTCCTTCTACAAGAACGACCCGGCCTGGTCGAAGATCGAGGCCTATCTCAAGGGCGGCGCCGCGCCCGTCTTCACGTACCACCGTTTCTGGGCCGAGGCCGACATCGCCCTGGCCATGGGCTCGTACGCGGAGCTGCTCGAATAGGTCCCCGCCGGCGCTCCGCGTGCACGGCCCCGTCACCGGACGACGGGGCCACCCGGCCGGGCGGTCCCCTTCCGCGGAAGGGGGCCGCCCGGCCGTCACATTCCCCGGTCCTGCGCCCCCTCCCCCGAGAGAGGACCCCCGCCGTGTGCGGAACCCGCATTGTCACGGCCGTGCCGGCGCCGGCCGCGGGCCTGCTCGCCGGCACCCCGCCCGCACCGGCCGCTCGGTGGGCCTCGGCTTCACCGGCGACTGGTCGGAAACCGGCACCGGACCGGCGTCGTCGCGGCTCGGCGTCCGGGGTCGCGCGGTCGCCTGACCGGACCGGCGTCACCCGCCCGGGGACGGCGGTGCAACGTTTCGCCACCCCCGGGCGTCGTCCCTGTCCAGGGCACGAGGGTCGTGTCCGGGGAGGGGAGACCGCGTGCGAGGGGACGAGTTCGCCAAGTGGGTGCGGGACTTCGAGGACGAGCGGGAACGCCGGGCCGCCCAGGGTGATCCCGACTGGGGGCGGGGCGCGGCACTGCATCCCGCGGTGTGGGCCGGTGTCCAGCGCTTCCAGGTCGGGGAGGACGGTGACGGCGCCAACCTGGTGGCGAAGGCGGACCAGGCGGGCGACCCCGACTACGCGCGCGCGGTCCGGCTGTTCGTCGCCGAGGAGCAGAACCACGCCCGGATGCTCGCCCGCCTGCTGGCCGCGGGCGGGATGCCGCTGCTGAGCGGCCACTGGAGCGACACGGTCTTCGTACGGCTCCGGCGGCTGATGGGCCTGCGCCTCGAACTGCTGGTGCTGATGATCGCGGAGGTGGTGGCCCTGCGGTACTACCGCGCCCTGCGCGACGGCGCCGGGGACCCGCTGGCCTCGGAGGTGGCCGGCCGCGTCCTCGCGGACGAGGAGCGCCATGTGCCGTTCCACTGCGCCCGGCTGCACGCCTCCTTCATGGAGCTGCCCCGCCTCGCGCGCCGCCCGGTGCTGGCCGGGTGGCGACTGCTGCTGCTCGCGGTCTGCGCCGTCGTCGCCGCCGACCACGGCCGGGCGCTGCGGCGGCTCGGCGTCGGACGTCTGCGCTTCGTGTCCGACGTCATGGCCCTGTCCGGTCCGGTGGTCGGCTCGATCCTGACCCCGCGGCCCGACGCCTGGTCGGGCCAGGGGGTCTGACGGCTGCCGGGCGCGCCGGACGGTCCGGGCGACGGGTCCGCCTCCCGGTCGCCGCCGCCCGTCCGGGAGTTGCCGCGTGCCGTGCTCGGAAGGCGCCGCTCGCCGCGCTCGGGGAAACGCAGCACCGTTCGCCCGGGAGTCGCCGCTCCCCCGGGAGTCAGCCGACGGCCGGCTTGCGGAAGGCGCGCAGCGAGAAGACCGGGTCCGGGCGGCGGCGGTCCTGGTCCGGCAGGCGGGCGAGCCGGGCGGCGAACTCCTCGGTGCGGGGGTCGTCCGGGGGCAGCAGGGTGAACCAGCCCCGCCGGAGGTCCGTGACGGTGGTACGCGGGCTGCGTCCCTGGCCGAGGCCGGGGAAGGCGGCCCGCCCGGCCGGGACGAGTCCCCGGGCGGCGGCGTACCCGGCGACGGCGTCGGCGGCGTCCTGGGCGGCGGGGCGGGGACGGGGCGCGAGGACGGCGTCGATGTCGCTGCCGACGTCGTGCGCCTGGGCCTTGTCGACGGTGGTGACCCAGACCCCGCCGGGTCTGAGCACCCGCGCGCACTCGGCGACGACCGCGCGCACGTCGGCGGGGCCGGACAGCAGGTGCAGCAGCCAGACGCCGGTGACCGCGTCGAAGGTGGCGTCGGCGAAGGGCAGCCGGCGGCAGTCGGCCCGCAGGACGGTGCCGGGCAGGCGGCGGTCCGCCCGGCGGGCCATGGCGGCGGAGAGGTCGGTGCCCGTCACCCGCAGCCCGGGCCGGGCGGCGGCCAGGCGCCGGGTGACGATGCCGGTGCCGCAGGCGACGTCCAGGAGCCGGCCCGGCCGGTCGGGTATCAGGCCGAGGAGGGCCCCGGCCGCTGCCTCGGCGCGCGGTTCACCGCCGCGCGAGGCGTCGTAGGCGTCCGCTTCCTCGTCGTAGTCGAGCACCCGGTCAGTGTGTTCCGTGGCCGGGGGCGATGTCCTCCACCCTGCGGGCGAGGGCGAAGTCCTTCTCGGTGACGACGCCGCCCGCGCTGTGCGTGTTCACGCTCAGATGGACGGTGTTGTAGCCGAGGGTGAGGTCGGAGTGGTGGTCCAGCTCGTCCTGGATGCCGGCGATGTGCACCACCAGGGCGGTCGCCGCGAAGTGCGAGCCGAGCCGGTAGGTGCGGGTGAGCCGGTCGCCGTCCAGCGACCAGCCGGGCAGTTCGGCGAGCCGGTCCTCGATCTCCTTCTGCGACAGCGGTTCCACGGCCATGGGCGGTCTCCCTCCGGAGCGTTCGGGTACGCGTTCAGCCTGCCACGCCGGCCCGTCCGGGCACCCGGTCCGGTGCACCGCGCACTCCGTTCGGCCGCGCGGGCACTCCGTTCGGCTCCGCCCCGCCCGGAGGGGACCGGCTTCGGGGCGGGACACGGCGTCGGGCGCGCCGCTCGACTACGGTCGACGGCATGACCATTGTCGCGACCGGCCCCTCCGTCTCCGCCGCCACGAACGCCGACAAGGGCCAGGCCGGCCGGCTGCTGCGCTCCTGGCGGGAGCGGCGCCGGGTGTCCCAGCTCGAGCTGGCGCTGCGCGCCGACTCCTCCGCCCGGCACATCAGTTTCATCGAGACCGGCCGGTCCCGGCCCAGCGAGGAGATGGTGCTGCGGCTGGCGGAGCACCTCCAGGTACCGGTGCGGGATCGCAACGCGCTGCTGCTGGCGGCCGGTTACGCCCCGCGCTACCCGGAGACCCCGCTGGACGACCCGGCACTCGACGCCCTGCGCGACGGCATGGAACGGCTCATCCAGGGCTACGAGCCCTACCCGGCGCTGGTGGTCGACGCCGGGTACACGGTGGTCGCCGCCAACCGGGGCATCGCCCTGCTGCTGGAGGGGGTTCCCGAGGAGCTGATGACACCGGCGCCGAACGCGATGCGGCTGACCCTGCACCCCGAGGGCCTCGCGCCGCGCATCCGCAACCTGCGCGAGTGGCGCGGGCATCTGCTGGCGCAGATGGAGCGGCAGATCGCCCTGGACCGCTCGGACCAGCTGCGGGCCCTGTACGAGGAGGTCGCCGGGTATCCGGTGCCCGAGGACGCGTCCGACGAGGAACCGGCCGAGCCGGCCGCGTACTTCGCGCTGCCGCTGCGCATCGAGCACGACGGGCGGGTCCTGTCGTTCGTGTCGTCGATCTCCACCTTCAACACGCCCATGGACGTCACGGTCGCCGAACTCGCCATCGAGACCTTCCTGCCCGCCGACCCGTCGACGAGCAAGTACCTCCACACACTGGCCGGTTGACGACCCAACCCGGCGCCGGGTCCACTCGGCCACGTGTGCGAGGAGGGCGTCGCGTGGCAGACTTCCGCCGTACTTCGGACCTGGGGGGAGGACGGGCCGTGAGTGAGCGGCGGGCGGCGCCCACCGTGGGGCAGGTGGTGCTGGGCAAGCGGTTGCAGGAACTGCGGGAGGCGGCCGGGCTCAGCCGCGAGGAGGCCGCTCGGGTGCTCCGGGTGGCGTCGGCGACCGTACGGCGGATGGAGATGGCCGAGGTCGCGCTGAAGATCCCCTACGTGCAGGTGCTGCTGAGCACCTACGGGGCGGCCGGGGAGGAGCAGGCCGCGTTCGTCCGGCTGGCCGAGGAGGCCAACCAGCCGGGCTGGTGGCAGCGGTTCCACGACGTGCTGCCGGACTGGTTCAGCCTGTACGTGAGCCTGGAGGGCGCCGCCCGCATCGTCCGCTCCTATGAGCCGCACTTCGTGCCCGGCCTGCTGCAGACCGAGGCGTACGCGCGCGCGGTGCTGGAGGCCGGGACGATCGGTCAGACCGGGCCGGAGACCATAGAACGGCACGTGTCGCTGCGCATGACGCGGCAGCGGCTGCTGGAGCGGGAGGACCCGCCCCATCTGTGGGTGATCATGGACGAGACGGTGCTGCGGCGCCCGGTGAGCGTCGACGCCGCGGTGATGCGCGACCAGCTCGACCGGCTGCTGGAGTACGCCGACCGGGACCGGGTCACGCTCCAGCTCGCCGAGTTCGCGTCCGGACCGCACCCGGGGACGTACGCGCCGTTCACGCTGTTCCGGTTCGCCGAGCCGGAGCTGCCCGACATGGTGTTCACCGAGTACCTGACCGGCGCCCTGTACCTGGACTCCCGCCAGGAGGTCTCCACGCATCTGGAGGTCCTGGACCACATGACCGCCGGGGCCTCCTCCGCGCGCCGGACCCGGCAGCTGCTGCGGGAGTACCGCGAGTCCCTGTGACGCCGGGGCCGGCGGCTCAGGCCGCCCCGCCCCTGGTGTCCCGTTCGTCGTCGACGATCTCCGCGTCCACCACGCCGTCCTCCTCCCCGGGCGCGCTCCGCTCACCGGCGGAGCCGGCCGAAGCGGTGGAGCCGGCCGAAGCGGTGGAGCCGGCCGAGGCGTTCTCGTACATGGCCTGGCCCATCCGCTGACTGACCGTGGCGAGCTTCTCGACTCCCGTGCGCAGGGCGGCCGTCTCGGCGTTCTCGGCGAGCAGGGTCTTCAGCTCGGTCACCGCCTGCTCGACCTCGGTGCGGATCTCGGCGGGCACGCGGTCGGTGTTGTCCTGGAGGAACCGCTCGGTCTGGTAGACGAGTTGCTCGGCCTGGTTGCGGGTCTCGGCGGTCTCGCGGCGCTTGCGGTCCTCCTCCGCGTACTGCTCGGCCTCCCGCATCATGCGGTCGATGTCGTCCTTGGGCAGGGCGGAGCCGCCGGTGACGGTCATCTTCTGCTCGCGGCCGGTGGCGAGGTCCTTCGCGGAGACGTGCATGATCCCGTTGGCGTCGATGTCGAAGGCGACCTCGACCTGCGGGACCCCGCGCGGCGCGGGCGGCAGCCCGGTGAGGTCGAAGACGCCCAGCTTCTTGTTGTAGGCGGCGATCTCGCGTTCGCCCTGGTAGACCTGGATGCCCACCGAGGGCTGGTTGTCGGTGGCGGTGGTGAAGATCTCCGAACGGCGGGTCGGGATCGTCGTGTTGCGCTCGATCATCTTCGTCATGATGCCGCCCTTGGTCTCGATGCCCAGGGACAGCGGGGTGACGTCCAGCAGCAGGACGTCCTTGACGTCGCCGCGCAGGACGCCCGCCTGCAGCGCGGCGCCGACCGCGACGACCTCGTCGGGGTTGACGCCCTTGTGCGGGTCCTTGCCGGTCAGTTCCTTCACCAGGCCGGTGACGGCGGGCATCCGGGTGGAGCCGCCGACCAGGATGACGTGGTCGATCGCGGACAGCTGCACGCCCGCGTCCGCGACCGCCTGGTGGAAGGGCTTCTTGCAGCGGTCCAGCAGGTCCTCGGTGAGCTCCTGGAACTGGGCGCGCGTCAGCTTCTCCTCCAGGTGCAGCGGGCCCTCGGCGGACGCGGTGATGTAGGGCAGGTTGATCGACGTCTCCGAGGACGAGGACAGTTCGATCTTGGCCTTCTCCGCGGCCTCCCGCAGCCGCTGCACGGCCATCTTGTCGGCCCCGAGGTCGATGCCGTTCTGCCCCTTGAACCTCTTGACGAGGTACTCGACGATCCGCTGGTCCCAGTCGTCGCCGCCGAGGTGGGTGTCGCCGTTGGTGGCCTTGACCTCGATGACGCCGTCGCCGATGTCCAGCAGGGACACGTCGAAGGTGCCGCCGCCGAGGTCGAAGACGAGCACGGTCTGCTCCTCGCCGCGGTCCAGGCCGTAGGCGAGGGCGGCGGCCGTCGGCTCGTTGATGATCCGCAGCACCTTCAGGCCGGCGATCTCCCCGGCCTCCTTGGTCGCCTGGCGCTGGGTGTCGTCGAAGTAGGCGGGGACGGTGATCACCGCGTCCGTGACGTCCTCGCCGAGGTAGGCCTCGGCGTCCCGCTTCAGCTTCTGCAGCACCCGCGCCGACAGTTCCTGCGCGCGCAGCCGGCTGCCGTCGACGGAGCCCTGCTCCGGGAAGCGCCAGTGCGCGTCCCCCATGTGCCGTTTCACCGAGCGGGCGGTGCGCTCCACGTTGGTGACGGCCTGCCGCTTGGCCACCTCGCCGACCAGCACCTCGCCGTTCTTCGCGAACGCCACCACCGAGGGGGTGGTGCGCGCGCCCTCCGCGTTGGCGACGACGGCCGGCTCGCCGCCCTCCAGGACGGCCACCACCGAGTTCGTCGTCCCGAGATCGATCCCGACCGCACGTGTCATGGTCCGTCCCCTTCCGCTTCCGCGAGGGCACCTTCGCCCTTACAGCACAAAGCGTGCGTACGGCGCTGTCAATGCACGGGTGCCCAGGAAACGGCGATGCCGCGCACCCGGCGGGCACGCGGCATCGGCGGGACGTGCGGGCGTCAGGCCAGCTCGGCCGTCAGGGTGATGGTCGTGCCGGTCAGGGCCTGGCTGACCGGGCAGTTCTTCTTGGCGTCCTCGGCCGCCGAGCGGAAGCCGTCCTCGTCCAGGCCCGGCACCTCGCCGCGGACGGTGAGGTGGATGCCGGTGATGCCCTCGCCGGGCTGGAAGGTGACGTCGGCCTTGGTCTCCAGACGGGTGGGCGGCGTACCGGCGCCGGCCAGGCCGTGCGAGAGGGCCATGGAGAAGCAGCTGGAGTGGGCGGCGGCGATCAGCTCCTCGGGGCTGGTCCTGCCGTTCGCCTGCTCGGCGCGCGACGGCCACGACACCGGCTGCTGGCCGATGCCGGAGGAGTCGAAGGTGACGACGCCGTTGCCCTCGAGCAGGTTGCCTTCCCAGACGGTGTGTGCGGTGCGCGTGGTTGCCACGGCTCTTCCTTTCCACGGGGGTCCGAGTTGTTCGGGTACCGCGTCCCATCCGATCACACTCGGGGGCGCCGTACCCCGCGGACCGGGCCGCTCGCCGGTCAGGCGGCCCGCTCCTCCTCGGCGGGCGTGGTGAGCGGCACCTGCGGGCCGTCCACCTCCAGCAGCCAGCGCCGCAGTACGCGGTGCACCTGCTCTGCCCCGGCCGGCTCCGCACCGTCGGCGGCCGGCGCGGACAGGGTGAGCGGGGAGAGCAGGAAGGGCCGGGACTGGGCGCCGCCGAGGCCGCCGTGGGAGCCGATCTGCTCCTCGAAGGCGAGGACTTCGCCGTCGGCGGGGTCGTGGAAGGAGTTGACCATGATGTCGGCGGTGTGCGGGAAGGAGTGGGTGCGGCGTACGGCGTCCGCGGCGCCGGGGCCGAAGGCGGCCAGCGGGCCGGGCTCCGCGTCCAGGCGGGCCAGCGGGATCTCGGTGCCGTACGGGCCGAGCACCAGGCCGTCGTGCTTCTCGCTGCGCACCAGCAGGAAGCCGATGCCGGGATGGTTGGCGAGGGTGGTGAGCAGGCCCGGGTGGCGGGCGTCGATCTCCTCCCGGGTCATGCGGTGGGGCACGTCCGGGAAGGACACCAGGCCCAGGTTGCCGGAGGCCAGGACGACGGGTTCGGTGCCCCGGGCCGGGCGGTGCCCGTCGCCGTTGGCCTCCTCGGGCCTGCCCAGGGCGGCCCGGACCGCGGCGCGGGCCTCGGCGCCGCTGCGGGTCCGTTCGGCACGGCGCGGCACGGGCAGTCCGCAGCCGGCCCGGACCAGGTCGCCGAGGGTGAGGCCGTAGCGGGAGCGGAAGGTCTCGCCCGGGCTCTGGCCGTGGTCGGACAGGACGACGACGCGGTAGGGCCGCGGCGCGTGCTCGGCGGCCTTCTCGACGAGGGCGAGGGACCGGTCGAGCCGCCGCAGCACCTTCTCGGCGTCCCGGCCGTGCGGACCGGAGTGGTGGGCGACCTCGTCGTAGGCGACGAGGTCGGCGTAGACGGCGGTGCGGCCGGCGAGCATGTCGCCGAGCACGGCGGCCACCACGACGTCGCGCTCGACGACGGTGGCGAAGGCGCGCACGAAGGGGTAGAGGCCGCCGCGGCCGACCCGGGGCCGCTGCCTGCGCACGCGGGCCCGGGTGGACTGGACGACCTCGCGGACCACCTCGGCGACGAAGGACAGCGCCGTGCGCACGGCGTTGGCGGGGTCGGAGAAGTAGGCGAAGTAGCCGGCGCGGGAGCGGTTCTCCCGGCCCCGGCGGCGGATGGCGATGGACAGGACGAGGGCCTGTTCCCCCGCGCCGCCGCTGAACAGGTTGCCGCGGCTGGCGCCGTCCACGGCGAGCAGTCCCCCGTCGCCCGTCCGCTCGACGGCCCGGCGCTGGAGTTCGGCGGCGCTGGTCGGGCGGTTGCACACCATCACCTCGCCGCGGTCCTTCTCGTACCAGCGGAAGGCGGGCACGTCGAAGGTGCTGCCGTGCAGGATGCCGAGCTGGCTGGCGCCGGTCTGACTGGACCAGTCGGTGCGCCAGGGGGTGAGCCGGTGGGTGGGCCGCATGCCGTCGGCGGTGGCCAGCCAGCCCGCGACCGTGGGCATCAGGCCCCTGCGGACGGCGTCGGTGAGCACGTCGTGACCGACGCCGTCGAGCTGGACGCAGACCAGACCGGGGGTCTGGGCGCAGGGCGGCCCGGCTCTTCGGCGGCGGTCGGCGAGGCGCAGCAGCCGGCTGCGATAGGCATCGTCGTCGCGTACGGCGAGGGCGGCGCCGGTGGCCGAGGCGACGGCGGACATCACGGCGGCCACCACGACGGCCGTCTCCGGGGCGGCCTCGGGGCGGCCGGAGGGGTTGAGGCGCAGGGCGAGCAGCAGCAGCGAGCCGTTGAGGAAGAAGACCAGCAGCCCGAGGACGAGGGCGGGCACCAGCAGCAGCAGCCGGACCAGGACCGGCCAGACCACGGCCGACAGCAGACCGAAGGCGCCGGCGCCGCAGGCTGCGGTGACGGCTATGTGGGTGGCGCTGTCACCGTCGGCGGACTGGAGCCTGAAGTCGGGCAGCAGACCGGCGAGCACGAGCATGGTGAGCGTGGAGACCGCCCACACCGTGGCGCTCCGCCCGATCTGACTGGCGATCCGCCGCCACCGCACGTCCCGCACGCCCCGCACACCTCACGTCCCGCCCCGTTCGACCGTCCGACCGGGCCCCGGTCCCCACCTTGTCACACCGGGCCGGGCGCTTCCGGACGGGGCGCCGCACCGAGAGAACGGTGCCGGCGCCGGGGCCGTCAGCGTCCGTCGTAGCCGGCCGTCGGCATCGACAGCCTGCGGTGCACCCGTGCCTTCATCTGCGCGTCGTACGACGGCTCGGCCCGCCCCACCGTCTCCACGCGCACCCCGCGCCGCGCGCACTCGGCGGTGAACTCCTCCACGGAGGAGAGGGCGCGCTCCAGAACGCGCCGGCTGGGTGCGACGAACACGTCCACGCCGGGCCGCACACCGTCCCACAGTGCGCAATGGTCGAAACGCAGCCCGCCGACGAGAAGTTCCCGCGCGACGACGTAACCGCGCTCCGCCGCCCAGCGGGCGCACATCGCGTGCTGGCTGCGGGAGTCCACCAGGAAGGGGTCCGCCTCCAGTTCCTCCAGGGGCGTCAGGCTCGCGATGGCGGTGACCCGCACCGGCGCGACCCCGCCGGAGGCACCCCGTAACTGTCCCATGGCGTCCCCCTCACCTCCGGGTTTCGCCAGCGACCCTACTCCTGCCCGTAGGCTTCGGGGGAGTCGCGTGAAGGAGGCGAAGGAGGTGCCGGTGGAGATCACCTGGTGGGGGCACGCCACCTGCACACTCGAGGATTCGAACATACGCGTGATCACCGATCCTCTGTTCGCCACCCGGCTGGCTCATCTGCGCCGCCGCCGGGGCGCGGTGCCCCCCGCCGAGGCCCACCGCGCGGACCTGGCGCTGGTGTCCCATCTGCACGCCGACCATCTGCACCCGCCCTCGCTGGCCGCGCTCCCCCCGGGCACGCGCCTGCTCGTGCCCCGGGGCGCACCACGGGCGGTACCCGGACTGCGCCGGCTACGGGGGCTGCGGATCACCGAGGTGGCGCCCGGGGACGAGGTGCGGGTCGGGGACCTGCTGGTGCGGGTGGTGCCCGCGCGGCACGACGGGCGCCGGCTGCCGGTCGGCCCGCACCGCTCGCCGGCGCTCGGGTACGTCGTCACGGGCGAGGCGCGGACCTACTTCGCCGGGGACACCGGGCTGTTCGACGACATGGCGGAGCAGGTGGGTCCGGTGGATCTGGCGCTGCTGCCGGTGGGCGGCTGGGGGCCGTTCCTCGGGGCGGGGCACCTCGACGCGGGGCGGGCGGCCCGGGCGCTGGCCCGGCTGGCGCCGCGTGCCGCGGTGCCGGTGCACTACGGGACGTACTGGCCGATCGGCATGGACGCAGTGCGCCCGCACGAATTCCACGCGCCGGGTGACGAGTTCGTGCGCCTGGCGGCCGAGACCGCCCCGGAGGTGACCGTGCACAAGCTGGGGCACCGGGAGCGGGTGCGGCTGGAGGTCGCGCGGTGAGATGGCTGCCGGACGCGGTCACCCTGGCCGCCGCCTCGGCACGGTCCGTGCCACCGGAGTCCACGCAGCAGGCGCTCGGCTATCCGTCGCTGTTCCTGCTCGTACTGATCGGGGCGCTGGTCCCGGTGGTGCCGACCGGTGCCCTGGTGAGCACGGCGGCGGTGGTGGCGTTCCATCAGACGGCGCCGTTCTCGCTGCTGCTGGTGTTCGTCACGGCCTCCCTCGCGGCCTTCATGGGGGACGCGGCGCTGTACTGGCTGGGCCGGCGCGGTCTGCGGTCGAAGAACGGCTCGCGCTGGCTGGAGGCGATCCGGTCGCGGGCCCCCGAGGAGCGCCTCGAGCAGGCGCAGGGGAAGCTGGCCGAGCACGGGGTCGCCGTGCTGGTGCTGTCGCGGCTCGTCCCCGCGGGGCGGATACCGGTGATGCTCGCCTGCCTGCTGGCCGAGTGGCCCCTGCGGCGGTTCTCCCGGGGCAACCTGCCGGCCTGTCTGGCGTGGGCGCTGACGTACCAGGTGATCGGGATCCTGGGTGGCTCCCTGTTCCCGGAGCCCTGGGAAGGGGTGGCCGCGGCGGTGGCGCTGACCGTGATGGTCAGCGCCGCGCCGAGTGCCGTGCGGCGTCTTCGCGGGGGCGAGCGGTAGCTTCGCGCGGGATCCGGTTCACTCGAGCACGCTCGAGCCTCCCACCGGGAGGTCCCACAGGTCCTCGCGCGCCAGGCCCGCCTTCTCCCAGGCCGTCCGCACCCGGGTCAGCGGCTCCAGGACCGGCTCGGCCGACAGCACGAACGTGCCCCAGTGCATCGGGGCCATCCTGCGCGCCCCCAGGTCCAGGGTGGCCCGTACCGCCTCCTCCGGGTCGCAGTGGACGTCGCTGAGCCACCAGCGGGGGTCGTAGGCGCCGATGGGCATGAGGGCGAGGTCGATCCCCGGGTAGCGGCGGCCTATGCGGGAGAACCAGTGGCCGTAGCCGGTGTCGCCGGCGAAGTAGAGGCGCTGCCCGTCGGGATCGGTGAGGACCCAGCCGCCCCAGAGGCTGTGGCAGGTGTCGGTGAGGGTGCGCTTGGACCAGTGGTGTGCGGGCACGAAGTCGAAGCGGACGCCGGACAGTTCGGCACCCTCCCACCAGTCCAGCTCGGTGACGCGGGTGAACCGGCGGCGCAGGAACCAGCGGCCGAGACCGGCGGGGGCGAACACCGGGGTGTCGCGCGGGAGCCGGCTCAGGGTGGGCGCGTCCAGGTGGTCGTAGTGGTTGTGGCTGATGACGACCGCGTCGACGCGCCGCAGGCTCTCCCAGGGGACGCCGACGGGGGTGATGCGGGCCGGGGTGCCGAGGATGCGGCGGGACCAGACCGGGTCGGTCAGGACGGTCAGCCCGCCGACCCGGACGATCCAGCTCGCGTGTCCCGCCCATGTGACGGCGAGGGTGCCGGTGCCCACGCTCGGCAGCGGGCCCGGGGCGTACGGGACCCGCGGGATGTCGGCGAGGCCCTCCGGTCCGGGCCGCACGGAGCCCTCGCGGGCGAAGCGGGCGAGGGCCTTGAAGCCGGGCAGGGGCGCGGTGAGCCGGTCGTGGAAGGTGCGCGGCCACACCCGGTGCTCGCCCAGCGGGCGGGGTTCGGCCAGCGGTGGGAACGGAGGCGCGAGCGGGGTGCGGGGGGCGCGGGCCCCGGCCGGGCCGCTCTCCGGATCCGCCGCGGCCGGGGCGGCCCTGGAGGCAGGCGTGACCGTCGTGGGCGTCGTGGGCGTGGCGGCCGAGGTGGTCGTGGAGGTGGCGGTCGTCGTGGACGTCGTGGCGGTGGACCCGGACTCATGCGTCTGCTGCGTCATCGAGGAGGCTCCCGTCGCTGAGCGTCGTCGCGGAGGCCGTCGAAGGCCGACCTCAAGGAGATCAACGCGCGGTGCACGTGTGGCAGTTCCAACGGCGAGGGTGACGTGAGGGATTCCGTGCGTTCCTCGTCCGTGCCGCCCAGCAGGGACCCGGTGGCGAGCCGGACCCGCAGCTCGCCGAGGCCGTCGCCGAAGCGGTGGCCGCCGGGCGCGGGCATGCCGAGCCGGGCGGTCAGGAAGTCCTCGAGTTCCTGCGCGTCCGTCACACCCTGGCGGGCGAGCGCCCCGGCCAGCGGCGCGAGATCGGCGTACAGGTGGCGGCCGGCCTGCGGCGGCCGGGCGAGCGCACCGGCCGCGACGACCGCGGAGTGCGCGGCGGCGGCCACGCGCGCGTGCAGGCGTACGGTCGCCTCGCGGCGCTCGGCGACGGGCGCGGGCTCGTCGAGGGCGTATCCGGCCGCGGCGGCGACGGGCGTGGCGACCCGGGCGTCCAGGGCGGTGAGGATGTCGAGCACGCGCGCGTGGAGCCGCTCCCCCGCCGCGCCGGGGGGCACGCGCGCGACGGCGGCGGGCCAGCCCGGCGGCAGCAGGGCGCCGGCCAGGTCGGTGACGACGGTGACCCGCTCGGGCAGCATCTCGGCGGGGCTGAGCAGGACGGTGCCGTGCGGGTCGTGCAGGGTGTCGCGCCACGTCTCGTCGCTGACCAGGTGCAGGCCCTCGGCGACGGCCGCCTCGACGGTCTCGTGCAGCAGTTCGGGCGGGGCGACGGTGGCCGTGGGGTCGTCGGCGACGGACAGCACCAGCAGCCGGGGCTCGCCGCCCTCGGCACGGACCCGGCGGACGGTCTCCAGCAGGGCGTAGGGGTCGGGGACGCCGCCGCTCTCGGCCGGGGTCGGCACGTGGAAGACGGGTCTGCCGAGCAGCCGGGCGTAGGGCGCCCACCAGGCGGCGCAGGGGCGGGGCACCAGCACGTCGCCGCCGTCCCCGGCCAGCGCGGCGGTCACGGCGAGCAGCAGGGCGGGGGCACCGGGTCCCGCGGCCACCCGGTCGGGAGCGCAGGGCAGTCCGCGCCGGGTCCAGTAGCCGCAGGCCGCCTCCAGCAGGGCGGGGGAACCGCCGACCGGCTGGGCCTCGGCACGGCGGGCCGCGGCGGCGAGGACGGCGGCGAGTTCCGGGAGGACGGGCAGGCCGTCGCCGGGCAGCGGGGGCCCGTAGCGGACGGGGCCGTGTCCCTCCTGGTCGGTCCGCCGCATGTCCGCCTCCGCGCTGTCGTGGTGCCGTCCGCCGTCCCGTACCGGTCCGTGCTCTCCTCGGCCCGGCCGTCACCACTGGCTTCCCGGCAGCTTCGGCGGTCCCGGTGGTGCGGGACGTGCGGCTGGTGCTTCCGGTGCTCCTCGGCGGTGCCCTCGGAGGGGTGTGTACCCGCCGGGCGCCCCGCCATGGCCGGTGATCGCGGTCGTTTCCGCCACGGTGCCGGGCCGGCCCGGCGTCAGCCGCCCGCGGCCCGCCGGCGGCCGAGGATCCGGTAGCCCGCGCCCGCGCAGGCGGCGGCGATCAGCACACCCCCGGCGACCAGGGCCGGGACCGAGTCCCCGAAGGTGCCGCCCTGTCCCGCCTCCACCCCGTGCTCCACGTGCGCGGGCGTGCAGTCGTCGTCCCCTCCCGAGGCGCGGCAGCCGTCTGCGCCGCCGTCCTCGCAGGATCCGCCCTCCTCACATCCCTGTCCCTGGCCCTGCCCCTGACCCTGACCCTGACCTTGGTTCTGGTTCTGGTTCTGGTTCTGGTCCTGGTCCTGGTCCTGGCCCGGGGTCTGGCTCTGCCACTGGTCCTGGCCCTCCCCCTGGCCCTGTTCCTGCCACAGCCCGTCTCCCTCGCCCTGCCCCTGCTGCTGGTCCCACTGCCCCTGGGCATCCCCCTGCGTCCCCCCGTCCCCCGGTTCCTGCGTCTGCTGTTGCGTCTGCCCCAACCCCTGTTGCGGCGCCGGGGTCTGCCGCACCTCCCCCGAAGCGCACCCGTCCTGGGGTACGGCACCCGCATCGGTGCCGTCGCAGGGCACGGGCACCGTCACCGGGCCGGGCACGGTGGCCGGGGCCTCGGGACGCAAGGCGCCGGGGCTCTCCCCGGCTCCGGGGTCCGCGAACGCGGCGGGCCCGGGTATGACGAGCGCGGCGCCGGCCAGGACGGCGACGGACAGGGCACGGGCGGTGCGGCGCATGGGAGCGGCTCCTCGGCGAAACGGCGGTCGACGGTCGGCGGGGCACGGCCGGTGCCCTCGACTGCCATCAGAGCCCGCCCGGCGCCGTACCGCGCGCGGCCGGACCCCATTCGCGGGACACGGACCGCCGGGCGGGTGACACCGTCCCGCCGCACTCCGATCCCCGGCCCGGGCAGGTTTTCGGCGCCCCCCGCAGGTCACTCGGAGAGCCGTGGTCCAGTCGATCTCAGGGGCGACGCCGACCTGGGATCGACGATCGAGCGGAGGCTGACGGCAAAGGTGCGGGAGTTCCCGCCCGGCGGGAGGAAGCCGCCGGGCGCGGCGGCGGACGGATGCCGGGAAGTCCGTGTCGGCCGGCGGCCGGCGGGTACGCGGTGCGGACCTTCGACCCTCTGGAGGGAGAACATGCAGCGAGGCAGTGACCGGCTGAACGTCCACCGGGACGACGAGATGAAGCACGAGCTGCAGGGCCTGCTCAGGTCCGGGCACCCGACGCGCACCGAGGAGTGGCACGACCCGGAGCCCGCCGCGGACGACGACCCGGAGGTGTGGGCCGGACCCGTGGCGCCGGGGCAGGCGGGCGCGTCGCTGGGAAAGGTGCGGCTGGA
The DNA here is from genome assembly GCF_053593175.1 of Streptomyces sp. NPDC002386. Classification (NCBI taxonomy): domain Bacteria; kingdom Bacillati; phylum Actinomycetota; class Actinomycetes; order Kitasatosporales; family Streptomycetaceae; genus Streptomyces; species Streptomyces sp. NPDC002386. The sequence goes on from NZ_JBSFBX010000014.1 coordinate 187,676, forward strand.
GCTGGCGCGGCACCTGGGGCGGCACTCCTTCCCGGCCAACGCGGGCGAGCTGGCCCGGGCACTGCGCCGCCGCAACGCCCCCGGCGCGCTGGTCGACGCGGTGGCGGGGCTGACCCGTTCGAACCGTTACGAGAACGTGCAGCAACTGGCCAAGGCGCTGGTGGGCGGCGCGTGAGCCGGACCCGGGCGGCCGGAGTGGGCAAGCGGCGCGCCCGGGCCCCGAAGACCGTTCCGCGCGCAGTGGAAGGAAAGTGAGAGAGCATGCGTATCGCGTTTCTGGTGGCCCCCGAGGGTGTCGAGCAGATCGAACTGACCGACCCGTGGAAGGCCGCCTCCGACGCCGGGCACGAGCCGGTGCTGGTGTCGACCGCGTCCGGCAAGATCCAGGCGTTCAACCATCTGGACAAGGCGGACACGTTCCCCGTGGACGAGGTGGTGGGTGAGACGTCGGCCGCCGGGTTCGGCGCCCTCGTGCTGCCCGGCGGGGTCGCCAATCCCGACTTCCTGCGGATGGACGAGAAGGCCGTCGGGTTCGTGAGGGAGTTCTTCGAGCAGGGCAAGCCGGTGGCCGCGATCTGTCACGCGCCGTGGACGCTGGTCGAGGCCGACGTCGTGCGGGGCCGCGTGCTGACGTCGTGGCCCAGCCTCCGGACGGACATCCGCAACGCGGGCGGCACCTGGGTGGACGAGCAGGTCAAGATCTGCGACCACGGCTCGAACAAGCTGGTGACCAGCCGCAAGCCGGACGACCTGAAGGCGTTCTGCGACGCGTTCCTGCACGTGTTCGCGGGCGAGGCGGGCTGACCCCGTCCATCGAGTGGAAAGGGCCGGCCCGTCACGGGCCGGCCCTTTCCACAGGGGTCTTCCGGATCAGGTGCCGGAGGTGCCCGGAGTCACCGCCTCGCCGCAGCCGCGTTCCCGGGCGCCCTCGCGGGTGCGGCCCGCGCTCACCAGCCGGCGCGGGTTGCGGCGCAGGTACTCGCCCTCGAGCTGCGCCATCCGCTCGTTGTGGGCCCGCAGCGCGTCGTTGGAGCCGTACAGCAGGGTGTCGTGACGCGTGCGGTGGATCGTCTCCAGCTCCTTCATGAGCTGCTGGTCGTCCAGTCGGCTGGGCTCGACTCCGGTCATGGTGGTGCCCCGCTCGTCGTGTCGTGTCTGAGGCTCGCGCTCCTGCATCCACTGTACGAACATCCCGGTCCCCGGGCCTCCCTGGAGGGCGTCGCGGACCCGCGAGGATCGGGGAGACGCCCCCTAGCGGGCGCGTTCCACCCGGCGCTCGTCCCAGACCGGCTCGGGGGTCTCGCGGACGCGGCCGTCGCTGCCGAACACCAGGAACCGGTCGAAGGAGCGGGCGAACCAGCGGTCGTGGGTGACCGCGAGGACGGTGCCGTCGAAGGCCTCCAGGCCCTCCTGGAGCGCCTCGGCGGACTCCAGGTCGAGGTTGTCGGTGGGCTCGTCGAGCAGCAGGGCGGTGACACCCTCCAGTTCCAGCAGCAGGATCTGGAAGCGTGCCTGCTGGCCGCCGGAGAGCCGGTCGAACGACTGCTCCGCCTGGCCGGTCAGCTCGTAGCGGCGCAGCCGGGACATGGCCGCGCCCCGGTCCTGGGCGTGCTCCTTCCACAGGATGTCCAGCAGGGTGCGCCCCGCCAGTTCGGGGTGGGCGTGGGTCTGCGCGAAGTGGCCGGGTACGACCCGCGCGCCGAGCTTCCACTCGCCCGTGTGCGCCACCTCCTGACCGGCCAGGAGCCGCAGGAAGTGCGACTTGCCGGAACCGTTGGAGCCGAGCACGGCGACCCGTTCGCCGTAGAAGACCTCGAGGTCGAACGGCTTCATCAGGCCGGTCAGCTCGAGACCCGCGCAGGTGACGGCGCGCACCCCGGTACGGCCGCCCTTGAGACGCATCCTGATGTCCTGCTCGCGCGGCGGCTCCGGGGGCGGTCCGACCTCCTCGAACTTGCGCAGCCTGGTCTGGGCGGCCTGGTAGCGGGAGGCCATCTCGTGGCTGACGGACGCGGCCTGGCGGAGGTTGATCACGAGCTTCTTGAGCTGGGCGTGCTTCTCGTCCCAGCGACGGCGCAGCTCCTCGAAACGGGCGAAGCGCTCGCGGCGTGCCTCGTGGTAGGTGGCGAAGCCGGCGCCGTGCACCCAGGCGTCGGCGCCGGCGGGGCCCGGTTCCACGGAGACGATGCGCTCCGCGGCGCGGGCGAGGAGTTCGCGGTCGTGGGAGACGAACAGCACCGTCTTGCGGGTCTCCCGCAGCTGCTCCTCCAGCCAGCGCTTGCCGGGCACGTCGAGGTAGTTGTCCGGCTCGTCGAGCAGCAGCACCTCGTCGGTGCCGCGCAGCAGCGCCTCCAGGACGAGGCGTTTCTGCTCGCCGCCGGAGAGGGTGCGCACCTGCCGCCACTGGGCCCGCTCGTACGGCATGCCGAGGGCCGCGGTGGTGCACATGTCCCACAGGGTCTCGGCCTCGTAGCCGCGTACCTCGGCCCAGTCGGCCAGGGCCTGTGCGTAGCCGAGCTGGGCGGCCTCGTCGTCGACGGTCATGATGGCGTGCTCGGCCCGGTCCACGGCCCGCGCCGCCTCGCGGAGACGGGGCGGGGCGACGGAGACGAGCAGGTCGCGGACGGTCGTCTCGTCCCGTACGGAGCCCACGAACTGGCGCATCACGCCGAGACCGCCGCTGACGGTCACCGTGCCGCCGTGCGGCTTCAGCTCGCCGGAGATCAGCCGGAGCAGGGTCGTCTTGCCGGCGCCGTTGGGGCCCACCAGGGCGACGGCCGCGCCCTCGCCGACCCGGAAGGAGACATCGCCGAGCAGCGTCCTCCCGTCGGGGAGGTGGTACTCGAGGTGCGCGGCTTCCAGATGTCCCATGAGGAGGCATTCTGTGGGCCGCCCCGGCGCAGGGGCAAACCGTTATCCGGCGTCCACCGGTTCCCCCGCCGGGCCGCTCTCGTCCGCCGGCTCCACCGCCGCGCCCTCCCAGGCCAGGGCCTTCCACCCGTCGGACGGCGATCCCTCCAGGACGACGACGCCGGTGTTGCGCAGGGGGCGGGCCGCGGCGAACGCGACGTCGACGTTGCCGGCCCGGGCCGCGGTCCACAGGCGGATCGCGGCGCCGTGGCTGACCATGGCGACGGTCCCGGCGCCGCTCGCGGCGGCCTCGGCGACCACCGCGTCGTACCGGGCGAGGGTCTCCTCGCCGTTCTCCCCGCCGGGGATGCGCGGCGCGGTGTCCCCGGCGGCCCAGGCGAACACCGTGCGCAGGTAGAGACTGCCCTCCGGGGAGCCGCCGGGCAGCATCTCAAGATCGCCCGCGGTCACCTCGCGGATGCCGTCCCGGACGATCGGCTCCAGGCCCCGGGCGGCGGCCAGCGGGGCGGCGGTGAGCCGGGTGCGCAGCAGGGTGGAGACGTAGACGGCCTCGATGTCCTCGTCCGCGAGCGCCCGGGGCAGTTCGGCGGCCTGCCGCTCGCCGAGCGGTGTGAGCCCCGGGCCTGGTATTGCGGTGTCCAGCAGCCGGTCCACGTTGGACGGGGTCTGGCCGTGGCGGACCAGGAGCAGGCGCATCCGGTGTGTCTCCTCACGCGCCCGTCGGGCGGACCGGTGAAAGCGGGCCGGTGACCGGCGTGTCCGGGCACAAGAAGCGGGCACTTCAGGGTAACCGGACCCGTATGAGCCCAGATGTCGACCTCACTGTCCCGAGGCCCCGCCTCCGCACCCTGTCCAAGCTGCTCGAGTACGACTGCCGGCTGTTCGAGTCGGCGGCCAGCCGGCACTGGCCGGGCGCCGAGCGGGTGCTGCCCCGGCTCAGCCGGAGCGCCAACCACGGGGTGCTGTGGTTCGCGGCGGCCGCCGCGATCGCGGCGAGCCGGTCGCCGCGGGCCCGACGGGCCGCCACTCGGGGTGTGGCCTCGCTGAGCGTGGCCTCGCTGGCCATCAACACCCTCGGCAAGCGGTCGGTGCGCCGCGCCCGGCCGGTGCTGGACTCGGTGCCGCGGTCGCGGCAGCTGAAGCGGCAGCCGATCACCACCTCCTTCCCGTCCGGCCACGCCGCCTCGGCCGCGGCCTTCGCCACCGGGGTCGCCCTGGAGTCGCCGCGGTGGGGTGCGGCGGTGGCCCCGCTGGCGTTCTCCGTGGCCATGTCGCGCGTCTACACGGGCGTGCACTATCCCAGTGACGTGCTGGCGGGGGCGGCGCTGGGCGCGGGCGCCGCGCTGGCCGTACGGGGCCTGGTCCCGACCCGGACCCAGGTCGCGCCGCCGCCGCGGCCCCGGACCGAGGCGCCGGCGCTGGCCGACGGCGAAGGCCTGGTGCTCGTCGCCAACCGCGCCTCGGGGACCTCCGACCGGGTCCGGGTGCTGCACGAGGCGCTGCCCGGGGCGGAGATCGTGGAGTGCGCGCCGGAGGACGTGAAGGCGGAGCTGGAGAAGGCCGCCGCGCGGGCGCGGGTGCTCGGGGTATGCGGGGGCGACGGGACGGTGAACACGGCGGCCGGGGTGGCCCTGCGGCGCGGTCTGCCGCTGGCGGTGCTGCCCGGGGGCACCCTCAACCACTTCGCCTACGACCTGGGCGTGGAGGACGAGCGGACGCTGGCCGACGCCGTCCGGGCGGGCGAGGCGGTCCGGGTGGACGCCGGCCGGTTCGTGGCGGGCGATCACGAGGGGCTCTTCCTGAACACCTTCAGCCTGGGTGTCTATCCGGAGCTGGTGCGCGAGCGGGAGCGCTGGTCGTCCCGGATCGGCGGCTGGCCGGCCGGGATGCTCGGCGCGATGAAGGTGCTGCGCGCCGACCGGCACCCGCTGACGGTGGAACTGCGCGGCAGGCGCCACCCCCTGTGGCTGCTGTTCGTGGGCAACGGCGTCTACCACCGGATGGGTCTCGCGCCCGGACGCCGGACCGACCTGGCGGACGGGCTGCTGGACGTGCGGGTGGTGCACGGCACCCGCAGGCCGGCGCTGCGTCTGATGGCGGCCGCCGCGGCCGGCCCGCTCACCCGGTCCCCGGCCCACGCGGCGGTCCAGGTGAACCGGCTGCGGCTGACCGGTCTCGCCCCCGGGACGCCCCTGGCGTACGACGGCGAGGTGATCGAGGTGGGCGGGGACGTGCTGGTGGAGAAGCTGCCCGAGGCGCTGACGGTGTACCGGCCGCTGTCCTGACCACCTGCTTCCCGCTCCTCTTCGGCGCCTCACGCCCGCGACGCGCTCGTCCACATGATGAAACGTAGATCTCATCATTCGGCACGGGCGCGTACCGTTCGGCGTACCGCGCGACGGGGTCACAGGGCTCCGCCGCCGATGACCGTCGACCAGGGCGAAGGGGCACAGCCATGCCGGAAGCGCAGGAGACCGCCGTCTACACGCACGGGCACCACGAGTCGGTGCTGCGGTCGCACACCTGGCGGACCGCCGCCAACTCCGCGGCCTACCTCCTCGGCGTGCTGAAACCCCACATGCGGATCCTGGACGTCGGCTGCGGCCCCGGCACCATCACCGCCGACCTGGCCGCTCTGGTCCCCGAGGGCCGCGTCACCGGCGCCGACCGGGCCCCCGCGATCCTGGACCGGGCGCGGGCGACCGCCGAGGCGCGCGGCCTCGGCAACGTGGACTTCACGGTCGCCGACGTGCACGCCCTGGACTTCCCCGACGACACGTTCTGCGTGGTCCACGCCCACCAGGTGCTCCAGCACGTGGGCGACCCGGTGGCGGCGCTGCGCGAGATGCACCGGGTGACCAGGCCCGGCGGGTACATTGCGGTGCGCGACGCGGACTACGCGGCGATGACCTGGTACCCAGCGCTGCCGGGCCTGGACGACTGGCTGGACCTGTACGAGGCGGTCGCCCGGGCCAACGGCGGCGAGCCGGACGCCGGCAGGCGGCTGCGGGCCTGGGCGCTGGCGGCCGGGCTGACGGACGTCACCGCGACGTCGAGCACCTGGACGTTCGCCACCCCCGAGGAGCGGGCCTGGTGGAGCGGGCTGTGGGCCGACCGCACGGTGGAGTCGGACTACGCGGACCTGGCCGTGCGGGGCGGGCACGCCACGCCCGAGCGGCTGCGGGCCGCGGCGGCGGCCTGGCGGGACTGGGGCCGGCGGGAGGACGCCTGGTTCGGCGTCCTGCACGGCGAGATCCTGTGCCGCAAGGCGGCATGACCGAGGCCCCGGGAGAACCCCGGGGCCGTCCGGCTCGTCAGGCTCACTGCCGGGGCAGCAGCGGTCCCAGCGGCCCCAGGTCCAGGTTCAGGTCCTCGGGCCGCAGCCCGTAGCGGTCCCGGAGTTCGGCCATCCGCTCCTCCAGGAGCATCAGGGTGAGCCCGATCCGCTCCTCCTGGTCCTCGGTCAGCTCACCGGTGTCGAAGCGGCGCACCGCCTGCCGTTCCATGAGCTGGCGCAGCAGTTCCACCACGGTCAGCACCAGCTTGACCAGGTCGCGTTCGACCGTGTCGGGCTCCAGGTCGAGCCGCTTGCGGGCGGGGGCGGTCACAGCAACTCCTCGAAGGGTGAGGGCACCGACTCGTTCACGGAGCTGATCAGCGCGTTGAGATCGATGCGGACGAGGTCGACGTCCGCGATGCGCAGCGTCAGGTCCCCGGTGATGACGACCCCGCCGGCCAGCAGCCGGTCCAGCAGGTCCACGAGTGCGATCTCACGCCGCTCGACGACGGTCACGCTTCCTCCCCACTGAAGGAGTAGGCGGCCCAGGGACCGGTGAGTTCCACCCGGATACCGGGTGTCTCGTCCTTCGTACGGTCCACCAGTTCCACGAACTCCTCGCAGTCCGCACGCGGCACCAGATAGGCCGCGTTGAGCACGTTCTGTCCCGAGGCCCCGGACAGCGCGGCGTTCTGCGCGGGATGCGTCCGGACGTCCTCGGCGTGCCGGCTGAGCCGCTCGTGCAGCGACCGGGCGAACGACTCCGCCCGCTGCCACCTCTCCTCGTGCGCCTCGCTGTGCCGCCGGCGGCTGCGCAGATAGTCACGGCCGCTGGCCGGTTTCGCCGCCCGCGCGGCGGCCGGCTCGGCCGGCTCGGACTCCACGAACACCTTCACGCCCCACTCCACGCGGCCATCGAGCCGCTCCAGGGCGCGCCGGAAGTCGTCCTCGCGGGCCTCGATCATCGCCCGGATGCCGCTGTCGTCCCGGAAGACGGTCGCGAGGCGCAGCGGCAGCGGGGTGGTGACCGTGCTGAGCGCCGCGATCACGCCCTGGTGGGCGCGGGCGGTGGCGCTCAGCCAGTCCAGGTCCTCGAGACGGGCCCGCAGCCCCTGCTCGCCGAAGTCCGCCTCCGGCACCGAGCTGACGACCGCGACCAGCCCGTGGTGGTGCAGCAGCGCCGGCGGGGCGCCCCCGATGCCGGTCAGTTCGGCCTGCAGGGGCGCGTCGAGCGGGCGGCAGACGGCGTAGACGTAGCGCAGTGCGCTCATGGGGCCTCTTCCTCCGTCGGCACGCTTCCGGGTGCCAGTTCCTGGAGCCGCTCCAGCCGCTCCCTGAGCTCGGCGTTCTCCTTGGCCAGCTCGTTCTGGCGGGCGCGGGAGGACAGCGCGGGGTCGGTCTCCCACCAGTCGATGCCCATTTCCTTGGCCTTGTCCACCGAGGCTACGACGAGCCGGAGCTTGATGGTGAGGAGTTCGATGTCGAGCAGGTTGATCTTGATGTCGCCGGCGATGACGACACCCTTGTCGAGCACCCGTTCCAGAATGTCGGCGAGGTTGGCCCCGCCGCCACTCTGGCCGTATGGCTCGGGGAACCGGCTGGCAGTCGTCATCGACGGCTCCTGCCTCCGGAGTACTCGGGCTCCTCTTCGGGCTCCTCCTCGTACTCCTCCTCCTCAGGCTCCTCCTCGTACTCGTCCTCGGGGCCCTCCTCCACGTCCTCGTACTCCTCCTCTTCCTCGGGCTTCTCCTCGTACTCGTCCTCGGGGCCCTCTTCCTCGTCCTCGTACTCGGCCGCGGGCTCCTCGCCCTCCTCGTCCTCCTCGGCCTCTTCCTCGCCCTCTTCGGGCTCCTCGGACTCCTCGCCCTCTTCCTCTTCGGGCTCCTCGCCCTCCTCGGGCTCCTCCTGCTCGGACTCCTCCTCCTCGGCCATCGCGTCCTCGTGGCTGCGGACGACCTCGCCGTCGCGGATCTCCCCGCGCCAGCTGTCCTCCGCCTCGCCCTTGAGCGTGATGAAGCGGGCGAAGTTCTTGAAGTCGAGCCGGACCCGGCGGCCCTGGGCGCGCCAGATGTTGCCCGTCTTCTCGAAGAGGCCGCTCGGGTAGTACTCCATGACCAGCAGGATGCGGGTCAGGTTCTCGTCGAGCCGGTGGAAGGTGACGACGCCCTTCGTGGTGCCCTTGGCGCCCTCAGACTGCCACTGGATCTTGTAGTCGGGGATCTGCTCGACCGTGTGGGCCTTCCAGCTCCGGCTGGACCAGAAGATCTTGGCCTGCCAGTCGGAGTTCGTGTCGTCGGCGCGGCTCGCGCTCTTCACGCCCTTGGCGAAGGTGCTGAAGTCCTGGTACTGGGTCCACTGGTCGTAGGCGGTGCGCACCGGCACACCGACGTCGACGGACTCCACGATGACGGTGGGCTTGTTGCCCCCGCCCTTCTTGCGCTTGCCGCCGCCCCCGAGTCCCTTCAGCTTGCCCATGACGGTGTCCTTGGCGTGCGAGACCCCGAGTTCCAGAGCGGAGCGCAGCGGGCCCTTGCCCTCGGCGACCTTGCGGCCCGCGTCCAGGGCGAGCTTGCCGAAGCCCGGGCTGTTGCCCTCGGCGATGTCGCTGAGCTTGCCCGTGGCCTGGCCGAGTTTGCGGCCGAAGCCGGAAAGCAACTTCTCGGCCTGGGCGGCCAGGTAGTCCTGCGCCTCGGCCTTGAGCCGGTCCGCCGCCTCGCTGTGCGCCAGATCGCTCAACGGGTTGCTCGTGGCCGCTCCGCCCGCGGCCTTGCCGGCGGCTGACGTCGCGGATCCGACGTTCTCGGTCATCGGTCATCGCCGCCCTTCGACTGCCGCCGGCCGCTGCTGCGGCTGCCGCCGGCCGCGGCCGTCTTCTTCGCGGCCGCTCCAGCCTTCTTGGCGGCCGGCCGGCCGCCCGTGCTCTTCGCCGCGGCCTTCTTGGCGGGCGCCTTCTTCGCGGGCGCCTTCTTCGCGGCGGCCTTCTTCGCGGGCGCCTTCTTCGCGGGCGCCTTCTTGGCGGGGGCCTCGCGGCGGGGCTGTTCGTCCTCCTGCTCCGCGGAGTCCTCCTGGGCTCCCTCGTCCTCGTCCTCGTCCTCCTCCGGCTCCTCGGGCTCGGACCCGGTGTCGGGCACCACGCCGGAGAGCTGGTCGCGCACCGCGTTGGTGCGGCCGTGCAGGCGGTCGGCCAGCGCGCTCATCTGACGCTCGGCCATGGCCCCGGTGGCGGCCTTGCCGACACCGCGCAGATCCTGGCGGAGCTGGTCCCCGATCTCCTTGAACTGCGGGTTGTCGCGGAGCTGCTGACCGAGCAGATCCGCCAAGGCCCGCGGAGTGAGGTTCAGCTTCTTGCCGGCCACCAGGGAGCCGACCCCAAGGGCCAGTTTGAGCTTCTTGGTACGTCCCAGGAGGTAGCCGGCCCCTATCGCGAGGCCGAGTCCCATTCGATTCATCGCGTTGTCCCGTTGCCAGTGGTTTCGCCGGAGCGCATGGCGGTCTCCAGCCGGTCGAGCAGTTCGTCCTCGCGGCGGTCGAACTCCTCCTCGCTGATCTCGCCCGCCTCCAACTCCTCTTCGAGGCGCGCGAGTTCGGCCCGTACGGTGGCGGGGTCGTAGTAGATGCGCTCCGCCTCGCGGTACACCTGCTCGATCGCCCATCCGGCGCCGCGCACCGGTGCGAACGGCAGCAGCAGCACCTCGCTGATCAGTCCCACGGTCGTCCCTCCTTCCGTCCGGGCCGCCCGCTGTTACTGCGCTCCGGCGTCGGCGCCGGCCGTGCTGTCCGCGGGCTCGGCGGGGCCGGGCTCCACGAAGCTGTACGGCGGGAGCGGCCCGTTGACCCGCACATCGAGATGGGGGTGGCTGGTGCGGACCCGCTCGACCGCCGCCAGGAACTCCTCGGCGGTGTCCCGGGCCACCAGGAACGACAGGTTGACCAGCCAGCCGGTCGACTCGGGGCCGACGCTCAGCGCGGAACCGGCCGCTTCGAGCTCGCCGCGCACCTCGGCCGCGTCCTCGGCCTCCTTGGCCTTGACGGCGGACGCGACCATCTCGCCGAGGCGGATCTTGTCGTCGTAACTTCCGCCGCCGGACTGCCGGTTGGCCTCGGCCAGGGAACGCACCTCGGCGTTCTCGGCCATCACGCGGTGCAGCACGGCCTCTTCGACATGGGTGGCCTTGACGTTGTACTCGACCTTGCCGTCCAGCTCCCGCAGCCGCTCCTGGTAGTGCTGTGCACGCTCGCCGAGAACCTGGGTGACGGAGTCGTCGTCGGTGGCGACGCTGCCGAAGCGCATCGGCAGGATGCAGCCGGCCGCGCCGGTCTCCGCCAGCACGTTCTGGTGCGCGAGCAGGTCCCGGCGCTTGGGCCGCAGCCCCTCGGGCGCGTCGCTGACCACGGCCGCGAGGTCGCCGGCCGTCAGCACGCGCACCGGCATCGGCGGCTCGCCGACCCCGGACATGCCGTCGGGAAGTGCCGGGTGCGAGCGGGCGGTGATGCCGTAGACGTAGGTGCTCACTCCGACTCCTCCTTACGCCGGGCCGCGGTCTTGCGGGCACGCGGCCGGGACTCCCGCCGCTCTTCCTGCCCCTCGTCACGGGCCTGCTGGAAGGCGCCGGATATGGTCTCCGCGGCGCCCGACAGCGCGCCCTTGCTCTTGCCACGGGCACCGGACTCGGTGACCTCGCCGACGATCTCGGGCAGGCCGGGGCTCTTCTTGGGGCCCGATTCCAGGTCGAGGCGGTTGCACGCCTCGGCGAAGCGCAGATACGTGTCGACGCTGGCCACGACGACGCGGACGTCGATCTTCAGGATCTCGATGCCGACCAGGGAGACACGGACGAACGCGTCGATCACGAGCCCCCTGTCCAGAACCAGTTCCAGTACGTCGTAGAGGCCGCTGCTGCCGCCTCCGCCGCCGCTCTGTTGTGCCGGTACTACGGTCATGCCGGCCATTCCTCCTTCTCGGTGATCGGACAGGTGATGCGCGCCGGTGGTATGCCGGGCACGAGGGACAAGGGGCTAGCGGCCTCGCGCGTCCGAACGTCCGCGTTCGTAACGGCGGACGCGGCGATAGCCGGTCAGCTGCCCCTCCTCGTCCAGCTCCACCTGGTAACTCGCCATCAGGCTCATGGTGTCCGGGACCCTTTCGAGCTCGAGGACCTCCACGTCGATCGACCATCCGCTCTCGGTCTGCTCGAAGGAGGACACCGACTCCGGCTGGAGCCCGGTCAGCTCGGCGAGCTGGGCGCGCGCCTGGCGCAGTACTTCCATGGGGCGCGGCCGCCGGCCGGTGGCCGCGCTCTGCGGCGCGTCGTCGTCCGCCTGGGACGAGTTCTGCTTTTCCTGTGAATCCTGTGACTGCTGCGTGTTCTTTGTGTTCGTCATGGCCACCTCTCCCCTGCGTGTGGCCGCTCATCCCTTGGCCAAACATTCCGGGGGTACGGGTTCGCTAAGGAGCAGGTCACAGGCGGTGAAAGCGGGCTCGGACCGGCCACGGCCGGCCGTCGTCAGCCCTTCAGTCCCGCGAGGCGGCGCTGGGCGGGCCCGAGGGCGCGCCCCCGGCCCGGCAGTGCGGCCCACGGGTCGGTGCGGGCCTGGTCGGCGGCGTCGGCGATGGTCCAGCGGCGGGCGTGGACGCCTGGATCGGCCACCTGTTCCCAGCTTAGGGGCACCGCGACGGGCGCGCCGGGCAGAGCGCGGATCGTGTACGGGGCCACGACCGTCTGCGCGTAGGCGTTGCGCTGCACGTCGAGGTAGAGGCGGTCGCCGCGGTCGCGTCTTCGGGCGGCGGTGGTCAGCCGGTCGGGATGCGCGGCCTCGGCGAACTCGGCCACGTCACGGGCGAACCGGTGCACCTCGTCGAAGCCGTGACGGCCGTCCAGCGGGACGACGAGGTGCAGACCGCGGGAGCCCGTCGTCATCGGAGCCGCGGGCAGGCCCAGCTCGTCCAGCAGCTCGCGCAGTATGCCGGCCGCCTCGCGGACGGGGGCGAAGGTCTCCTCCGGGGTCCCGGCGGACCCGTCGGGCGCCGGCGCGGGGTCGAGGTCGAAGACCAGCCGGTCGGGGTGGTCCGGGCCGGCGGCCCGGTCGGTGCGGGAGAGCCAGCGGTGCAGGGTGAGACAGGCCTGGTCGGCGAGGTACACCAGGGTGGCGGTGTCGTCGCACACGACGTGCGTCACCGTGCCGCCCTCCTTGGCGACCTCGGCCCGGGTGATCCAGTCCGGGTAGTGGTCCGGGGTGTTCTTCTGCATGAAGCGGGGGCCGTCGAGGCCGTCCGGATACCGTTCCAGCATCAGCGGACGGCCCCGCAGGTGCGGCAGCAGATACGGCGCGACGGACCGGTGGTAGTCGGCGAGATCGCCCTTCGTGCACCCCTCGGCGCCGCCCGGGAGGAGGACCTTCCCGGGCCGCTGGACGCGCACCGAGCGGCGGCCCGCCCGTATCGTCCGCGCACCGTCGTCGCTCATCCCACGACCGCCTCCTCGACCAGCAGCTTCGCGGCGGCGGCGATGCCCGCGGCGTCGATGCCGGCGGCGTGGAGCTGCTCGTCGGGCGCGGCCGAGCCCGGCATCGTGCGCACCGCGAGCCGGACGAGGCGGGGCACGGGGCGGCCGTCGGCGAACGCCTCGGCGACGGCGTCGCCGAGGCCGCCCTCCTCGTGGTGGTCCTCGACGGTGAGCAGGCAGCCGGTCTCCTCGCCGGCCCGGCGCAGGGTCTCGCTGTCGACGGGCTTGACCGAGTACAGGTCGATCACCCGGACCTGGATGCCGTCCTGCGCGAGCCGGTCGGCGGCCGCCAGGGCCTCGTGGACGGTGACACCGGCCGCGACGACGGTCAGCCGGTCCCGCTCACCGGAGCGCAGCACCTTGCTCCCGCCGACCGGGAACTCCTCTTCGGGACCGTAGATCACCGGGCTCTTGCCGCGCGAGGTGCGCAGGTAGCGGACGCCGTCGAGGCCGGCCATGGCGGCGATCAGCCTGGCCGTCTGGTTGGCGTCGCACGGGTACAGCACGGTCGAGCCGTACACGGACCGGAACATCGCCAGGTCCTCCAGGCCCATCTGCGAGGGCCCGTCCTGCCCGATCGCCACGCCGGCGTGCGAGCCGACCAGGTTGATCCCGCTGCCGCTGATGGAGGCCATGCGGACGAAGTCGTGGGCGCGGGTGAGGAACGCCGCGAACGTCGACGCGTACGGCACCCAGCCGCGGGCCGCCATGCCGACGGCTGTGGCGACGAGCTGCTGTTCGGCGATGTAGCACTCGAAGAAGCGGTCGGGGTGCTCCTTGGCGAAGACCTCGGTGCGGGTGGAGTCGCCGACCTCGCCGTCCAGCGCGACGACGTCGCCCCGGGCGGTGCCGAGCGCGGCGAGGGCCTTGCCGAAGGCGTCCCGGGTGGCCACTTCCTCGCCCTTGTCGAACCGCGGCAGCCGGACCACCTCGGTGTTGAGGGAGCGGAGCGTCGCCGCGGCGGCCGGCTCGCTGACCCGGACGTGCAGCTCGCGCGGTCCGCCCAGCTCGGCGATGGCCTCCTCGGCCTCCGGCAGCGGCTTGCCGTGCAGGCCCTCGCGGTCCTCGACGGAGGCGACGCCCTTGCCCTTGAGGGTGCGGGCGAGGATCACCGTGGGCTGTCCGGTCGTCGACAGGGCCTCGCCGTACGCCCGGTCGATCGCGTCGACGTCATGGCCGTCGATCTCGACGGTGTGCCAGCCGAAGGCCTGGAAGCGGCGGGCGTAGGCGCCCAGGTCGTGGCCGTGCCGGGTCGGGCCCCGCTGGCCCAGCCGGTTGACGTCCACGATGGCGACGAGGTTGTCCAGGTTCTCGTACGCGGCCTGCTCGGCCGCCTCCCAGACGGAGCCCTCGGCCAGTTCGCTGTCCCCGCACAGCACCCAGACGCGGAAACCGGTGCGGTCCAGGCGCTGCCCGGCGAGCGCGATGCCCACGCCGACCGGCAGACCCTGGCCGAGCGAGCCGGTGGCGGTCTCCACCCACGGCAGCCGGCGCGGCGTGGGGTGCCCCTCGAGGCGGCTGCCGAGCTTGCGGAAGGTCAGCAGCTCGCCGTCCTCGACGGCGCCGGCCGCCTTGTACGCGGAGTACAGCAGCGGCGAGGCATGGCCCTTGGAGAGCACGAAGCGGTCGTTGGCAGGGTGACCGGGGCGCTCGAAGTCGTAGCGAAGGTGGTTGGCGAGCAGGACGGCCATGAGGTCGGCGGCGGACATCGACGAGGTGGGATGCCCGGAGCCCGCCGCGGCGGCGGCCCGCACGCTGTCCACGCGCAACTGCTGCCCGAGTTCGGCGAGTTCGGCGGTGTTCATGTATCTCCTTCTGCTGGTTCGGGTGGGTCCGGGCGGCCCGCGGGATCCGCGGGGCCGGTGCGCCGGACCGGGCCGGGGGCGGGATGCTCGGTGGGCGGTGCGGGTGCGGGCCGGTCCGCCGCGGGCGCGTCCGCGGGCCGGCTCGCGGCGATCCCGCCGCCGTCACCGTCGTGCGCGCCCTCACCCGGCCGTCCGGGGCCGCCGGGTACCCGCGCCAGCTCGGGGGATGCCGTGTCCAGCGGAACCGACCAGGACCGTACGAGGCCCAACTGCACACCCTGGCGGGGAAGTACGGCGTCCAGCAGCCAGTCGGCGGCCACGCGCAGCCGGTTGCCGGGCAGGGCGGCCAGGTGGTATCCGCGGGTGACCGCGCCCGCCGGCGGGCCGGACAGCGGGACGCCGAACGGGTTGGCGGCGGCCTGCACCCCGCCGAGGTCCACGGCGAAACCCAGGTCGCGGTGGCGGTAGGCGCGCCGACGCCGGCCGAGGCCGAGCGAGGAGGCCACGTTCTCACCGGCCACCCTGCCCTGCCGCCAGGCGTGCTGGGCGGTCATCGCGGTGAACTCGCCGGGGCGCTCCAGGTCCGGCACGGCCGCCGCGTCCCCGCAGGCGAACACCTCGGTGCGGCCCGGCACATGGAGATACGGATCGACGATGAGCCGGCCCCGCTCCAGCGGCTGGCCGACGGCGTCGATCAGCGGATCCGGCCGGACGCCGACGCACCAGACCAGAGTCCGCGACGCCACGAAGTCTCCGTCGGTCAGGAGTACCCCGTCATGGGTGGCCTCCTTCACGGAGGTGCCCGTGCGCACGTCGACGCCGCGCGCCCGCAGCACCCGCGCGGCGGTGCGGGAGAGTCGCTCGTCCATCTCCGGCAGCACGCGGGGCGCGGTGTCCAGCAGGATCCAGCGGGGCCGTGCCACCCCGGGCAGGTCGCGGCCGGCCAGGTGATCGGTGAGCATCCGCATCTGCGCGGCCACCTCGGTGCCGGTGTAACCGGCACCGACCACGACGAAGGTGCACCGGGCCGCGCGGACCTCCGGGTCGTGCTCCGTCACGGCGAGTTCCACCTGCCGGGTGACGTGGTCGCGCAGGTACAGCGCCTCGGGCAGCCCGCGGAAGCCGTGCGCGTGCTCGGCGACACCGGGGATCGGCAGCAGTTTGTTGACGCTGCCCACGGCCAGTACCAGCCGGTCGTAGCCGAGGGTCCCGGCGCCGTCCTCGGGGTCCCGGTAGTGCACGGTGCGCCGGTCGAGGTCGACGCCGGTGGCCTCCCCGAGCACCAGCCGCACCCCGCGCAGGGTGCCGGGCAGCGAGACGGTGACCCGGCGGGCCTCCAGGATCCCGGCGGCCACCTGGGGCAGCAGCGGCAGGTACAGGAAGTAGTCGGTCGGGTTGAGCAGGGTGATGCGGGCACGGCCGCGGGTGATCCGGGCGAGGGTGCGGGCAGTCCGGTACCCGGCGAAGCCGGCGCCGACGATCACGACACGTGGTCGATTCACGGGTGTCCTCCCGGCGGTGTGGCCCCCTCCAGGTCTTCCGCGTAACCGGGGCCGCCGCACCCAAACGCCGCCCGGCTCACCCGGACGCCGGTCACGCCCGCGTTTCGCCCGGTCGGCGAAGCGCGCTTGGCGCGGGGTCCGTGGATCGCCGCTGGTCGCGGGCGGCCGTCCGGGGCGTGGTCGGGTGCGGGGGCGATGTGGCTCGGCGCGCAGTTCCCCACGCCCCTGAGGTGTTGCCGCCCGGCCCTGCTGAGATGTGGGCCGCCTGCTTTCGCCGCTCGTGGGGCCGGGGCGTGGTCGGGTGCGGGGGCGATGTGGCTCGGCGCGCAGTTCCCCGCGCCCCTGAGGTGTGGCCGCCCGGCCCTCCTGAGGTGGGGCCGTCTGCTTTCGCGGCTCACGGTGCCGGGGGGGTGTGGCCGGGTGGTTGCCCGCGCCCCTTGCGGGGTGTGGTCCGGGGCGCGGGGGTGGAGGTCAGGCCCTGTGGTGGGGGACGTCGTCCGGCGGGGGCGGGGCCTCGGTGGGCATCGGGGGGTAGGGGGTGCCGGGGTGGGTGGCGGCCGCCACCTGGGCGGTGGCGGAGCCGTGCCCGTGTTTCGGGTGGGCGGCGCCGCGCAGCACGTAGGCGAGGGCGCCCAGGATCGCGGCGGTGATCAGTGCGGCCGCCCAGCCCGGCAGGCCCACGGCCAGGGCGAGGCCCACCGCGAGCGCGAGGGCGCCGCCCGCGTACAGGGCGACGGCGCCGGAGGCGGCGTAGAGCATGGCGGTGCGGCGTTGCTTGCGGCTCTGCTCGCGCAGTTCGTCGCGTACCGTCTCGCGTGCCACCTGTGCCAGCTCTTCGACGAGGTGCTTGTCCAGATGTTCCAGGTGATCCAAACGGTCCATGGAGTACGCCTACCCGTCGGACCGGGGCGGTAACGGCATCGCCGGGCACCCCTGCGCGGACACGGCCTGCGCCGGCCCGGACGTCCCAACTAGGCTCGGGCGTATGGAGATTCTGGGCGCCACACTGCGCATCTGCGTCGACGACCTCGACACCGCGGTCCCCTTCTACGAACGGCTGGCGGGCGGCCAGGCGCTGCGGTTCGAACGCGGTGGGGTCCAGGTGGCCGCGATCGGCTCCTTCCTCCTGATGAGCGGCCCGGAGGCGGAGCTGGAGGTGCTGCGCAAGGTGACGGCGACGATCGCCGTCAAGGACGTGACCGAGGCGCACCGGCTGCTGACCGACCTGGGCGCCCGGGTCATCGCCGGGCCGGTGCCGACCCCGGCGGGCCGGAACCTGCTGGCGATGCACCCGGACGGCTCGATCTTCGAGTACGTCGACCAGAGCGGCTGAGCCGTCCGCTCAGCCGGCGTCCGGCCGCATCCGGAAGTCGAGGCGGGCGGGCAGCGGCTCGTCGGTGAGCCGGGCCCACAGCAGCTCGATCACGTCGGCGCCCTCCCGCAGATCGGCCACCTCGAACCCCTCGCCGAGGACGGCCCGGGCCTCCGCCCGTCGCCCCTCGGCGAGCAGCAGCCCCGCCTCCAGCAGCCGGAAGGCGCCGCGGTGCCGCACGGCGGGCAGCAGGCCCTCCCACACCGCGCGGGCCTGCTCGGTGCGCCCCGCCCGCAGCAGCGCCTGGAGCGCCTCCCGGCCGAGCGCGGCCACGGCGGCGGTCCAGGCCTCCCCGTCGTCACGGCGTTCGCGGCACAGGTCGTCGAAGGCCTCCGCGTACCGGTCGGCGGCCCGCTCGTGGTGGCCGGACTCCTGGTCGGCGACGGCCAGGCAGCGCAGCAGCGGCCACTGCGAAGGGGCGAGCGGCAAGGCCCGCTCCCAGCTCCGCACGGCCTGGGCGCGGTCGCCGGCGTGCCACTGGGCGACGCCGAGGTGGTACTCGGTGTGCGGGGTGGCGGGCACGGTCTCCAGCATGTCCCGCCAGTGCGGGGCGACCAGGGTCCCGCCGGGCGGGCGGACCCGGCGTGGTTCGGGCAGCGAGCCGGTGCGCAGCAGTTCCAGCCAGGGTTGTTGCTCCTCGCCGAGGACCGACTCGGGAAACGGTGTGCCGGGCAGCTTCCAGTCGGCGCGCCGTACCTCGAGCGCGCCCCAGCCCGAGCCGGTGGCCAGCCGCTCGCCGGGCTCGGTGTCGGCGTGCGGCTTCCAGTCCGCGTACGCCTGCTCGACGCGGGCCCGCGGCAGGACCGCCGCGAGCCGCTCCTCGGCCCCCCGCACGACCGCCGGCCACGAGGGGCCGTCGGGGTCGGCGTCCAGCGGGCCGTACGCCTCCAGCCAGGACACCTCGCTCTCGGGCTCCAGCCGGACGTGTTCGAGCTGGGTGCGGGCGAGGCCGGCCTGGATCTCGCAGTAGCCGCCGGTGCCGGGCTCGGTCAGCCACTCCTGCCAGCGGCGGCCGCCGGGGCCGCTGCCCCACACGAACAGCTTCCGGCCGCGCAGCACGTCGGTGGAGGTCTGCACCAGCCCGTGCCCGTCCGCGTCCAGCGCCGCGATCCAGCGCCGCCGGCCGTCCGGGATCTCGTAGAAGTAGTCAGCGGCGTAGGGGCTGTTGAGGGGGTGGGTGCGGTCGATGCCGTCGTGGCTGGGGACCGGTACCCGGCGCAGTCGGCGTTCGTAGCCGAACTGCCAGGCCTCCTCGGCCGGGGCCAGGACCCGGCGGTCCTCGGGGACGGCGATGTTGGACCACCAGTACGCGGGCGCCGGGTGCTCGTGCGGGTTGCGGATGCGGACGCCCACGTAGAGGAAGTCGGACCCCTCGGGGAGCCACAGGTCGACCTGGAAGGGCAGGTCGCGCAGCCGCTCCCACTCCCACAGGCGCAGCATCTCTCCCCCGCTGCCCGAACGGCGTGGGCGGTGCCCCCAGCCGTCCGGGGCGGGGACGCGGGCGGCGTGCAGGGGTGCGCACGAGAGGGTGGTGTGGCCGGTGGCGCCGATGTTCCATTCGATGCCGCCGGAGTACCAGGCGCCGTTGAGCGCGAAGTTGGCGGGCTGGAACACCGGGTTGCGGTAGAGGAGCTCGCGTCCGGTGGGCAGGTGGACCAGGGAGGCGATCCGGCCGCCGAGGCCGGGCAGCACGGTGGCGCGCAGCCGGTCGTTCTCGATCACCAGCGCCTGGAGGGCGCGGGGCTCGCGGGTTCTGCCGTAACCGTCGCGCAGCCGCACCGGCAGCAGGCTGCGCAGCGGCTCGTGGTCGAGCTGCCGGGCCATGTCCCGGGGCATGTCCCCGCGGTCCCGGTCGTCGACGCGGTGCACCTCGTCGAGGGGGCGTAGCGGAGGCAGTGGGTTGTCGGGGCCCAACCGCGCGGCGGGCAGGGTGATGACCTCACGTCGGATCCTCGTCACGATGACCATGGAACCCGGCGTGCGGCGAGTCGGCCAGGGGATCTGCCGGTCAGGATTGCGCAAAGGCGGCCACGACCAGGTCGGCCAGCAGGGCTCCCGCCGTGCCCTCGGGGTCGAGGTCGGGGTCGTAGATGGTGACGTTGAGGCCCACACAGCGCGGGGACGCGATCAACGGGCGCAGCAGTTCCTCCAGTTCGGCCGGCAGCAGGCCGTCCGGGTCGGGGCTGTCGACGGCCGGCATCACGGACGGGTCGAGGACGTCGGCGTCCAGGTGCACCCAGAAGCCGTCGAGTCCGGGGGCCCGGAAGGCCTCGGCTGCGGCCCGGGCGACCGGCCCGGCGCCCTCGGCGCGGATACCGCCGACGGTGGCGACCGGCATCTTCAGGGAGGCGAGTTCGGCCAGGTCGTCGGTGAAGGCGTCGCGGATGCCGAAGAACCGTACGTCCTCGTCCCTGAGGTAGGGCCGGAGGCCTTCCAGGTTCGTCAGGTCCTCCTGGCCGCGTCCGGTGCCGATCGCGACCTCCTCGCCGCCCGCGGCGCCGATCCGGCCGGAGTTCCCGGGGTGCCGGAAGTCGTGCGAGGCGTCGATCGCGGCGAGCCCGTACCGGCCGAGGCGGCGCATGGCGAGGGAGGCTCCTAGCTGGATGGAGCAGTCGCCGCCGAGCACGATCGGGAACTCCCCGGCGCGCAGGTGGCGTTCGACGCGGTCGGCGAGCCGCACGGTGTAACCGGCGAGCGCGGCCGCGTTGAACACGCCGTCGCCCTCCCGCCAGTCGCCGCGGTCGTAGCGGGGCGGTACGACCACACCGCCCTCCCGCGCGCCGAGCCGCCGCAGCAGGCCCTGCTCGCGGAGGGCTCCCGCCAGCTTGTAGCAGCCCGGGACGGTGCCGGGGGCCGGCGGACGCAGCCCCAGGTTGGAGGGGGCGTCGAGCAGGACGAGCGTTCGCATGGATCTCCCTCGGGCGGACGGGTCAGTTGCCGGTGCGCATCTCGGCGGTCAGCGCCCAGCGTTCGTGGTCGCGCCAGGCACCGTCGATGAAGATCATGTCCGGTGAGAAGCCCTCCAGACGGAAGCCCGCGCCCCGGGCCAGCGCGACGGAGGCGGCGTTGTCCGGCTGGGCGTTGATCTCCAGCCGGTGCAGGCCGAGCGCCCCGAACGCGTAGCCGATCACCAGGCCGAGTCCCTCGCGCATCAGTCCCCGGCCGGCCGCGTGGGCGAAGGCCCCGTAGCCGAGGGCGCCGCACTGGAAGCCGCCCCGGACGATGTTGTTGATGTTGATGAACCCGGCGATGTCCCCGGTGTCCTTCTCGCAGACGAGGAACCCGGCCCTGGCCGGATCCTTCAGGAGCGCCCCGGCGTAGCTCGCGTAGCCCTCGTCGGTGTCCGGCGGGAACAGCCAGGGCCGGTGCAGGTCCTTGCTCTCCCTGGCCCGGGCGGTGAACTCGGGGCCGTCGTCCAGGGTGAAGGCGCGGATGCCCACACGGGGGCCGGTGGCGAGGTAGTGGGCTGCGGTGTGCGGCATCCGGCCAGCCTACGCGTCACCGGCCGGGGCACCGCAGCGCATTTTCGTCCCCGGCCGGGCCCCACGGCGTGCGGGGCCCGGCCGGTCCCGGGTCAGCGCAGGGCGGGCTCGTCCAGCGTGAAGGTCCCGGCATCGGCGTCGAGTTCGGCCGGCACCCCGAACGGCACCGTCAACGCCCCGTCGCAGTGCCCGAATCCGATCTCCTCGACGACCGGCACCCCGAGCCCGCCGAGCCGGTCGGCGAGGACCGCGCGGAGCATGCCGTACGGGCCGCAGTCGTGCCAGGAGCCGAGCCCGATCCCGGCGACGCCGTCGAGCCAGCCGGAGCGCAGGAGCTGGGTCAGCAGCCGGTCCACGCGGTACGGCTCCTCCCCCACGTCCTCGAGCAGCAGCAGTCCGCCGCGGGCGCCGGGGTGGGCCAGGGGCGTGCCGAGGTCGCTGGCCAGCATGCTGAGACAGCCGCCGAGGGTCACCCCGCGGGCCCGCCCGGGTGCCAGGGCGGGCCGGCCGGAGGCGAGGGTGCGGACCGTCTCCGGGGCGAACAGGGTGGCCCGCAGATGCTCCTGCGCCCGGGCGCTCTTGATGAAGTCGGCGCCCGCGGCGGCCGGCCCGTGCAGGGTGACCAGGCCCAGCCGGGTGGCGAACGCCTGGTGCAGCACGGTGATGTCGCTGAAACCGACGAACACCTTCGGCCCGGCCGCGCGCATCGCGTCCCAGTCGAGCAGATCGGCCATGCGCTGGGCGCCGTACCCGCCGCGGGCGCACAGCACCGCGTCCACGGCCGGGTCGCACCAGGCGTGCTGCAGGTCGGCCGCCCGGTCGGCGTCGGCACCCGCCAGGTGGCCCAGCTCCCCGTGCCGGTCCAGCACATGGGGCGCGACCACCGGATCGAGGTCCCAGCCGCGCAGCACGTCGAGACCGGCCTGGAGCCGTTCCTCGGCCACCGGCCCGCTGGGCGCGACGACGGCCACCCGCGCGCCGGGGGCCAGCCTCTCCGGCCGGTCGAGTTCCCTCATGAGCCCAGCTCCAGCTTCGGCACGGCGGGGGTCGGGTCCAGCCCGAACACCTGTGCGTACAGGGACAGTTCGGCTTCCAGGGCGCGCACCATGGTGTCGGCCCGCCGGAAGCCGTGCCCCTCGCCCTCGAAGGTCAGGTAGGCGTGCGGCACCCCCCGGCCCTCGATGCCGGCGAGCAGGCGCTCGCACTGGGCGGGCGGGCAGATCACGTCGTCCAGGCCCTGGAGCAGCAGGAACGGCGCGGTGAGCCGGTCCGCGTGCGCGGTGGGCGACCGCTCGGCGTACCGGTCGGGGACCTCGGCCAGCGGACCGATCAGCGACTCCAGGTAGCGCGACTCGAAGTCGTGGGTCTCCCCCGGCCCCCAGGTGGCGAGGTCCAGGACGGGGTAGATGATCGTGCCGCAGGCGTACACGTCCGTCCCGGTCAGGGAGGCGGCGGTGGTCCAGCCGCCCGCGCTGCCGCCCCGGATGGCGAGCCGGCCTCGGTCGGCGGTGCCCTCCTCGGCGAGGGCGAGGGCGACGGCCGCGCAGTCCTCGACGTCGACCACGCCCCACTGCTCGCGCAGCCGCTCCCGGTAGGCGCGGCCGTACCCGGTGGAGCCGCCGTAGTTGACCTCGGCCACTCCGATGCCGCGCGAGGTGAAGTAGGCGATCTCCAGGTCGAGTACGCACGGCACCCGGCCGGTGGGGCCGCCGTGCGCCCAGATGACGTACGGCGGCAGTTCGCCGTCGGGGGCGGTGCGGCCGGGGTGGTGCGGCGGGTAGACGTGGGCGTGCACCTCGCGGCCGCCGGGGCCGGTGAAGACACGGGTCTCGGGCTCCGGGTAGTACGCGGGGTCCACGGCGTCCCGGTGGCGGGCTCCGATGGCCCGGGCGCGGCCGATCCGGGTGTCCAGTTCCACCACTTCGGGCCCGGTGCGCGCGCCGGCCCCGACCGCGACGACCCGTTCGCCGTGGACCGCGAGGCTGGGCCCGAACTCGGTCCACGGTCCGGCGGCGTCGACGACCTCGCCGGACTCGGGGTCCAGTATCCCGAGCACGGCGGCGCCGCGGCCGTGCACGACCGCGACTAGGCCGTTGTCCAGGGGCGCGAACCAGTTCAGGCCGAGCTTCCACAGCGGCCCGGCGAACTCCTCCTCGCGTGGGCAGAGCGGGGCGCCGTCGCGGTACAGGTTCCACCAGCCGCCGCGGTCGCCGGCGTACAGCAGGGCGCCGTCGGCGGCCCAGTCCACCTGCGCGACGGACTCCTCGGGGCCGCCGGCGACGGTGCGCACCGAGTGCAGGGTGCCGTCGTCACCGACCTCGCCGACGAGCAGTTCCGTGCCGTCCCACGGCATCCGCGGATGGTCCCAGGCCAGCCAGGCGGCCCGGCGGCCGTCGGGCGAGATCCGGGGGCCGGTGACGAAGCGGTGCCGTTCGGGGGTGAGTTCGCGTACGGCGGCCCGGTCACCGGCGGCCGAGCCGTCCAGCGGTACGGCGGCCAGGACGCGCCGGACGTCGTCCGGTCCGTCGCCGGTGAACTCCTCCAGCACGCACCACACTTCCCCGCGGGCGAGGTCCACCCGGGGCTCCGCCCAGCGCAGTCCGCCCCCGACGGGCGAAAGCGGGGTGAGTGGGCGGGGTTCGCCGCCGGGCTCGTACCGGTAGAGCCGCTGGTCGGCGAAGTTCGCGAACACCACCAGGGGCGCGCCGTCCCGGACCGTGCCAGTCCACGGCCGGCCGCCGTACTCGATGACCCGGGTGCGCACGTTCCACGGCGCGGGCAGCACCGACTCCTCGGTGCCCTCGGCCGTGCGCCGCACCAGGGCCCGGCGGCCGCCCTCGGCGGGCCGGGGCTCGGTCCACCAGACCTCGTCGCCGACGAAGCCCACCCACTCCGGCTGCCCGTCGTGCGCCGCGGCCAGCGCCGCGTCGATCGGCGAGGGCCAGGAACCGTACGGCTGCTTCATGTCGTCCCCCATCGTCTAGGCCGTCCGCAGGAACCGGTCGAGGACACGGACGCCGAAGTGCAGCGCCTCGACCGGGACGCGCTCGTCGACGCCGTGGAAGAGCGCCTGGTAGTCGAGATCCTCGGGCAGCTTCAGCGGCGCGAAGCCGTAGCCGGTGATGCCGAGCCGCGAGAACTGCTTGGCGTCCGTACCGCCGGACATGCAGTAGGGCACCACGTGTCCCTCGGGCGCGAACTCCTCCACGGCCGCCCGCATCTTCGCGTAGGTGGGCGAGTCGAGGGGGGCCTGCAGGGCGACCTCGTGGTGGGCGAACTCCCAGTCCACGTCCGGCCCGGTGAGCCGGTCGAGGGTGCTGCGGAACTCCTCCTCGCCGCCCGCGAGATACCGTCCGTCCACGTAGGCCACCGCCTCGCCCGGGATGACGTTGACCTTGTAACCGGCGTCCAGCATCGTCGGGTTGGCGCTGTTGCGGACGGTGGACTCGACCAGCTTGGCGGCCGGGCCCAGCTTCCTCAGCAGCCCGTCCACGTCCTCGAAGTCGGCGTCGACGCCGTACAGGGCGGCGAGTTCACCGAGCGCGGCCCGCACGGTCGGGGTGAGCCGCAGCGGCCACTCGTGCTCGCCGATGCGGGTGACGGCGGCGGCGAGCCGGGTGACCGCGTTCTCCTTGTTCACCTTGGAGCCGTGCCCGGCGCGGCCGCGCGCGGTCAGCTTCAGCCAGCCGGTGCCCCGCTCCCCCGCGGCGATCGGGTAGAGCTGCCGCCCGGAGCCGTCGTGGAAGGTGAAGGCGCCCGACTCGCTGACGCCCTCGGTGCAGCCCTCGAACAGCTCGGGGTGCTCGTCGGCGAGGAACCCGGAGCCGTCCTCGGCGCTGGCCTCCTCGTCGGCGGTGAACGCGACGACGACGTCCCGGCGGGGCCGGACGCCCTGCCGGGCCCAGGAGCGGACGACCGCGAGGATCATCGCGTCCATGTTCTTCATGTCGACGGCGCCGCGCCCCCACACCACGCCGTCGCGGATCTCGCCCGAGAACGGGTCGACGCTCCAGTCGGCGGCCTCGGCGGGCACCACGTCGAGGTGGCCGTGCACCAGCAGCGCGTCGGCGGACGGGTCGGTACCCGCGATCCGGGCGACCACGTTGGTCCGCCCCCGGGTCCGCTCCAGCATCACGGGGTCCAGGCCCGCCCCGGCCAGCCGCTCGGCCGCGTACTCGGCCGCCGGCCGCTCCTGGCAGTCGCCGCCGCCCCGGTTGGTGGTGTCGATGCGGATCAGGCCGGAGGTGAACTCCACCACCTCGTCCAGTGCCTGCTGGTCAGCCATACTGCTCCTCCACTGCGGCCGAGACGATCGTGGTGACCGCCTTGAAGGTCCGGATTCCCTCGTACATGGTGTCGCTGGTGTACGCCACCTTGCGCTCGCCCACGCGTGCCACGCCCGGCACGACGGTCGCGGCCATCGCCAGGTGCTCGGCGTCGAACTCGACGGCGACCGTGAACGGGCCGCCGGGCACCGGCTCGTACCGGACGGCGAGCTGCGCTGCCTCCTTGGCCGCGGCGCGGATGTCGGCCGCGGTGCGGGCCGGGGTACGGCAGACCGCCGCGTACCGGGACACATGGTCCTTGACCGCGACCTTCCGCGCCTCGGGCGCGTACCCGAGGGCGTCCTCGCAGGCCAGGTCGTCGCCGGTGACGAGCACGACGGGGACGCCGTACTCGGCGACGACGTGCGCGTTGAGCAGACCCTCACTCGCGCGGACGTCGTTCACCCACACCCCGGTGATCTGGTTCGCGAGGTAGGTGTGGGCGAGGACGCCCTCCATGCCGGCGCCCGCGTGGTAGCCGATGAACGCGATGCCGTCGACGTCGCCGTGCTGGACGCCCTCCACCATGGAGAGCGACTTGTGCCGCCCGGTGAGCATCTCGACCCGCTCGTCGAGCTGCTCCAGGAGCAGGTTGCGCATGGTCCAGTGGGCCTCGTTGACGAGCACCTGGTCGGCGCCGCCTTCGAAGAAGCCGAGCACGGCGGCGTTCACGTCGGAGGTGAACATGGACCGGCACCGCTCCCACTGCGGCGTCCCCGGGAGCACGTCGGCCGGCCAGGTGACGCCGGTGGCACCCTCCATGTCCGCACTGATGAGGATCTTCATGCACCGCACGTTACGCGGTGCCCCGGGGCGGCGGCTACGACCCCCGTGCGCAGGACCGCCGGCCCCGGGACCTCGTCACTTGCCGGCGAGCACGAACCAGCGGGCGGGCAGGTCGATGCGGGTGCCGTCGGCCAGGTGCTCGGTCTGCGGCACGGTGGTCTCGCCGGTGGCCAGTATCTCGAGTCCGGCCTCGCCGAGCAGGCGCGGTATCTCCTCGTCGTCGGCGTCGGCGGGCTTGAGACCGTGGTGGAAGACCCGGCGCAGCTTGGGACCCGGTCCCTCGGGCCCGCCGGCGGCCTGCTTGAGCACGTCGCGGGACCCGGACGTCAGCTCCACCACGAAGGCGCGTCCGTAGGTGCCGAGAAGCTCGGCGACCGCGGCGGCCACCGCGGCGCGGGCGTGCGGCTCGCTCTGGTGGATCACGGCGCGCATGTACACATGGGTGTCGCCGAGCCGCTCGTGCAGCTCGCGTACGGCGCCGCCGTCCGTCAGGTCGAGCTGCTGGAACTCGACCGGGCCGCCGTCCGTGGCGCGCCGGGCGTGCTCGACGGCCGCGTGCGAGAGGTCGACGCCGACGGCGCGGGCGAACCGGGTGGCGAGGAAGCGGGTCTGGGTGCCGTTGCCGCAGCCCAGGTCCACTATGGTGCGCCCGGTGTCGGCGTACGGCAGGAGCAGCTCGCTGTGCGGCTCGGCACTCAGGGACGGGTCGGAGTCCCAGATCGCCTCTCCCGTACCGTCGGCGGTCTCCCGCCAGTAACTCTCCCAGGAGTTGCGATAGTTGTCCGAGACGTTCATGGCGATCTCCCCACGGTCGGTTGCGTGATCGGGATATCGCGCCGGCCGTGTGCGGGGCAAGAGGCCGGAGGCCACCTTCACCGGATGCACGGACCGCGGCCGTCGCGGGGAGCGCGCGGAGCGGACGGCGCGCCCCCGCTCATCGCCCGTCGGTGAGGCCCTGTTCGAACCAGACGGTCTTGCGGTGTCCGGTGGCGCTGGCACCCCACTCGCGGGCCAGCCTGCTGACCACCCGCAGTCCGCGCCCGGCCTCGTCGTACGCCCCCGCGGCGAGCATGCTGGGCAGGGCGGGTTCGTCGTCCGTGACCTCGAACAGCAGCGCGTCGGTGCGGACCACGCGCAGTCCGACCCGGCCGCCTCCACCGTGCCGTACGGCGTTGGTGACGACCTCGCTGACCAGCAGTCGCGCCGTCTCCACGGCCTGCGGCAGCTCCCAGTCCAGCAGCCGGTCGCGGACCAGGCTACGGGCCCGGGCGACCTCGCCCGGGTCCGCGTCGAAGTGCCACTCGGCGACGTGGTCGCCGGGGATGCCGTTGAGCCGGGCCATGAGCAGGGCGACGTCGTCCTTGCGGCCGCCGTGCGTGTTGAGGGCCCGGATGATGGTGTCGCAGGCGTCGTCCATCGAGGCCGCGGGATGGGCGGCGGACTCGCAGAGCGCGGCCAGGCCCTCACCGATGTCGGAACCGCGCACCTCGACCAGGCCGTCGGTGCACAGCACCAGCCGGTCACCGGGCGCGACCCGGACGACGGTGGCCTCGAAGGGGACGCCTCCCACGCCTATGGGCGCCCCGGTCGGCAGGTCGAGCAGTTCGCTGCGGCCGTCCTCGGCCCGCACCAGCACGGGCGGGATGTGCCCGGCGTTGGCGAGGTGCAGTTCGCCGCGGATCGGGTCGTAGACCGCGTAGAGGCAGGTGGCCAGGTAGTTCTCGCCGAGCCGGCGGGCGAGGTCGTCGAGGTTGCGCAGCAGTTGGGCGGGCGGGGTCTCCATGGTGGCCATGGTCTGCACGGCGGTGCGCAACTGCCCCATCATCGCGGCGGAGTTCAGGCCGTGGCCCATGACGTCGCCGACCACGAGGGCGGTGCGGGAGCCGGGCAGTTTGATGGTGTCGAACCAGTCGCCGCCGATCCGGCCGAGGCGGGCGCCGGGCAGATAGCGGGTGGCCACGTCGCAGCCGGCCATCCGCGGGGTGACCTGCGGCAGCATGCTGTCCTGCAGGGTGTCGGCGACGTTCTCCTGGTACGTGTACATACGCGCGTTGTCGAGCACCAGGCCCGCGCGGGCGGCGAGTTCGGCGCCCGTGGTGCGGTCCATGTCGTCGAACGCGGCGCGGTCCGGGCGGCGCATCAGCACCATGAAGCCGAGGACGACGTTGCGTGCCTTGAGCGGCACGATCAGCAGGGAGCGGCCGCCGATGAGCGGCCTGAGGTCCCGCTTCTCGAACTCGCCCGAGATGCGGTCGGACAGCTCCTCGGTGACCTTCGGTATCAGCACCGGCTCGCCGGTCACCATGCACTTGTAGAACGGGGTGTGCTCGGGGAAGGCGAACGTCTCGCCGACCGGCACGGTGTCGTCCCAGCGGCCCGGTTCGTCGTTGTGCTCGACCCAGACCCGGTGCATCACCGTGCTCGCGTCCGGCGGGCCGTCCGGGAAGCCCTCGCCGGCGAGCACCGCCGAACGCAGGTGGGTGCCGGCGAAGTCCGCGAACCGGGGCACCGCGGCGCTGGTGACCTCGCGGATGGTCTCGCCGAGGTCGAGCGAGGTGCCGATGCCGGAGCTGACCTCGTTGAGGAACTCCAGCCGCTCGCGCACGGCGGCGTACTCGAGGTCCCGCTCGGCTCCGGCCGGGATCACGGGCGCGGTCCGCTGCTGCGGTACGACGACCTCGGCGCGGCTGCGGCCGGGGCGGCGCGGCACACCCCAGTACGGGGTGACGGGCACGCGGTCGAACTGGCTGAACTCCAGTACGGGATAGCCGAGTTCGAGGATCTGGGAGACGATGCGGCCGCTGAGGTCCGGGCCCATGTTGGGCAGGATCTCGGGGAGCCGGCGCTCGAGTTCGTCGGAGGCTGGCAGTTCGGTGTGGCGGGCGAAGCCGGGCGAGATGTGCTCGGCCGTCTCGTCGTCGTAGCCGCGCTCCTCGCGCAGCCGGGCGGCGTCGGCGGCGAGCACCAGCAGCCGGAACGGGCCCGGGCCGACCAGGGGGTAGGCCCACCAGAGCACGTCGATCCGCTCGCCGTCCTCCGCCGCGGCCCCGGACCCCCCGTCCTTGTGCGGGAACTGACGGGCCCGGCCGGCCGCCGGGTAGGCGGTACGGCCGCCGAGGGAGGCCTCCAGATCGGGGCCGAGCCCGTCGTACGCCTCGTAGGGGCCGTATGCGTCCGGCATCGCGTCGCCGTGCGGGTCGTCGGAGAGCGCGCCGGAGACCGGCAGCAGATCCACCGCGGGGCGGCCGACCGCCTCCTGCCGGCCGACGCCGAACAGGCGGCCCGCGCCGCTGCTCCAGTGGGACACCAGACCGTCGCGGTCGACGACCACCACGGCGAGCGGAATCCGTCCTGCCGCGGCGTCGCCGGCGCCGCGGCCGGGAGGTGTGTCCCGCTCGCCGCCATGGTCCATGGCCCCGGCCCTCTCTCCCCACGGCTGTTCGCAAACGATCTGTGCCGCCCGCCCACTACGGTACGGGGGCCGCCGGTCGCGATGTGCGGCAATCCTGGAATTGGATTCACCGGACCGCCCCGGCGCGCAGCTCGGCGCTCTGCGGGCGCCCCCCGTCAGTCCTCGTGGCCCAGTTGCAGATCGCGCTCCGTGCGGCCGCCGCCCGCCACCTGCAGAACCGTTGCGACCGGCGGGTAGCCCGCGGCGATGACCGTGTACTCGCCGGAGGACAGGTCCACGAACCGGAACGCCCCGTCGGCTCCGGTGGTGAGGGTGTCCACGACGTTCCCGGCGGCGTCCAGGAGCGTGACGCGGGCGTCCTCCACCGGGCGGCCGCCGCTCGCCCGGACGGTGCCCCGCAGTACCGCGCCGCCCGCGAGTTCCACGTCCTGCCGGGTCTCCCGGGCGGCCTGCACGGTCACCGGGAGCGCGGCGGGCCGGAAGGCGGGCGCGCTGGCGGCGAGGGTGTACTCGCCCGCCACCAGCTCGGTGATGACGTATCCGCCCTCACGGCCGCTGCGGGTGCTGGCGACGACCTCGCCGTGCACGTTGGTGAGGGTGACGGTGGCGTCCCGGACGGGGCTGCCGTCGGCGGTGAGCACGCTGCCGGCGAGGCGTCCGGCGCCGCCGAGGACGACGTCGAGTTCGACGGGCCGCTCGCCGACGGTGACGGAGACGGCCTGCGGCTGGTGGCCGCCGGCGGCGGCGATCAGCACGTACGAGCCGACGCCGGGCGTGGCGAGCGCGTACCGCCCGTCGTCGCCGCTCGCGCCGCGCCCGATCTGCTGTCCGGCGACGTCGATGAGGGTGAGCGCCGCACGGGGCACCACGGTCCCGTCGGGGTGCTGCACCGTGCCGCAGACCGGGACTCCGGCGGCGTGCGGCGAGCGGGGCGCCCCGGCCGGGGCCTGGTGGCGGGCCTGCGGAATGGGGGTGGTCACGGGCTCGGTTTCGGCGGCGTTGTGGGACACCAGCGGTTTCTCCTTGAGGAAGAAGGCGATGAGCAGGCCGAGGACGAGCACCGGGACCAGGTAGAGGAAGATCCGGGGCATCGCGTCGGCGTAGGCGCGGATGTAGGCGTCGCGCAGCGCCGGCGGGAGGGCGTGCACGAGCTGCGGGGTCAGGGACTCGGGGTCGGGCAGGGCGGCGCCCGCGCGCGGCGGCAGTTCGCGCCGCAGGGCGTCGGTGAGCCGGCCGGCGAAGAGCGTGCCGAAGACGGCGGCGCCGACGCTCCCGCCGATCTGCCGGAAGTAGTTGTTGGCGCTGGTGGCGGTGCCGAGGTCGGCGGGGCGCACCGAGTTCTGCACGGCGAGCACCAGGACCGGCAGCACCAGGCCGATGCCGGCGCCGAGGACGGCCATCCAGATGCTGTAGTACAGCCGGGGCGTGTCCACCTCCAGCCGGGACAGCAGCCACATCCCCACGGCGGACAGGGCGCCGCCGAGGACGGGGTAGAGCCTGTAGCGCCCGGTGTGGCTGATGAGCTGGCCGCCGATGATCGAGGCGCCGACGATGCCGGCCATCATGGGCAGCATCAGCAGCCCGGACTCGGTGGCGCTGGCCCCGTCGACCATCTGCAGGAAGGTCGGCAGATAGCTGGCGGCGCCGAACAGCGCCACGCCGGTCACCAGGCCGACCAGGCCGGTGACGTTGAAGACGGAGTCCCGGAACAGCCGCAGCGGGATGAGGGGTTCGGCGGCGAAGTGCTCGGCGACGAGGAAGAGGACGGTGGCGGCGAGGGCGCCCGCGCCGAGGCCGATGATCTCCCGTGAGTCCCAGGCGTACTCGGTGCCGCCCCAGCTCGTGAGCAGCACCAGGCAGGTGGAGGCGGCGGCGAGCAGCAGCGCGCCGGGCACGTCGAGGCGGGCGCGGACGCGGGGCCTGGGGAGTTTGAGGACGGCGCTCACCACGGCGAGGGTGACCAGGCCGAAGGGGACGTTGACGTAGAAGCACCAGCGCCAGGACAGATGGTCGGTGAAGTAGCCGCCGAGCAGGGGACCGGCGACGGAGGCGACACCGAACGCGGCGCCGATCAGGCCCATGTAGCGGCCGCGCTGCCGGGGCGGCACGATGTCGGCGATGATCGCCTGCACCCCGATCATCAGTCCGCCCGCGCCGACGCCCTGGACGGCGCGGAAGGCGATGAGCTGGTCCATGCTCTGCGCCCGCCCGGCGAGCGCGGAACCGGCCACGAAGACCAGGATCGCGAACTGGAAGACGCCCTTGCGGCCGAAGAGGTCGCCGAGCTTGCCGTACAGCGGCAGTCCGATGGTGGCGGTGAGCAGATAGGCGGTGATCGCCCAGGACATCTTGTCCAGCCCGTGCAGCTCACCGACGATCTTCGGCAGCGCGGTGGCGACGATCATCTGCTCCAGCGCGGCGAGCAGCAGCGCCAGCATCAGCCCGAGGAAGACCAACCGCACGCGGCGCGCGCCGAGTTCGGGTGCCTCCGGCACCGGCGGCGCGGGTGTCCCCGGGGGTGCCGTCACCGGCTCGTCCCGCACCAGAGTCGTCCCACCCACGTACCGCTCCCCTCGTCGCACCTGTCACACAATTACCGCGCGAGACGACAACTGCGGACAAGTACGGCGAGTTACGGCACAAGCTCGGAAGGGATGCGAATCCACTCGAACCGGTGAGGGCACAACACCCCTCCACCGGACGGTGTTTGGGGTCAGGCGTGGACGCGCCCGGTCACTTCTCGACTTCGCGCGCCAGGTTGGCGAGGACGGCGTCGTAGATCCGGCCGAGACCCTTGGGCGCGAAGGTGCGCTCGAAGAAGCCGCCGATGCCGCCGGCGCCCTGCCAGGTGGTGGTGACGACGACCCGGGAGCCGCCCTCGCCGGCGGGGGTGACGCGCCAGGTGGTGACCATGGAGGAGTTGCGGTCCTTCTCGACCAGCTCGCCGTCGGTGGGCTCGCTGACCTCCAGCAGGCAGTCGCGCACCCGCTTGCTGGTGGCCTGGAGCTTCCAGCGGACGAGGGTGCCCTCCCCGTCGCCGCCCTCGCGCACCTCGTACTCGCTGAAGTGCTCGGGCAGCAGCCGCTGCCGCGTGCCGCTGTAGTCGGCGAGGGCGTCGAACACCTTCTCCGCGTCCGCCGCGACGACCCGCTCCGTAGTGGCCTCGACCTGCGCCATTGCGTTCCTCCAGGACCAGTTTTCTCGAAGTGGGAGCAAGCCAACCACCCCGGTGCCCGGCCGCCCAAATCGGGGGTCGCACGATCATGGGAACAGATGTTCTATTCTGTGCGGCAGTGCTACCGAGGAGGCCTCATGCGCTGGGAGAACCTCACAGGCGAGCCCGAACACCGCCGGGCCGACCCCGCCCTGTTCGGCGCGGACGCGGTGACCACCCGCACCTTCGACACGCCCGAGTTCGCCGGGATCACGTTCCACGAGGTCCGGGCGCGCTCGATCCTGAACCGGGTGCCGGGTGCCTCCCGGATGCCGTTCGAGTGGACGGTGAACCCGTACCGCGGCTGCACGCACGCGTGCGTCTACTGCTTCGCCCGCAGGACGCACGGCTACCTGGACCTCGACACGGGCGTCGGCTTCGACACCCAGATCGTGGTGAAGGTGAACGCCCCCGAACTGCTGCGCCGTCAGCTCGCCTCCCGGCGCTGGCAGGGCGACCACGTGGCGATGGGCACCAACGTCGACTGCTACCAGCGCGCCGAGGGCCGCTACCGGCTGATGCCGGGCATCATCTCGGCCCTCACCGAGCACGCCAACCCCTTCTCGATCCTGACCAAGGGCACCCTGATCCTGCGCGACCTGGAGCTGCTCACCCGGGCCGCCCGGGTGACCGACGTCGGGATCTCGGTGTCGGTGGGGTTCACCGACACCGGGCTGTGGCGCACCGTGGAGCCGGGCACGCCCGCGCCCGAGCGGCGGCTGGACGTGGTCCGGGTCCTCGGCGAGCACGGCATCGGCTGCGGGGTGCTGATGGCGCCGGTCATCCCCTTCCTGAGCGATCACCCGGACCGGCTCCGGGAGACGGTGCGGGCGATCGCGGCGGCCGGGGCCACCTCGGTCACGCCCCTGGTGCTGCACCTGCGGCCGGGTGCGCGGGAGTGGTTCACGGCGTGGCTCGGGCAGCACCACCCGCACCTGGTGCGCCGCTACGAACGGCTGTACGCGGAGGGCGCCTACGCGCCCAAGTGGTACCAGCGCCGCATCACCCGTCAGGTGCACGAGCTGGCCCAGGAGTACGGCATCGGCCCCGGGCGCGCGGGAGCGGCCCGGCGGATCCGTCCTGCCGGGGCCGCCGAGGAGCCCGCCGCCGCGGAGCCGACCCAGCTCACCCTCCTCTGAGAGCGTTGGAGGGCATCCCTCGGCCCAACCGGGTCAACTATCGGCGGAACGGGTTCTGCGGGGCGTCGTTTCCGGGACGATCCGGCGAGGACCGTGATCACACGGTTCGCGTCACCCTCCGTCCCGGGAGGACCCATGAGGACACGCGCAGCCGTGCTGTGCGCAACCGCCGCCATGGTGGCGGGCTCGGTCACGGCCGTCCCCGCGCAGGCGGCCCCCACCGCTCCGGCGCCGAAGCTGACCTGGAAGAAGTGCGGCACCGACGACTACCCGGCCCTGCAGTGCGCGACGCTGAAGGTGCCGCTGGACCACGCGCGGCCCGCCGGCCGGCAGATCACGCTCGCCCTGTCCCGCGTCCCGCACACCGCCCCGACCTCCCAGGGCCCGCTGCTGGTCAACCCCGGCGGCCCCGGCGGCAGCGGACTGAGGCTCGCCGGCTACGTGGCCTCGGCCCTGCCCAGATCGGTGGCGGCCCAGTACGACGTCATCGGCTTCGACCCGCGGGGCGTGGGGAAGAGCACGCCCGCGCTGGACTGCTCGAAGGGCCGCTTCACGCCGGTGCGGCCCGACACCGTGCCCGCCACACCCGCGCTGGAGCGGACGAACCTGGAGCGCGCCCGGTCCTTCGCCGCCGCCTGCGGCCGCAAGTACGCGGACGTGCTGCCGTACATCGACACCGTCGACGCCGTACGTGACATGGACGCCGTGCGCCGGGCCCTGGGCGCGCCGCGCATCAGCTACTTCGGCTACTCCTACGGCACCTATCTGGGCGCGGTGTACGCCAAGCTCTACCCCGAGCGGGTGCGGCGCCTGGTGCTGGACTCGATCGTGGACCCGACGGGCGTCTGGTACGAGGACAACGTCGGCCAGGACTACGCCTTCGACGCCCGGCACCGCGCCCTGATGGCGTGGATCGCCCGGCACGACACCACGTACCGGCTCGGCAAGGACCCCGCGAAGGTCGAGGCCAAGTGGTACGCGATGCGCGCGGCCCTGGCGAGGAAGCCGGCCGGCGGCAAGGTGGGCGCCGCCGAACTGGAGGACGCCTTCATCCCCGGCGGCTACTACAACGGCTACTGGCCGCACCTCGCGGCCGCGTTCGCGGCGTACGCGAACGAGGGCCGGACCGGGCCGCTGGTGAAGGCGTACCAGGACTACGGCGCGGTGGACGGCCCGGCCGACAACGGGTACAGCGTCTACGCGGCGGTGCAGTGCCGTGACGTGTCCTGGCCGCGCGACTGGAACCGCTGGCGGACGGAGACCTGGGGGGTGTACGCGAAGGCGCCCTTCATGGCCTGGAACAACGCCTGGTACAACGCGCCGTGCGCGTTCTGGCCGACCGGGGCGCTGCGGCCGGTGGACGTCGCCAACACGAAGCTGCCGCCGGCGCTGCTCTTCCAGGCGACCGACGACGCGGCGACGCCGTACGCGGGCGGGGTGACGGCCCACCGGCTGCTGGCGGGCTCCCGGCTCGTGGTCGAGCAGGGCGGCGGCAACCACGGCATCAGCCTCAGCGGCAACGCGTGCCTGGACCGCTACCTGGCCGACTACCTGTCCGACGGCAGACTCCCGCGCCAGGCCGGCACGGCCGGGGCGGCCGACGCGGTCTGCGAGAGGTCGCCGGACCCCGTACCCCCGTCCGGCAAGGCGGCCCCGACGGCCTCGCGCGGCGCGGAGCTGCACCGGCTGCTGGGCTTCCGCGGCTGACCGGCCGGCCCGGCCCCGTGTCGGCCGGGCCGCCGGATATTCACGGGCGCCGGGCGGACCGGTTCCCTAGGGTGCGGTCATGGACGACCCCTCCCTGAGCATCCGCCCGATGGTCCTCGGCGACTGCGACCGTGTCTCGGAGATCCGGATCCGGGGCTGGCGGCACGCCTACCGCGGGCTCATGCCGCAGCCGTATCTCGACGCGCTGGACGTGGCCCGGGACGCCGAGCAGCGGCGGACCTGGTTCCAGCAGGGGAACGGCGCGGTGGTGAACCTGGTCGCCGAGCGGGGCGGCGAGGTGGTCGGCTGGGCGGCGTGCGGGCCGTACCGCGACGGAGAAGTGCGCACCGGGGACGCCGAGTTGTACGCCGTCTACGTCGACCGGGACCACCTGGGCACCGGGGTGGGCCGGTCCCTGCTGGCGGAGGCGGTCGAACGGTGCGCCGGCCACCCTCGCATGTTCCTGTGGGTGCTGAGGGAGAACACCCGCGCCCGCCGCTTCTACGAGCGGGCCGGCTTCCGCTGGGACGGCGCCGAGGAGCCCTTCGAGGCGGGCGGCGAACTCGTGCCCGAGGTGCGGTACGCCCGGGTGCTGGGCGGCTGACCCGGCGTCACTTGTGCGCCTGGCGCGGGATGCGCGCCAGTGCGCGGACCGCCGCCTCGGCGAGCGCCGGGTGCGCGAGGGCCTCGCCCAGCACCCGCCGGGCGCGGGCGTCGCCGAGCGCGCCGAGACCGTCCACGCAGGCGAGGGCCACCCGCCGGTAGGGGTCGTGCGGGCGCAGCCGGCGCTCCAGGGTGGTGATCAGCGCGGGCACGGACTCCGGGGCGCGCAGCTCGACCAGGAGCCGTACCGGGTGCAGGGCGTAGGCGACGCGCAGTTCGTTGGTGGCGAGGGCCGCCGCGGCGCGGGCCGTGCGCGGGTCGCCGAGCCGGGCGAGGGCGTGGGCGGCGGAGGCGCAGCGGGGCGGGTCGCGGTGGTTGAGCAGCAGCACGAGCGCTTCGAAGGCGCGCCGGTCGCCGGCCCGGCCCAGCCGGAACGC
The DNA here is from genome assembly GCF_053593175.1 of Streptomyces sp. NPDC002386. Lineage (NCBI taxonomy): Bacteria > Bacillati > Actinomycetota > Actinomycetes > Kitasatosporales > Streptomycetaceae > Streptomyces > Streptomyces sp. NPDC002386. The sequence goes on from NZ_JBSFBX010000014.1 coordinate 224,111, forward strand.
GGCCAGTTCCCGGGCCCACAGCGGCTGTCCGGGCGCGGTGAGCACCTCGGCCAGTTCGTCGTGGTCCGCGGTCGCCAAGAGCCGCTCGTAGCCGGGCGAGGCGTGCGACTCCTGCCGTAAGCGTTCCGTGAGCGATCGCAACTCTTCGTCCACGGGGCCAGCGTAGGCCGGTCGCCGGGGCGGAGGGAGCTACATCACAAAGTCGGCTGCGGCGCGGGGCTGGCGCGCTCGTTACTGGCCGGTTAAGCTCAGACGAGCGAGTTACCCACTCGCAGTTCGCTCACGACGGTTTGGTGACGCAGCCGTCGTGCGCCGGTCGGTTCGGTACCTCGGTACCGCAGTACGACCCGGCTCCGGGACAGGGCCGGTCGGATTCCGCCGTTCCCGGGCGTGTGCACGCCCGTGGTGCCGGCACCGGGCGTGTGCGCCAGCAGCCCGGCAACACCCGCACTCCTCTCCGCCCCGGTGTGCGCCTTCGGGCGCACCCGGCGCGTTCCCAGTCGTCACCCTCATTCCTGGAGTCCCGCGATGGCCACTCCCCTGTCCGACACCCCTCTGTCCCCGCTCAAGACGATCGCCGTCGTCGGCCTCGGCACCATGGGCACCGGCATCACCGAGGTTCTCGCGAAGGCGGGCCGCGAGGTGATCGGCATCGACGTCGCCGAGGCCCAGACCGCGCGGGCGCTCGCCGCCCTGGAGGCCGCCACCGCCCGCGCCGTCGAGCGCGGCCGGCTGACCGAGCAGGACCGCGCCGGCGTGCTGGCCCGGGTCCGCCTCTCCACCGACCTGCGCGCGGCGGCCGACGCCGACCTGGTCATCGAGGTGGTCCCGGAGTCGTACGAGATCAAGCACCAGATCTTCCGTGAGCTGGACGGCATCGTGCGCCCGGAGACCATCCTCGCGACCGGCACCAACGCGCTGTCCGTGACCCGTCTCGCCGCCGACTCCGCGCGCCCCGAGCGGGTGCTGGGCCTGCACTTCTTCAACCCGGCCCCGGCGATGAAGCTGGTCGAGGTCGTCTCCTCGGTGCTCACCGCGCCGGCCGCGGTCGCCGCGGTGACGGACCTCGCGATCGAGCTGGGCAAGGAGCCGGTCGCGGTCGGCGACCGCCCCGGGTTCGTCGCGGACGGGCTGCTGTTCGGCTACCTCAACCAGGCCGCCGCGATGTACGAGGCGCGGTACGCCTCCCGCGAGGACATCGACGCCGCGATGCGGCTCGGCTGCGGTCTGCCCATGGGCCCGCTGGCCCTGCTGGACCTGATCGGCATCGACACCGCGCGCACGGTCCTGGACGCCATGTACGCCGAGTCCCGCGACCGGCTGCACGCGCCCGCCCCGATCCTCAAGCAGCTCAGCGAGGCGGGCCTGACCGGCCGCAAGTCCGGGCGCGGCTTCTACACCTACGAGGCGCCGGGCAGCGCGACGGTCGTGCCGGACCCGCTGACGCCGGCCGCCGGCGGCACCGGGGCCGAGGGCCGTCCGGTCCGCTCCGTGGGCGTCGCGGGCTCGGGCACCATGGCCTCCGGCATCGCCGAGGTCTTCGCCAAGGCGGGTTACGAGGTCGTCCTCGCCGCCCGCAGCGAGGAGAAGGCGCAGACCGCGAAGGCCCGTATCGGCAAGTCGCTTTCGCGCTCTGTCGACAAGGGCCGGATGACGGCCGAGGCGGCCGCCGAGACGCTGGGCCGCATCACCCCGGCGGGCTCCTACGACGCCTTCGCCGACGTCGACCTGGCGGTCGAGGCGGTCGCCGAGGACCTGGAGGTCAAGCGGCAGCTCTTCGCCGCGCTGGACAAGGTCTGCAAGCCGGGCGCGGTGCTCGCCACCACCACGTCCTCGCTGCCCGTCGTCGCCTGCGCCCGCGCCACCTCGCGCCCGCAGGACGTGATCGGCATGCACTTCTTCAACCCGGCCCCGGCGATGAAGCTGGTCGAGGTCGTGCGCACGGTCCTCACGGCCGACGACGTGCACGCCACGGTCCGCGAGGTCTGCGGGCGCATCCGCAAGCACGCCGTCGACTGCGGCGACCGGGCCGGCTTCATCGTGAACGCGCTGCTGTTCCCGTACCTCAACAACGCGATCAAGATGGTCCAGGAGCACTACGCGACGCTGGACGACATCGACGCGGCGATGAAGCTCGGCGGCGGCTACCCGATGGGCCCGTTCGAGCTGCTGGACGTGGTCGGCCTGGACGTCTCGCTGGCGATCGAGAAGGTGCTGCACCGCGAGTTCCGCGACCCGGGGCTGGCCCCGGCGCCGCTGCTGGAGCACCTGGTGGCCGCGGGCTGCCTCGGCCGCAAGACCGGTCGCGGCTTCCGCGAGTATGCCCGCCGCTGACGGCGCCGGGGACTGGTCCCGCACGGAGACGGACTGGGGCGGACTGCTCGGCCCAGCGGGAACTCCCCCGCCCCTCGCGGGCGGGGGATCCCCCGGACCTGCGCATTCTGCCGCGCACATGCAGTACGTTCGGGTCATGCCCCAGCCCGCCAAGTCCTCACGTACACCAGCCACGCCCGACGCACCGGAAAGTGCCGCAGGCAGCCGCGCCGCCGCCCAGCGGCTGAAAATGCGCCGAGAGCTGGCGGCCGCAGCGATGGAACTGTTCGCGACCAAGGGGTACGAGGCGACCACCGTCGACGAGATCGCGGCCGCGGCCGGGGTCGCGCGCCGCACCTTCTTCCGCCACTTCCGCTCCAAGGAAGAGGCGATCTTCCCGGACCACGACGACACCCTGATCCGCGCCGAGGCGGTGCTCAACGCCGCTCCCGCGCACGAGCATCCGCTCGACACGGTGTGCCGCGGCATCAAGGAAGTCATGAGGATGTACGCGGCCCGGCCGGAGATCTCGGTCGCCCGCTACAAGCTCACGCGCGAGGTACCCACCCTGCGCGAGGCGGAGATCGCCTCGGTGGCCCGCTACGAGCGTCTGTTCACCCGCTATCTGCTGGGCCACTTCGACGAGCACGCGCACGCCGACGACGCCAACGACGACCCGCTGCTCGCCGAGGTCGCCGCCTCCGCCGTCGTCACCGCCCACAACCACGTCCTCAGGCGCTGGCTGCGGGCCGGCGGCCAGGGCGACGTGGAGGCACAGCTCGACCACGCCTTCGCGATCGTGCGCAAGACGTTCGGCACCGGTATCGGCGCCGGCCGCGGCCCCGCGCCCGCACCGGCGGCCACCACGGCGCCGGCGACGGTCTCCGCGCACGGTGAGGTGCTGGTGACGGTCGCCCGCACCGACGCCCCGCTCGACGAGGTCATGCGCACCATCGAGGAGGCGCTCAAGGAGCGCTGAGACACCGCGTGCCCTGTGATGACGGCCACCCTTCGGGGTGGCCGTTTTGGCATGTCAGGGGCGCTTTTCAGCGGGATTTCGGAGCCCGTTCGATCGATCATCGCTCATTTGTTACGTAAAGATTTCATCTGAGAGCAGCTTCTGGCACTCAGTGCCTTGCGGCATGACACGCGGTGTCATACGTTGAAGGAGTCCGGGCGGCCGGCGCGCAGAGACCATTCGTGCGCCGGCTGTCCCCGCAAGCCGGACGGCCTGCGCGCCCGGACGCCTGCGTCACAGGCAACCTCCCGCGCCACAAAGCGCTGCCGAAGCACCACCCCCGCCGAACCGACGGCACACCCTCAAAACCCTCAGCAGCACTCCCAGCAGCACCGACGATCCCCCAGCGCCCCTCCCTCAGGGCGCTCACCGCCGGAGGCAACACCGTGACCGTGAAGGACATCCTGGACGCGATCCAGTCGAAGGACGCCACGTCCGCCGACTTCGCCGCCATGCCGCTCCCCGAGTCGTACCGCGCGATCACCGTCCACAAGGACGAGACGGAGATGTTCGCGGGCCTGCAGACCCGTGACAAGGACCCGCGCAAGTCGATCCACCTGGACGACGTGCCGCTGCCCGAACTGGGTCCGGGCGAGGCCCTGGTGGCCGTGATGGCCTCCTCCGTCAACTACAACTCGGTGTGGACCTCGATCTTCGAGCCGCTGTCCACCTTCGGGTTCCTGGAGCGCTACGGGCGCACCAACGAGCTGGCCAAGCGCCACGACCTGCCGTACCACATCATCGGCTCCGACCTCGCCGGCGTCGTCCTGCGCACCGGCCCGGGCGTCAACGCCTGGAAGCCCGGTGACGAGGTCGTCGCCCACTGCCTGTCCGTCGAGCTGGAGTCCTCGGACGGCCACAACGACACGATGCTCGACCCCGAGCAGCGCATCTGGGGCTTCGAGACCAACTTCGGCGGCCTCGCGGAGATCGCCCTGGTGAAGTCCAACCAGCTCATGCCGAAGCCCGGCCACCTGAGCTGGGAGGAGGCCGCGGCCCCGGGCCTGGTGAACTCCACCGCCTACCGCCAGCTCGTCTCCCGCAACGGCGCCGGCATGAAGCAGGGCGACAACGTCCTCATCTGGGGCGCGAGCGGCGGCCTCGGCTCCTACGCCACCCAGTTCGCCCTCGCCGGCGGCGCCAACCCGATCTGCGTCGTCTCCAGCGAGCAGAAGGCGGACATCTGCCGCTCGATGGGCGCCGAGTCGATCATCGACCGCAACGCCGAGGGCTACCGGTTCTGGAAGGACGAGAACACCCAGGACCCGAAGGAGTGGAAGCGCTTCGGCAAGCGCATCCGCGAGCTCACCGGCGGCGAGGACATCGACATCGTCTTCGAGCACCCCGGCCGCGAGACCTTCGGCGCCTCCGTGTTCGTCACCCGCAAGGGCGGCACCATCACCACCTGCGCCTCGACCTCGGGCTACATGCACGAGTACGACAACCGGTACCTGTGGATGTCGCTGAAGCGGATCATCGGCTCGCACTTCGCCAACTACCGCGAGGCCTGGGAGGCCAACCGCCTCATCGCCAAGGGCAAGATCCACCCGACCCTGTCGAAGGTGTACTCCCTGGAGGACACCGGCCAGGCCGCCTACGACGTGCACCGCAACCTGCACCAGGGCAAGGTCGGCGTGCTGTGCCTCGCCCCCGAGGAGGGCCTGGGCGTGCGCGACGAGGAGATGCGCGCCGAGCACATCGACGCCATCAACCGCTTCCGGAACATCTGAGGACCCGGAGGTCATAGATGACTGAGCGTCAGAAGGACCGGCCGTGGCTCATGCGCACGTACGCCGGCCACTCCACGGCTGAGGCGTCCAACGAGCTGTACCGGCGCAACCTCGCCAAGGGCCAGACCGGTCTGTCGGTGGCGTTCGACCTGCCGACGCAGACCGGCTACGACCCCGACCACATCCTCGCCCGCGGCGAGGTCGGCCGGGTGGGCGTGCCCGTCTCGCACCTCGGTGACATGCGCCGGCTGTTCCAGGACATCCCCCTGGAGCAGATGAACACCTCGATGACGATCAACGCCACCGCCATGTGGCTGCTGGCGCTCTACCAGGTCGTCGCCGAGGAGCAGGGCGCGGACATCACCAAGCTCCAGGGCACGACCCAGAACGACATCGTCAAGGAGTACCTGTCCCGCGGGACGCACGTCTTCCCGCCGGGGCCCTCGCTCCGCCTGACGACGGACATGATCGCGTACACGGTCTCCCACATCCCGAAGTGGAACCCGATCAACATCTGCAGCTACCACCTGCAGGAGGCCGGGGCCACGCCGGTGCAGGAGATCGCGTACGCGATGTCCACCGCGATCGCCGTGCTCGACGCCGTGCGCGACTCCGGCCAGGTGCCGCAGGAGCGCATGGGCGACGTGGTGGCCCGCATCTCCTTCTTCGTCAACGCGGGCGTCCGCTTCGTCGAGGAGATGTGCAAGATGCGGGCGTTCGGCCGCATCTGGGACAAGGTCACGCGTGAGCGGTACGGCATCGAGAACCCCAAGCAGCGCCGCTTCCGCTACGGCGTTCAGGTCAACTCGCTCGGCCTGACCGAGGCGCAGCCGGAGAACAACGTCCAGCGGATCGTGCTCGAGATGCTGGCGGTCACCCTCTCCAAGGACGCCCGCGCGCGGGCCGTGCAGCTCCCCGCCTGGAACGAGGCCCTGGGTCTGCCCCGGCCGTGGGACCAGCAGTGGAGCCTGCGCATCCAGCAGGTGCTCGCCCATGAGAGCGACCTGCTGGAGTACGAGGACATCTTCGAGGGCTCGCACGTCATCGAGGCGAAGGTGAACGCCCTGGTGGCGGAGTCGCTGGCCGAGATGGACCGGATCCAGGAGATGGGCGGCGCGATGGCCGCCGTCGAGTCCGGCTACCTCAAGGCGCAGCTGGTCTCCTCGCACGCCGAGCGGCGGGCCCGGATCGAGTCCGGCCAGGAGAAGATCGTCGGCGTCAACATCTTCGAGACGACCGAGCCGAACCCGCTCACGGCCGACCTGGACACCGCGATCATGACGGTCGACCCGGCGGTCGAGGCCCGGGTCGTCGCCTCCCTGGAGAACTGGCGGGACACCCGCTACCAGCCGCCCTTCAACCACCCGCGTCCCTGCAAGGCGCTGGACCGGCTGAAGGAGGCCGCCAAGGGCACCGGCAACCTGATGGAGGCCACGCTGGAGTGCGCCCGCGCCGGCGTCACGACCGGCGAGTGGTCCGGCGCCCTGCGCGAGGTCTTCGGCGAGTTCCGGGCACCGACCGGCGTGTCCTCCGCGCCGGTGGCCGTCACCGCCGAGGCCGGCTCGGCCATGGCCGAGGTCCGGGCCAAGGTGGACGCCACCGCCCGCGACCTGGGCGTCGGCAAGCTGCGCTTCCTCGTGGGCAAGCCCGGCCTCGACGGCCACTCCAACGGCGCAGAGCAGATCGCCGTCCGCGCGCGCGACGCCGGCTTCGAGGTGGTCTACCAGGGCATCCGGCTCACCCCCGAGCAGATCGTGGACGCCGCCCTGGCCGAGGACGTCCACGCCGTGGGCCTGTCGATCCTGTCCGGATCGCACGCACAGCTCGTGCCGGACGTGCTGGAGCGCCTGCGTGTGGCCGGTGCCACAGATATACCGGTGATCGCAGGTGGCATCATCCCGAACGGTGACGCCGAGGAGCTCCGGGCCGCCGGAGTGGCCGCGGTGTTCACCCCGAAGGACTTCGACATCACCGGGATCATCGGCCGCATAGCCGACGAGATCCGGAAAGCGAACAAGCTCGACCCCCTGGAGGTCCCCGCATGACGACAGTCAACCGCCTTCGCCCCCGCCGCTCCTGCCTGGCGGTACCGGGAAGCAACCCCCGCTTCCTGGAGAAGGCCCAGGGCCTCCCCGCCGACCAGGTCTTCCTGGACCTCGAGGACGCGTGCGCGCCGCTCGCCAAGCCCGAGGCGCGGCACACCATCGTCAAGTTCCTCAACGAGGGCGACTGGACGGGCAAGACCCGCGTCGTGCGGGTGAACGACTGGACGACCGAGTGGACGTACCGGGACGTCGTCACCGTCGTCGAGGGCGCCGGCCAGAACCTCGACTGCATCATGCTGCCGAAGGTGCAGAGCGCCCAGCAGGTCGTGGCGCTGGACCTGCTGCTGACCCAGATCGAGAAGACCATGGGCTTCGAGGTCGGCAAGATCGGCATCGAGGCGCAGATCGAGAACGCCCAGGGCCTGAACAACGTCAACGAGATCGCGCAGGCCTCCCCGCGCGTGGAGACGATCATCTTCGGCCCGGCCGACTTCATGGCCTCCATCAACATGAAGTCCCTCGTCGTGGGCGAGCAGCCGCCCGGCTACCCGGCGGACGCCTACCACTACATCCTGATGAAGATCCTGATGGCCGCCCGCGCCAACAACCTCCAGGCGATCGACGGCCCCTACCTGCAGATCCGCAACGTGGAGGGCTACCGCGAGGTCGCCCGGCGCGCCGCCGCCCTCGGCTTCGACGGCAAGTGGGTGCTGCACCCGGGCCAGGTCGAGGCGTCCAACGAGATCTTCTCGCCCTCCCAGGAGGACTACGACCACGCCGAGCTGATCCTGGACGCGTACGACTACTACACCTCCGAGGCGGGCGGCAAGAAGGGCTCCGCGATGCTCGGCGACGAGATGATCGACGAGGCCAGCCGCAAGATGGCCCTGGTGATCTCGGGCAAGGGCCGCGCCGCCGGCATGCAGCGCACCAGCAAGTTCGAGATCCCGGAGGCCTGAGCGCGATGCAGTTCGGACGCACCTACGAGGAGTTCGAGGTCGGGGCGACGTACAAGCACTGGCCGGGCAAGACGGTCACGGAGTACGACGACCACCTGTTCTGTCTCCTCACCATGAACCACCACCCGCTCCACATGGACGTCAACTACGCCGAGAAGACGACGGACTTCGGCAAGAACGTCGTGGTGGGCAACTACATCTACTCGCTGCTGCTCGGCATGTCGGTGCCGGACGTCTCCGGCAAGGCGATCGCCAACCTGGAGATCGAGTCGCTCAGGCACGTGGCGCCCACCTTCCACGGCGACACGATCTACGGCCAGACGACCGTGCTGGACAAGTGGCCGTCGAAGTCGAAGAACGACCGCGGCATCGTCTACGTCGAGACCAAGGGCTACAAGCAGGACGGCACCCTGGTGTGCGTCTTCCGCCGCAAGGTCATGGTGCCCACCGAGACGTACATCAAGGAGCGCGGCGGCGAGCAGCCCGGCCGCCCGGAGCTGAACGACCCTTCGGAAAAGACGGAGAAGTAGCCATGGCGCGCCTCGCCCAGACCGCCGGTCTGACCGACGTCCAGCAGGAGATCCTCTCCACGGTCCGCGATTTCGTGGACAAGGAGATCATCCCGGTCGCGACCGAGCTGGAGCACCGCGACGAGTACCCGCAAGCGATCGTGGACGGCCTGAAGGAACTCGGCCTGTTCGGTCTGATGATCCCCGAGGAGTACGGGGGTCTGGGCGAGTCGCTCCTGACCTACGCGCTGTGCGTGGAGGAGATCGCCCGCGGCTGGATGTCGGTCTCCGGCATCATCAACACGCACTTCATCGTCGCGTACATGCTCAAGCAGCACGGCACCCAGGAGCAGAAGGACCACTTCCTGCCCCGCATGGCGGCCGGCGACATCCGCGGCGCCTTCTCCATGTCCGAGCCGGCCCTGGGCTCGGATGTGTCGGCGATCACGTCGAAGGCGGTCAAGGACGGCGACGAGTACATCCTGAACGGCCAGAAGATGTGGCTGACGAACGGCGGGACCTCGTCCCTCGTCGCCGTTCTCGTCCGAAGTGACGAAGGTCACCCCGAGGGCACGGCTCCGCACAAGTCGATGACGACCTTCCTGGTCGAGAAGGAGCCCGGCTTCGGTGAGGTCCGCCCCGGCCTGACCATTCCGGGCAAGATCGACAAGATGGGCTACAAGGGCGTCGACACCACCGAGCTGATCATGGACGGCCTGCGGGTTCCGGCCGATCGGGTGCTCGGCGGCGTCACCGGCCGAGGTTTTTACCAAATGATGGACGGAGTGGAGGTCGGCCGCGTCAACGTGGCGGCCCGCGGCTGCGGCGTCGCGCAGCGCGCCTTCGAGCTGGGCGTTCGGTACGCCCAGCAGCGGCACACCTTCGGCAAGGCCATCGCCCAGCACCAGGCCATCCAGTTCAAGCTGGCCGAAATGGCTACCAAGGTCGAGGCCGCGCATGCCATGATGGTCAACGCGGCACGCAAAAAGGACTCCGGGGAACGAAACGACCTTGAGGCTGGGATGGCGAAGTACCTCGCCTCCGAGTACTGCAAGGAGGTCGTGGAGGACGCCTTCCGGATCCACGGCGGCTACGGCTTCTCCAAGGAGTACGAGATCGAGCGCCTCTACCGGGAGGCTCCGATGCTGCTGATCGGTGAAGGTACCGCCGAGATCCAGAAAATGATCATCGGGCGCAGGCTGCTCGAGGAGTATCGCTTCCAGGGCTGATTGTCCGGGTACGGGGTGTTTTCTTCGAGAAGAAGATCACACCCCGTAGATACACCTCAGCCGCCGACTCGGCTTCCTGGCTTGCCCAGTTGTGACCTGCGACCGGTACGATCCCGGGAAAGCCGCCGTCCCCCGTCAGAGCGCGGCATCATCCGCTACGAAGGTCATCCATGCCCCACAGCCAAACCTCTGCACACCGCGACAGCCTGGTAGGCGCACGCCTCGCGCGCGGAGCATCGCCGTGGCTTCTTCCGACCGTCGCCACCGCAGCCCTCAGCCTGGCCCGCGCTCGCCGCTCGGGCGCCGCCAAGGCCGTCGCCGTGCCCGTCACCGCGCTCGCGGCGGGCATGCTGTGGTTCTTCCGCGACCCCGAGCGTGAGATCGCCCCCGGCCGGGTCATCTCGCCCGCCGACGGCGTGGTGCAGAGCATCATGCCCTGGAAGGACGGCCGCACCCGCGTCGCGATCTTCATGAGCCCGCTCAACGTGCACGTGAACCGCGCGCCGCTCGCCGGCACCGTGACGTCGGTCGAGCACATCCCCGGCGGCTTCGTTCCCGCGTTCAACAAGGAGAGCGAGAACAACGAGCGCGTAGTCTGGCATTTCGACACCGAACTCGGCGACATCGAGATGATCCAGATCGCCGGCGCGGTGGCCCGCCGCATCGTGCCGTACATCCCCGAGGGCACGAAGGTCGAGCAGGGCGACCGCATCGGTCTGATCCGCTTCGGCTCGCGTGTCGACCTCTACCTGCCCGAGGGCGTGGAGGTCGCGGTCGAGGTCGGACAGAAGACCGTGGCTGGGGTGACTCGCATTGACCGTGATTGATCCGGAGACCCAGGCGGGCTGGGTGCCCGAGGCCGACGACGTGGACGACGACGAGGAGATGCCTCTTTCTCTCCGGCTGTCGATAGCGGACACCCTGACGCTGGGCAACGCCACGTGCGGCTTCATGGCGGTGTACTTCACCACCACCGGCATCCTGATCCCGCACCTCACCGGCAGCCAGGAGTCCGGCATGGCCCGCCACAGCGCGGCCACGGCGGTCATCCTGATGCTCTGCGCGGCGGTCTTCGACCTGTTCGACGGCCTGGTCGCGCGGAAGCTGCGCTCGTCCCCGATGGGCGCGGAGCTGGACAACCTCTCGGACCTGATCAGCTTCGGCCTGGCGCCCGCGTACTTCGTCCTCGTCTACGGCATGGTCGCGGACGACGCGCACCAGAGAGTCGCGGCGCTGGGAGCGATCGTGGTGCTCCTCGCGGTGGTGCTCAGGCTGGCGCGGTTCAGCTGCGTGACGGTGAAGGACGGCACGTTCCAGGGCATGCCCTCGCCGTTCGGCGCGCTGACGGTCGTCTCGATCGTCCTGCTGGAGCTGCCCTTCGTGGCCACCCTGCTGGCGATCCTGGGCACCGCGTGGCTGATGGTGAGCCGCGTCGAGTACCCGAAGCCGCGCGGCCGCCTCGCCGGGGCGATGCTGTCGTGGATCGTCCTGTCGATGGGCCTCCTGGCCGCCTGGGCCTTCGACGCCCCGAGCGGACAGCTGCTCCTGCAGACCGGGTGCGCGCTGCAGCTCGTCATGGGTGCGGTGATCCCGCTGTTCGCCACGGCCCGCCGGGTGAACAACTTCCGCGACAACCGCCGCGAGTCGCGGGCGGCCCAGCTGCCCTAGCGCCCTCGCCGGCACCGACGGGTGTGGCCCGAGTCCTGAGGACTCGGGCCACACCCGTTCGGCGTTCGGGAGCCGCTTCGGCGTCCCGTTGACCAATCAAGTACTCCTGTACGGGGCCGAGTTGCAGGAGGTCGGCGAGCGGAGGAGCGTTGAAAAGGGGGCACTTACCCCGAACTCGCCAGATTTTCACCGGGAGGCGGCCATGTCCGCACCCACTTTCCACGAGCACAAGGTCCCGCACATCTCCACGATCCCGGCCAACGAGGGCGACGCCGTGGAGCTCTACGTCCGGGAGTACGACGGCACCCAGGGCAACCAGCCCCGCACCCCGGTGCTGATGCTGCACGGCAGAAGCGTGCCGGTGGTCGCCGGGTACGACCTCGTCGGCCCCGACTCCGACATCGCGTACAGCTGGGCCCAGCAGATCGCCTCGCACCACTACGACGTCTTCATGATGGACCTGCAGGGCAACGGCAGGTCCCCGCGCCCCAAGATGGACGAACCCCGCAACGCCAACCCCGCGCAGCGGGCCGCGCTCACCCCCAACCCGCTGCCGAGCCCGTACACCGGACCGCCGCTGTACCCGCACCAGCTCGGCAACTCCGAGAGCGAGTGGGCGGAGCTGGCGACCGTGATCGCCTTCATCAAGTCGCTGCCCCGGATGACCACCCCGATCGACTTCATCGGCTGGTCCGCCGCCGGGCCGGTGATGGGGCCCTACACCCTGCAGCATCCCGAGGACGTCAAGAGCCTGTTCCTGCTCGCCCCGATCTTCCCGCCGCTCGGACGGTGGTCGGAGGACCCGGCGCACCCCTTCGGGCGTCCGGCCGAGGCCGCCGTGCTGCCCGTGTCCCTGCCCGCCGCCGCTTTCGGCTTCCCGATGCACGTCAGCAACAAGACCGGTTTCACGACGGCGTGGAACGCCGAGCAGGGCAGCGTGTACCAGCGGGAGCCCGGCATGGTCGACCGCGTGTGGGCCGCCATGATGGAGAACGACCCCGTCGGCAGCACCTGGGGCCCGATACTCCCCTCGGGCAAGCCGGAGGGCATCCACCGGTACCGCAACTCCTACTGGTGGGGCTGGAACAACGAGACCGCGAAGTTCCAGAACCCGCCGGGCACCCCCGTCCTCGGCGACCGGGTGCCCCTCCTGCTCGTCCACGGCGCGCTGGACAGGACCGTCAACACCCCGGCCTCGTCCCCCGTGCCCGACGTCCAGCGCTTCTCCGTGCCGGCCCTCTACAAGGCGGTCCAGGGACCGCACAAGCTGATGTTCCAGCTCGACGGCGCCGGACACTCCGTGGTCTGGGAACGGCCCGCCGATGTCGTGCACGAGATCTCGCACCACTGGCTGCAGAACAAGTACAAGGTGTGGGGCCTCACCAGCGGCAGCTACTACCGGGACGCGAACGGCGAGCTGACCCCGCTGCCGTAGCCCCTGCCTCAGCCCAGCAGGTCCCGTGCGATCCGCTCCGCGACCCGCTCCAGGATCGGCCCCGCGTCCGCGATGCACTTCGCCACGTCCGGCTCGACGGACGTCAGCGGGTACGCCCGGCCGATCCCGGCCCGCCGCAGCGCCTCCTCGGGCAGGGCGAGCCGCCCGCAGACCGCGACGACCTCCTTCCCGGCCGCGCGGGCCGCGGCGGCGACCCCCGCAGGAGCCTTGCCGTGCAGGGTCTGCTCGTCCAGCGAACCCTCACCGGTGATCACCAGCGAGGCGCGCTCCAGCGCCGGGGCGAAGCCCAGCACGTCCAGCATGACCTCGATCCCGGGCCGGAACCGGGCGCCCAGCAGGAGGGCGCCGTAGCCGATGCCGCCGGCCGCGCCCGCGCCCGGCGCCGCCGCGAAGTCGGCGGCACGCGGGCCCGCGGCGGTCTCCAGCACCTCGGCGAAGTGGGCGAGCGCGGCGTCCAGGGCCGCCACGTCGTCCGGGGTGGCGCCCTTCTGCGGGCCGTACACGGCGGGTGCGCCCTTCGGACCGGTCAGCGGGTTGTCGACGTCGCTGGCGAGGACCAGTTCCACCGAGTCCAGGCGTGGGTCGAGCCCGGAGAGGTCGGCCCGCGCCAGCGCGGCGAGACCGCCGCCGCCCGGCGGCACCGGCTCCCCGTCCGCGTCCAGGAACCGCGCGCCCAGCGCCGACAGCATCCCGGCGCCGCCGTCCGTCGTGGCGCTGCCGCCGACGCCGAACACGATCGTCCGCGCGCCCGCGTCCAGCGCGGCGCGCAACAGCTCACCCGAGCCGTACGTCGAGGCGGTCAGCGGCGCGAACACGCCGGCCGGCAGCCGCTGCAACCCGCTCGCCTCGGCCATCTCCACGACCGCGGTGTCGCCGCGCAGCGCGTACGCGGCCGGGACCTCCTGTCCGAGCGGCCCTGCCACCCGGACCTCACGGCGCTCGAAGCCGGCCGCGACGGCCGCGTCCACCGTGCCGTCGCCGCCGTCGGCCACCGGCAGCGCCTCGACCTCGAGACCGGGCACGACCCTGCGCAGCCCGGCCGTGACCCGCTCGGCGACCCCCACGGCCGTCAGCGAGCCCTTGAACTTGTCCGCGGCGATGAGCACCCGACGGGTCCCGTTCACTGCAGCGTCCGCCACCTTGCATTCCCCTTGCTCTCCGGGCCCCGCGCACGTCGGGGCCAGTCGCGCCGCTGTGACCATAACCGCAGGACGTCCGCGCCGCCATGCCCTGCCCGAAGGGTGGGAAACGGCCGGGAGGCGGCCGGGGAAACCGGGTAGGCACCAGCCATGAGTGACCTCGACGACGGGCCGGACCTGGCCGATCGCGTCCACGGCGGCTGGCTCGGCCGGATCGCGGGCAACATGCTCGGCAAGCCGGTCGAGCAGGGCGAGGTGTGGACGCGCGATCGCATCGACCGCTATCTGCGCCGGGCGGACGCGCTGCCGCTCACCGACTACCTGCCCGAGCCCGCCGACCCGGCCGACGCCGCCCTGCTGCGGCCCGAGTGGCGCCGGTGTGTGCGCGGCCGCGTCCACGGAAGCTGCCGGGACGACGACGTCGACTACGCGATCCTCGGCCTGCACCTGCTGGAGACCCACGGTTTCGGCTTCAGCACCGAGCAGGTCGGCGACCTGTGGCTGCTCGGGCTGCCGTACCTGCAGACCTTCACCGCGGAGCGGGCCGCGTACCGCAACCTCGCGAACGGTCTGAAGCCGCCGCTGACGGCGACGTACGACAACCCCTACCAGGAGTGGATCGGCGCCCTGATCCGGGCCGACGTGCACGGCTGGGCCTGCCCGGGCGACCCGCGCCGCGCGGCCTCGCTGGCCCGCCGGGACGCGGTGCTGTCGCACACCGGCAACGGCGTGTACGGGGCGATGTGGGCGGCCGCGCTGATCTCCGCGGCGCTCACCGCGCCGGACGTGCGCGACGCGCTGGAGAGCGCCCTGGCCGTGATCCCGGCGAGCAGCAGGCTGGCCCGTACCGTGCGCCGGGTGATGTCCCTGCACGGGGCCCGCCTGTCCTGGGAGGAGACCCTGGACACGGTGTCCGAGGAGACGTCCGGGCTCGGCTGGATCCACACCGTCCCCAACGCGGCCGTCCTGACCGCGGGGCTGCTGTACGGCGACGGCGACTTCACCCGGACCATCGCCCTCACCGTCCGCGGCGGCCTGGACACCGACTCCAACGGCGCGACGGCCGGTTCGGTGGCCGGTGTGATGACCGGTGCGGCCGCGATCCCGGCCCGGTGGACCGAGCCGCTCCAGGACACGGTGCGCAGCGCGGTGTTCGGCTTCGACGGGGTGCGGATCAGTGCGCTGGCCGAACGCACCGTGCGCCTGGCGACCGACGGCGCTTAGGTCGTGCCCGCGAAGCCGCGTCGTTCGCCCGCAGGGCGGGCGTTGCGGCGTCCGGTCCGTGCTCTCGGCGTGCCGGCCGGATGCCCTCGTACCGGGTGTACTCGGCCTTTCGGCCGGTGCGGCGAGAGTGCGTGCCGGACGCCGCGACGCAGGCGTGACTTTGCGGACACGACCTGGCCGTCCGGTGTCCGGTTACCCTTCCTGGATGACCAGCACGGACACCTTCGCCGCGTACATCGCGAGCCTGCCCCGAGTCCTCGCCGCGGCCGCCGCGCTCTTCCGGGACCCGGAGGGGCGGGTGCTGCTCGTCGAGCCCAACTACCGCGAGGGGTGGGCCCTTCCGGGCGGGACCGTCGAGTCCGACGACGGGGAGACTCCGCGCCAGGGTGCCCGCCGCGAGACCCTGGAGGAGATCGGCCTGGACCGGGAGCTCGGCCAACTGCTGGCGGTGGACTGGGTGGCCGGCACGGGACGGCCGCCGCTGGTGGCCTACCTGTACGACGGCGGAGTCCTCACCGGGGCCGAGTTCGACGCCATCCGGCTGCAGGAGGAGGAGCTGCTGTCCTGGCGCCTGGTGCCCCGCGAGGACCTCCCCAACCATCTGCCCGGCGCCCTCGGCCGCCGGGTGCTGGCGGCGCTGGACGTCCTGGCGGAGGGCGCGGGCACGGCGGAGCTGGAGAACGGCCACCGGGTCGCCTGAGGGGCCGGGGGTTCAGCCCTCCGGGTCCGGGGGCCTGGCGTCCACGTCGCGCAGCGCCTCCTCGCGCTCGGCGACGCGCGCCTCGGTGCGGTGTCCGCGCTCGATGTAGTCGCGGACCACGAGTTCCACGGCGTCCTGCGGATTGCCGACGCCGGCGAGCACCATGACCTCGACGACGAGCTGCGCGTCGAGCGAGACGGTCACCTTGGCCATGCCGGGACGTTAGCAGCCGGTGCCCTCGCCGGGGCCTTACCCCGAGATATCCGTTCGCGGTGCCGTTGATCGCCGTCCTACCCTCGGCCGTATGACCAAGCCCCTCGTCGCCCTGCTGAGCGGGGCCGGCATCTCCACCGACTCCGGCATCCCCGACTACCGCGGCCCGGGCGGGCTGTGGCGGCGGGACCCGGAGGCCGAGAAGCTCGTGACGTACGAGTACTACATGGCCGATCCGGAGATCCGGCGCCGGTCGTGGCAGATGCGCCGCGCGAACGGAGCGCGCGACCGCGGACCGAACGCCGCGCACCGGGCCGTGGCCGAACTGGAGCGCATCGGGGTTCCGGTCAGGGTGATCACGCAGAACGTGGACGGGCTGCACCAGCTCGCCGGGATGCCCGCCCGCAAGGTCCTGGAGCTGCACGGCACCGCACGGAGCGTGGTGTGCACCAGGTGCCATGCCCGGGGGCCGATGGAGGACGCGCTGGCCCGGGTCGAGGCCGGTGAGGCCGACCCGCCGTGCCTGACGTGCGGCGGCGTCCTGAAGTCGGCGACCGTGATGTTCGGCGAACGGCTCGACCCGGTCGTCCTCGGCGAGGCGGTCGCCATCACCCAGGCATGCCAGATCTTCATCGCCGTCGGCACCAGCCTCCAGGTCCAGCCCGCGGCAGGCCTCGCCGGCGTCGCCGCCGACCACGGGGCGCGGCTGATCATCGTCAACGCCGAGCCGACACCGTACGACGAGTTGGCCGACGAGATCGTCCGCGAGCCGATCGGCACGGCGCTGCCGGCTCTGCTGAGCCGCCTGGGCGAGCCGGAGCAGGGGCTCGGACGGCCGCGTGACGGGGGCTAGAACAGCGCCGGTCCCCGTTCGAAGTCGAGGAGGCGGCGCTTGCGGTCGAGGCCGCCGCCGTAGCCGGTGAGGTCGCCGGCGGCGCCGATGACCCGGTGGCAGGGCACGATGATGCCGATCGGGTTCCTGCCGTTGGCGAGGCCGACCGCGCGGGACGCCCCGGGGTTGCCCAGCTCGGTGGCGAGTTCGCCGTAGGAGCGGGTCTCGCCGTAGGGGATGCGGGTCAGCCGGTCCCAGACGCCGCGCTGGAACGGGGTCCCGGACAGGCGGAGTTCGAGGGTGAACTCCTTCAGCTCGCCGGCGAAGTAGGCGGAGAGCTGCTCCCGGGCCTCGGCGAAGGGGGTGTCGTCGGGGTCGCCGAAGGTCTCCTCGGGTGGGCGGTGGCGCTGGCCGGCCATGTAGAGGCCGCAGAGGACGCCGTCCTCGGCGACGAGGGTCAGGGGGCCGTAGGGGCTGTCGGTGACGGTGTGCTGCTTCATCGTGAACGTCCTCACACGGGCAGGAAGTTGATGGGGTGTCCGTCCGCGGCCCACAGGTACTGGACCGCGTAGGCCCGCCAGGGTCGCCAGGACCCGGCGCGGGCGGTGAGCGCGGCCGGGGTGGCGGGCAGGCCCAGTTCCCGGGCGGCGCGCCGGATCCCGAGGTCGGTGGGGAGGAAGGCGTCGGGGTCGCCCAGGGCCCGCATCGCGACGACGTCGGCCGTCCACGGGCCGAAGCCGGGCAGGGCGAGCAGCCGGGCCCGGGCCTCGGCCCAGTCGGACTCGACGCCCAGGTGCAGCGTGCCGTCGGCCAGTCGGCGTACCAGGGTGGTGAGGGTGGTGCGGCGGGTACGGGGCATGGCCAGGGTCTCGGGGTCCACGGCGGCCAGCGCCTCGGGGGACGGGAAGAGGTGGGTGAGGCCGCCCTCGGGGTCGTCCAGGGGCTTGCCGTGCGCGACGACCAGGCGGGCCGCGTGGGTGCGGGCGGCGGCCGTGGAGACCTGCTGGCCGAGCACGGCGCGGACGGCGAACTCGGCCTCGTCGACGGTGCGCGGCACCCGGCGGCCGGGTGCCCGGTCGACCAGCGGGGCGAGCAGCGGGTCGGCGCGCAGCCGCTCGTCGACGGCGACGGGGTCGGCGTCCAGGTCGAGCAGGCGCCGGCAGCGGCTGATGGCCACGGTCAGGTCGCGCGGGTCGCCGAGGGTGAGCCGGCAGGCGATGTGGTCGGGGCGCGGGGTGAGGGCGACGATGCCGTGTCCGTACGGCAGTCGCAGCGTGCGCCGGTAGGCGCCGTCCCGCCACTCCTCCACGCCCGGTACGGCGGTGGCGGCGAGGTGGCCGAAGAGGTTGTCCGGGTTGAGCGGGGCACGGAACGGCAGCCGCAGCGCGAGGGTGCCGGGGGTGCTCGCCGCGCGGTTTGCGGGCACCCGGGCGCGCAGCTCGCTCGGGGAGAGGGCGAAGACCTCGCGGACGGTGTCGTTGAAGGCCCGGATGGAGGAGAAGCCGGCCGCGAAGGCGATCTCCGCCATGGGCAGCGGGGTCGTCTCGACGAGCAGCCGCGCGGTCTGGGCGCGCTGGGCCCGGGCCAGGGCGAGGGGTCCGGCGCCGAGCTCGGCGAGGAGCTGGCGTTCCACCTGCCGTGCGCTGTACCCGAGCCGTGCGGCCAGCCCGGGTACGCCCTCGCGGTCCACCACCCCGTCGGCGATCAGCCGCATCGCCCGGGCCACCAGGTCGGCGCGCAGGTTCCACTCCGGGGAGCCGGGGCTGGTGTCGGGGCGGCAGCGCTTGCAGGCCCGGAAGCCGGCCTGCTGGCAGGCCGCCGCGCTCGGCAGGAACGTCATGTTCTCCGCCTTGGGCGGCACGGCCGGGCAGCTCGGCCGGCAGTAGATGCGGGTGGTCAGGACGGCTGTGAAGAACCATCCGTCGAACCGCGCGTCCTTGGACCGCACGGCACGTACGCAGCGCTCCCGGTCGTGGTGCATCCCTGTCTGCCCTGTCTGCATGGCTCAAGGATCGGACACCACGGGGGTCCCTCGCTGGCGAGAATCCGACACGTACGTCCCGGTGGCCAGGCGGCCGCCGATTCGCCCCGCGGGGTCAGTCCGTCCGTTCGCCGTGCCGGAACCGGGCTATCCACTCGGACGTGGCCCGCAGCCCGCCGAAGGTGTAGAAGTGCACCTTCACCCTGCCGTGCCGGGCGGGGTCGTGGTGCCGGGAGAGGGCGTGCAGGAAGCGGTCGGGGCCGGCCGTGCCCATCAGGTTGGTCAGCGAGAAGCCGTACTTGCGGGCCACGGAGGCGCTGGTGCCGACGCCGAAGCGGGCGGCGTAGGTCATCAGCCGGCGCACCCCGGCCGGGCCGGGTACGCCGATGCGGACCGGCAGGGCGACGCCCCGGGCGCGGACGGCCTCCAGCCAGCCGAGCACGGGGTCGACGTCGAAGCCGAACTGGGTGATGACGTCGCCCGTGAGCCGTTCGGCGCCGAGGGCCGCCGACTTGTCGGTGAGCGCGGACCACAGCGTGCGGTCGGTGATGGCGGGGTGGCCCTCGGGGTAGCCGCTGATGCCGATGTGGCGCACGCCGTGCCGCTGGAGCAGCCCGGTGCGGATCACGGAGAGGGCGTCCGGGTACGGGCCCTCGGGGCGGGCGGGGTCGCCGCCGACGACGAACACGTTCTCGGCGGTGCCGTCCGCGGCGAGGCCGGCCAGGAACTCCTCCAGGTGGGCCCGGGAGGGCAGGCGACGGGCGGAGATGTGCGGCACCGGGACGAAGCCGAGCCGCTTGACCGCGCGGGCCGCGGCCAGCCGGGTGGCGAGGTCCTCGCCCGCCAGGAAGGTGACGTTGATCCGCGTGCCCGGCGGGATGCTGTGGCGCGCCTCCTCCAGCTTCGGCACGTCCTTGCCGGTCATCTCCAGTGAGAAGTCGTCCAGCAGCGAGGTGCCCACCGCGGGCGGGGCGGTGAGACCGGGGTTCATCGTGCTCCTCGTGCGGCTCCTGCCACCGCGTTCGGCGTCGGTCCTGACCGGGGCCGATGATGTCACGCGCGGTGCGGGCGGCGCGGGGCAGGGGGGCGTCCGGGGTCCGGGACGGGCGGTTCCGCCTCGGTCCCACGCGCGGTGCCGGCCTCGGTCCCAGGCGCGGTGCCGGCCTCGGTCCCAGGCGTGGTGGAGGCCCCGGTTCCAGGCGCGGTGGAGGCCGTCGCGTCCCCTGCTGCCGAGCGGCCCGGCGCGCGGGGCAGGCGGGCAGCCGCGGCGAGGCCGCCGAGGCCGATCACGCCGAGGGTGATCATCGCGGCGGCGTAGGCCCCAGTGGTGAGCCCGGCGACGAGGATGGTGCCCGCGATGGCGGTGCCGAACGACGAACCGAGGTTGGACACGCTGCGCGACAGCCCCGAGATCTCGCCCTGCCGCTCCTCCGGGAAGCTCGACTGGACGACGTTCACCGACGGGGTCAGCATCACGCCGAGTCCCAGCCCGATGAGCAGCAGCCCGGGCACGAAGGCCCAGGCGGTGGAGAAGGAGGCGACCAGGGCGACCAGGGCCGCCACGCCCACGACGGAGAGCGCGAAGCCGGTCATGACCAGTGTCCGCTGCGACCGCCGCTCGGCCAGCCGCTCGGCGGCCAGCGAGGTCAGCAGCAGCCCGAGCGTGGCCGCCGTGAAGATCACTCCGGTCCGGATGGCGTCGTAACCGCGGACCACCTGGAGGTAGGCGGCCACCGTGAAGGACGTGCCCATGAGCAGCAGCCACTGGACGTTCTGCGTGACGAGCCCCAGGTTGGAGGTGCGGTCGCGGAACAGACTCAGCGAGAGCAGGGGCTCGCGGCCGGCCCGTTCCTTCGCGCGCGTGGACCGGAAGAACCAGGCGAGGACGAGGCCGCCGAGGACGAGCAGCGCGATCGTCAGCCAGACGTCGTTGTCCGCCGCCAGGATGCCCATGACGATGAGGACCAGGCCGGTGGCCGACAGGACCGCACCCCCGGTGTCGAACGCGCGGTGCGGGTCCGGGGGCAGGGGGTCCCGGATACCGCGGCTCAGCCACACGATCAGTGCGATGACCAGCGCCTGGAACACGAAGGCCGCCCGCCAGCTGATGCCGGTCGTGATGAGCCCGCCGATCAGCGGTCCCGCCGCCGCGCCGATGCCGCCCAGCGCCATGATCACCCCGAAGGCCCGGGCGCGGGAGGTGACGTCGGGGTACAGCAGCGTGGTGAGGATGTACACCGGCGGGATCAGCAGGGCGGTGCCGACGCCCTCGAGGATCGAGTTGCCGAGGATGAGGACACCGAGTCCCGGTGCGACCGCGCACAGCAGCGCGCCCACGGCGTAGACGACGAGACCGGCGAGGAAGCACCGTTTGCGGCCGTACCGGTCGGTGATCTTGCCGCCGGGGATCATCAGCGCGGCCATGACCAGCAGGAAGAGGGTGATGGAGATCTGCACCCCCTGGACCGTGGTGTCCAGGTCCTTGCTGATGTCGTTGATCATCACGTTCATGTTGGAGCCGGCGAAGCTGCAGATGAACTGGGCGAGGGCGAGTGCGGCGAGGACCCGCCGCTCCCCCGGCGGGACCGCGGCCGGCACCGCCTGGTCAGTCACCCGCGGTGCCTCCGTCCGCGGCCTCGGGCGGCACCCTGAAGCCGTGGACGCCGGGGTGCCGCGTCCCGCCGTCGCTCGGCATCGCGTTCGCCCGGTTCAGCTCCTCGTCGAGCGCCCTGGCGGCGGTGACGAGCGAGAGGTGGGTGAACGCCTGGGGGAAGTTGCCGAGCTGCTCGCCCGAGGGGCCGATCTCCTCGGCGAACAGGCCGACGTGGTTGGCGTAGGTGAGCATCTTGTCGAAGGCGTGCCGGGCCTGCAGGAGCCGGCCGGAGCGGGCGAGCGCCTCGACGTAGAGGAAGCTGCAGAGGTTGAACGTGCCCTCGGAGCCGCGCAGTCCGTCGGGGGACGCGGCGGGGTCGTACCGGTAGACCAGGCTGTCGCTGACCAGTTCCTCGTCCATGGCGTCGAGGGTGCTGATCCAGTCCGGGTCGTGCGGGGAGAGGAAGCCGACCCGGGGCATCAGCAGCAGCGAGGCGTCCAGCACGTCGGTGTCGTAGTGCTGCACGAAGGCCTTCCGCTTGTCGTGCCAGCCGCGCTCGGTGATCTGCTCGAAGACCGCGTCCCGGGCGGCCGTCCAGCGCTCGACGTCGCCCGGGCGGGAGAACGCGGTGGCCGCGCGGATGCCCCGGTCGAACGCCACCCAGGCCATCAGCCGGCTGTAGGTGAAGTTCTGCCGGCCCCCGCGGGTCTCCCAGATGCCCTCGTCGGGGCGGTCCCAGTTGCCCGCCAGCCAGTCCAGCACGCCCCTCAGCGCCTTCCAGCCGCGGATCGCTCCGACGTCCTTGCCGACCACGAAGGCGTCGGAGGCCTCCCCGTAGATGTCGAGCTGGAGCTGGTCGGCTGCCGCGTTGCCCGCCCGTACCGGCCGTGAGCCCAGGTAGCCCTCCAGGTGGTCGAGGGTCTCCTCGGTGAGGTGAGGGTCGCCGTCCACCCGGTACATGATCTGCAGGGGGTCGCCCGAGGTGGTGCCGCCGGCCTCGACGCGGTCGCGCAGCCAGCGGCGGAAGGCGTACGCCTCGTCCAGGAAGCCCAGGTCGATCAGGGTGCCGACGGACAGGGAGGCGTCCCGGATCCAGGTGTAGCGGTAGTCCCAGTTGCGCTCGCCGCCCGCCTGCTCGGGCAGTCC
This sequence comes from Streptomyces sp. NPDC002386, assembly GCF_053593175.1. Classification (NCBI taxonomy): domain Bacteria; kingdom Bacillati; phylum Actinomycetota; class Actinomycetes; order Kitasatosporales; family Streptomycetaceae; genus Streptomyces; species Streptomyces sp. NPDC002386. The sequence goes on from NZ_JBSFBX010000014.1 coordinate 246,866, forward strand.
CATGGTGGCCGCGGCGACGGGTGCCCCGGTCGGCCGGTAGGTGAGCAGCTTGAGGGTGATCGCCGAGCGGTTGACCACCTCCTGCCAGCGGCCGCGGTAGGTGCAGGACCGCAGCCAGGTGAGCCAGAAGTCGCGGCACTGCTCCAGGTCCTCGGCGACGCCGGCCAGGGACGGCGTCTCGGGAGCCGGGGCTCCCCCGTCCGTGGTGGTCAGGACGACGGCGGCGGCCTGACCGGCGGAGAGGGTGAAGCGGGCGGTGACGTCGTCGCCGTCGGCCCGCAGCGTGATGCCGCCGGTGGTCTGGACGTGCAGGTCCGTGCCCGGGCCCCGCAGGACGGCCGCATGGCCGTCCGTGAGGGTCAGGGAGTGCCGGGCGCGCCCGTAGTCGAAGCGCGGCCGGCAGGTGAGGACGAAGGGCAGGGTGCCCCGCACGACCCGGGCGATCCTGATCAGACGGTGCCGGCCGGTGGGCTCGGCCGAGTCGATGGGGACCATGAGGTCGGCGACCTCGCCGACGCCGCCGGGCCCCATGAACCGGGTGACCAGGATCGCCGTGTCGGACAGGTACAGCTGGCGTACGGACATGCCGTCGCCGTCCGGATGCTCCGCCGCCAGCCGGCAGTGACCGCCGCGCTCGCTGTCCAGCAGCGAGGCGAAGACGCTGGGCGAGTCGAAACGGGGGGTGCACCACCAGTCGACGGTTCCGCCGGACGACACCAGGGCCGCCGTCTGGAGGTCACCCACCATTCCGTGCTCCGCGATGGGCGGATACCTGTCCATGCGTCCTCCTCGGCACGACGGTGACGGGGGGTCGTGGCCCCGGTGCTAGGTCATCGCGGAGGCGTCGTCACGCTTGACGACGCACAGGGCCCAGATGATGAAGCCGGACAGCGCGATCATCACGACCGACCAGACCGGGTAGTACGGCAGGGACAGGAAGTTGGCGATGATGACGAGCCCGGCGATGGCCACACCGGCGACCCGTGCCCACATCGACGGTCCGAACAGACCGAAGCTGACGGCCACCGCGATCACACCGAGTACCAGGTGGATCCAGCCCCAGCTGGTGAGGTCGAACTTGAAGACGTAGTTCGGGGTCGTGACGAAGACGTCGTCCTGGGCGATCGCCATGATGCCGCGGAACAGGCTGAGCAGTCCGGCGATCATGAGCATGATGCCCGCGAAGGCGGTCAGTCCGCCGGCCCACTGCTGCTTGGCGGTCCGGGTGTGCGAGCTGGTGCGCGGTGACGCGGTCATACCAATACCTCCATTCGTCGTGGTGGGAGATGCTCAGCGTCCGGACGAGGTCGGCACGCCGCGAGCGGGCTGCTGCGCCGTGCCGGTGGCCGTGCCCGTGCCGGTGCCGGTGCCGCCGGCGCTGAGGACCAGTTCCTTCGCCCTGCGGAACTCGTCGTCGCTGATGTCGCCGCGCGAGCGCATCTCGGACAGCTTGGCGAGTTCGTCGGCGCTGCTCCTGCGCTCCGCGCCGCCCTGCGCGGTTTCCCGGACGTAGGAGTCGAAGGCGGCCTGCTGGGCCCGTGCCTGGTTCATCTCCCGCTCCCCCATGCCCTTGCCGCGGGCGATCAGGTAGACGAGGACGCCCAGGAAGGGGACCACGATCACGAAGAGCGTCCAGCCGGCCTTGGCCCAGCCGCTCATGCCGTCGTCACGGAAGACGTCGACGATGACCCGGAACAGCAGGACGAACCACATGATCCACAGGAAGAACACCAGCATCGTCCAGAAGGCGCTCAGCAGTGGATAGTCGTACGCGAGGTAGGTCTGCGCGCTCATTTCTCTCCTCAGTCCGGGGCTCCGGCCCGTCCAGCCGGCCGGGCCGGTGTGTGCCGATCCCAGCGTGCGCGGGGCGGGGCGGGGTGGCCTCACCCCAGGCGGGTGATCGTGGCCGGTGCGTCACCGCCGTCCGGTGGTACTCGTGGCGGTGCGCCGGAACCGTCCGGCGGTCCCGCGGCGGCGGGCCGGGGCCGGGGAGGCGCGGCCGTGCCGCCCGCGGGGTGTCTCACGAAGTGCTCCGCGGGGCGGCCTGTGCGGTGGCCGCCTTGCGTGTCGCGGAGCGCCAGGCGAGGGCGACCGCGAGCTCGACCAGGCCCAGCAGCACGAGCCACAGCCCGAGCAGCCGGGTCAGCGCCCGCGCCGACTCGGTGGGCAGGACGAGCACCACGATCCCGGCGACGATGCCGAGCAGCGCGCCGCCGAGGACCACCCCGCGGTGCGGGAGGTCCTCGGCGGAGATCGCGGTGTAGAGCGTGAGGATGCCGGACACCAGCCAGGCGAGCCCGACGATCAGTGACAGCGCGGCGATGGTCTGCAGCGGGTTGCGCAGGCAGAGCACCCCGGCCAGGACGAACAGCAGAGCGATGAGCAGCCCGGGCAGCCGTTCCCCGGCTCCCTCCCGGGAGAAGGCCGTGACGAACCGCAGCGCGCCCATGAGCAGCAGATAGAGGCCGATGAGAACGGCGAGGACGTGCAGGGTCTCGTCCGGCCAGACGAGGATCAGCACACCCGGGACGATCGTCACGAGCGCCGACCCCAGGATCCAGAGCCACGACCGGGCGAGCACCGTCATGGCGTCTCCCGGTCCCTGTCCCGGATCTGCGGCCGCCCCGCCGAACGCATGCGACGGTCCGGTGCCCGGTGTCGTTCCACGCGACTCGGTCATGGCTCCTCCTCGCGTGACCGACGGGGCGTCTCCGGACCGCCAGGCGGGGCGGCGCGCGAACCCCTCAGCGGCAAGCATTGCGTTCCGGCCGCCGGGAGGGATCACCCGTGGTGGGTGGTAGCGCCCGGGGGCCGGGGGGGGGGGGGGGAGTGGGCGCTGGGTGTTGGGGGACGGGGGCGGCCGCCCGTCACGCG